>CAYUCP010000009.1:0-23666 GCA_964443315.1 uncultured Gammaproteobacteria bacterium
GTTGTCGTTGGCACGAGGCGGAGTTTTCGCCTTGCACGGGCGCGGCGATCGAGGGTGAAGCGCCACAGGGCACACGTCTTGCACCAATCGACCTTGTGATAGAGGGGAATGCGTATTATTGCTTCTTCCGAGCAGCGGATGATGAATTTGGCTTCTAATCATGCCTGTTTTGTCTTTTTTGCGCCGTCTCTGGAACGGTGAAACCGAAGGCGTTGCTGCTGCAGCTGCGATCGTAAGTATTGCGTCGTTTGCTTCCCGTTTATTAGGCGTCGTTCGTGATCGGTTGCTCGCAACGAACTTTGGCGCCGGACTTGAGTTAGATGCGTACTATGCCGCGTTTCGATTACCGGATCTACTCTATAATTTATTAATCCTTGGTGCGTTGAGCGCGGGCTTTATTCCGTTGTTTACCGAAATTCGTGAGCGAAAAACGCTTCAAGAAGCGTTACGGTTTACGGGTCAGGCGTTGTCGGTTATTGGTGTCGCACTAATTGTGGCTTGTGCAATCGGGATGATTGCTGCGCCAACGATCGTTCCGTGGCTTGCTCCCGGGTTTGGTCCGGAGAAACAAGCGATTACAGCCACACTGACACGTATCATGTTCTTGTCGCCGCTCTTCTTGGGTATTTCGGCGATCATGGGGGGTGTACTACAATCGACGAAACGGTTCTTTGCGTTTGCCTTTGCACCGATTTTTTACAACGTCGGAATCATTCTGGGGATCGTGTTGCTAGCGCCTTGGTTAGGGCTGGTCGGCTTAGCCTGGGGGGTTGTCTTAGGGGCGTTTGCGCATGGATTGGTTCAATACTTGGCTGTACGTCCTATTGGCTCGTTCCATCTAGCGTTGCCGAGTCTTTCGCCTGAACCAATTCGTCGGATGTTGAAGCTCATGGTGCCGCGCACGGCTGGATTGGCCGTAGCGCAGGTGAACCTTGTAATCATTTTGTTTTTTGCTTCAACCTTGGGAGAAGGGTCGGTGTCGATTTTTAACCTCGCAGGAAATCTGCAAAGCTTTCCGTTGGGATTGATCGGGGTATCCTTTGCGATTGCTGCCTTCCCGGCGTTATCGCAGGCGATCGGAGCGAATCGGGAAGATATTTTCCAGCAAACACTTCATCAGGCGGCACGTAGAATCCTGTATTTCATTCTCCCATTGTGCATCTTGTTTATTCTTCTTCGTGCACAGATTGTTCGTGTTGTGTTGGGTGACGGTCGATTTGATTGGAATGACACACAACTGACGCTCGAAGTCTTTGCGCTTCTGACGCTTGCCCTGCCGGCGCAGGCATTGAGCCAACTCCTTACCCGTGCGTTTTACGCATTGCAAGAAGCCTGGCGTCCGTTCTTGATTGCCTGCGCATCCGAAGTGGTAACCATTTTTATCGCGTGGCTTAGCTATCAGTCATCAGGTGTACATGGCCTGGCGTGGGCAATTGTCGGCGGTTCGATCGTGAACAGTGTCTTGCTCTTAGTTGTGCTTTTACGTCGGATGAAGCACCGTATCTGGTCGCGGTCGCTCCTGCGTTTCGTGGTTACGATGATCTTTGCATTAGGGATCCAGGCCTTTGTAACGTTTGCTGTGCGTCATGCGATTGGGTTCTGGCTTGATCCGATGACCCACGGCTGGATGATCCTCCTGCAGGGAGCGTTTGCGGGAGTGCTTGGAGGGATCGCCTTCTTCTTGATTACGGCTCAGTTTGGGTTGCCAGAGGCTGAACTAGTGCAGGCGCTAAAAAAGAGGCTTACTACAAAGCTTTTTGCAAAGATGTAACAAAGGCCGGGGGTATCGGTACAATAGGGGAGAAGGGACGTTCTCTCTTCATTCACCCTATGCTTAAACATTTTCTTTCTTCCTTTATCGTCGTGTCGGTTGTAGCGAGCGCTCCGCTCGCGACGTTTGCTGCTGAATCTTCGTCTTCAACACGAAATCTTGTCGCCTGTAATGCTCGCTCAGAAGAACAGCGCTTAAACTGGGAGCACCGCTCTGCGGAACGTTTGCTGCGCTTGTCGAATGCTCGTGAAGAGCAATCCATGCGTATCCAGCACACTCATGCAGAACAGGATGCAAAATTTGCCAGAAATCGGGCTATGCAAGAAGCGCGACGTGAAAAAACACGTGCTGAACAGAATCTAAAACTCCAAAAGAAAAATCTTACAGACGCTCAAAAGCAGGCAATCAACACGTATCGTGCCGCTGTTGATGCTGCGACTAAGACTCGACAAACATCAATTGATAGCGCAACCCAAGCCTATCGAACAGCTCAGACCAATGCATTGAACGTTCGTCGCGCAGCGATCGATGCCGCGAATACGGCTCGCAAGTCGACGATTGAATCAGCCTTCACCGTCTGGAAACAGCGTTGTACGGGTACGAATGAGCAGCGTGAACAAGCCAGCAAGGACTTCCGTGCTGCTGTAAAAAATGCCAACGAAACCTACAAAGCAGCTGTGAAATTAACGGAGACACAGTTCAAGGCTTCAATGGAGGCACCACGCGTGGCTCGCAAAAACGCCGAGACTCAAGCAAAGCAGGTCTACGAAACGACCGTGAAGGCAGCTCGCGAAGCGCTCAAAGCTGCGATGAATGTAAAATAGCGAACTTTCGCTACAAAAAAGCCACCTAAGACAACCTAGGTGGCTTTTTTGTTCGGTCGAGCTCCTTGCTTGTCTCTTTAGCGAAAATACGGCACTATCTTGCCAATTACATGGACCAATCTCGCATTCGAAATTTCTGCATTATTGCCCACATCGACCATGGGAAATCGACGTTAGCCGATCGGTTGTTGGAATTGACTGGTACAGTGGAAAAACGCCGCATGAAGGAGCAGCTCCTCGACACTATGGAGCTCGAACGCGAGCGTGGAATTACAATCAAGCTCCAGCCAGCGCGCATGAAGTTCACGGCGAAGGATGGCATCGAATACGAGCTCAACCTCATCGATACCCCAGGCCACGTTGACTTTACCTACGAAGTGTCTCGTTCCTTGGCGGCTGTGGAAGGAGCGATTCTCTTGGTTGACTCAACGCAAGGTGTGCAGGCACAAACGATTGCGAACTTGTATTTAGCGATCGATCAAAATCTCACGATCATTCCAGTCTTGAATAAAGTCGACTTACCAAACTCGGATGTTGAGCGTCGTGGCAATGAATTGATGCAGCTGATTGGTTGTAAGCGTGAAGAAATTTTGTGCGCCTCAGGAAAAACGGGAGAAGGTGTACTAGAGATTCTCGAACGGATTGTCCGTGATGTGCCACCCCCAAAGGGCGATCCAGCCGCCCCAGGTCGGGCGATTATTTTTGATTCGAAGTACGACGACTACCAGGGTGTGATCGCGTATATTCGGTGTATGGATGGCGTCTTACAAGAGCGGAGCAAGGTTCGCTTCTTGGCGACCGCGACCAATGGCGAGGCGCTTGAAGTCGGGTACCTAAAACCGGAACACACGAAGTCTGGTCGGCTTGAAACGGGAGAGATTGGCTATCTCGTGACAGGTCTGAAAGATATTCAAGCGGTTCGTGTGGGTGACACGGTGTCGCTTACGGGGGATTCGAGTGTTGAGCAGCTTCCTGGATATCGTGAAGTTCGTCCGATGGTCTATGCGGGCGTCTTTCCATCTGATGGCTCCGAATATGAAAAGCTCCGTGACGCGATTTTGAAACTCAAACTCAGTGACGCGGCCCTCACTTTTGATCCAGAGCATTCCAGTGCGCTTGGCTTCGGGTTCCGTTGTGGACTTCTTGGAATGTTGCACTTAGAGATTTTGCAGCAACGTCTGATTCGTGAGTTTGACATGGATATCGTCATCACGACGCCATCGGTGGGATACGAAGTGAAGTTGACGAATGGGGAAGAGCTATTCGTGAAGTCGCCAGGCGATTTTCCAGAAGTCTCGCGTATTGAAGAAACCCGTGAACCGTGGGCGACGGTCGATATTGTCTGTCCAAAGGAATATATCGGTAACGTGATGGCGTTGGTTCAAGACCGTCGTGGAGAATATAAAAATACAGAATATCTGGATTTACAGCGAGCGATTCTCCACTATTCCATGCCACTCGCTTCGGTGATCGTTGATTTTTACGATAAACTAAAGAGCGCAACGGCAGGGTACGCCTCGTTGAACTATGATTTCTCTGAATTCCGTTCTTCCGAGATTGTGCGTTTAGACATCCATGTAGCTGAAGAGCCGGTTGAAGCACTAGCCACCTTGCTTCACCTAACCGAGGCGGATCGACGTGGACGAGAAATTATTGCAACGCTGAAGGACGAGCTGCCACGCGCGCAGTTTGCGATTAAGTTGCAGGCCGTGATTGGGGCGAAGATTCTCGCTTCTGACCGTATCAATCCCTTCCGCAAGGATGTGCTTGCCAAGATGTCTGGAGGTGACTATTCACGCAAATCCAAGCTTCTCCAGAAGCAAAAGAAAGGAAAGGAACGTATGCTCTCGATGGGTGTAGGGGGAGTCGAAATTCCACCAGATACGTTTATCAAGGTGTTACGTCGTGGGAACTAATCGTTTATTTTTGGCCTCTCTATGAAACGTGAACGTTTGCAATTTTGGATGAAGGTTATCGCGATTGCGATGATTGTCTTGTTGATCTTGCCACTCTTGGCTGCCTACTCATCTTTTTAGAAGGCGGTTCGTGTGAGAAGGGGAGATGCGGTATACTGGCCGCAGGTATTTTTTATGAACCTTGAAGGTGGTTTAGCGAAACAGTACGTTCACGAAGAAGAGAGCGCACTGCCTGTTCATTCGGTTGAAAAGACATCCGAAGTGGGTTCACGTTATGCGGGTCATTTGGCGAGAGTGACAAGTGCGTTTATCTACAATCCTCGGATGACAGCCGGTATGGTGCGAGAAGAGATCGCTAAGATAAAAGCCGATCCAGCGATGAAGACGCTTGAGGGTCAAGAGAAGCGTCTTAAGGCATATGAGCATTTATTTGAGGGAATAGAAGCACAAGATTTGGCGAACGAAATTCACGAAGTTCTGTGGCAAGAAGTATTGCGCAGCCGCCCGACGACCGATCCGAAAGGGCAGAAGCGTCCCGAACAACTCACGAGGGCTGAAGTCGCGACTGAATTCAAAGCATTTCCGCTCGCCGATGAATTAATTGCCGAAGAAGATAAGGCATTGGCCGCGTATCGGCAGTTCTTGGCTATGAACAAAGGCCGAAGTGTACCGTTGGACTCGGCGATCAAGCTTGAGCCAATGGATGTTGAGATGTTGGTGATTGATTTGGAGGTACGTCAGGCAGAACGCATCCTCGATCCGAAACTGAGACAGGTAGCGTTAGCGGGCTTAAATGAAAAACTCCTTCGGATTATTGATGCGCTCAAGTCAAATCCAGGAAAACGCTTCGAGGTGATGGAACTCTATATGCTGCGTCGTTTGATCCAAGCAGCCGATACGGGGCACATCGCTTCCGTTCGTCATGGGACGCCACGAGAAGATTTGAAGCGTGAGCGAGCAATCGATCTGTCAATCACAGCCGCCGGACAATTGATTCAGCTTCAGGTGAAGACGTTCGATCCGGATCCGGCAGACAGTGTGCGTGAAGTGCAAGAGAAGAGCATCGCGAAGGCACGGAGAAACTTAGAGGGAAGTGATACCCATTTAGGAGTCCTCTCAACGGAAGCGGTAAAAAAAGCGTTTCTTGTAACTCAAGAAGAGTCTACGCGAGTAGGCGAAACGACGCTTCATGAAAAGCGCGCTGCGTTTGAGCCGTTCTTTGAGCAGATGGATTCGGAGCAGTCCCTTCTTCTTGCGAATGTTCTTGGACTGTCTCCGGAGCGCTTAGCGAAACAGCAGAAGGCGTTTGAAGATCGAGAACGTGCACGTGCGGAGCGAAAGCGGCAGCTGGCAGAAGAGCGAGCGAGAGAACTTCAAGAGATGGAGGTGAAAAAAGTCTTGCAGAGTGACTTCGATGCATTGATGGCAGCGGAACGTGCAAGACGAGAGGCGGAAGATCAGGCGAAAAAAGAACGTCTTGAGCGAGCACTAGAAATAGAGCGTGATGCTCAGGAAGAAGCTCGAAAAAGAGTTGAAGCTGAGAATGCGCGTCAAAAAGCCAAGCTCGCCGAAGTAGAGGCGCGACTAGAAGCGCAACGAAAAGCTCAAGAAGAACAAGCAGCGGCGGAAGCGAGAAGCGCGATTGCTCTGAAGGCGGCCCAGACTCGCGCAGCCAACAAGCTTGATACGAACCGTTGGCCACCAACGCCGTCTGATATCAAAGGGTTAGGGAAGCTTCCTGTGTTGGTACGTCTTGGGTTTCTCACAGCTGAACAGGCGCGTGATACGGTAAACACACAGCCGATCTTTGAAGCGAAGCGAGCAGCGGCCCAGTTATTCGAAGATCCGAAGCTTTTTAAGAAAATGTTTCTGACCAAAGCCGAGTTTGAAGAACCAACGCCGGAAGTCTTGGAGCGTATACGCAGACTACGAGAAAGCGCATAGTCCCTAAAATGAGTTCGAGCGGCGCACCCAGGGTTGGGCGCGCCGCTCGAGGCGGAAGCGATCAGGGTTCATTCTTGAGGAGCCGCGCGGGCGGCTCGACGCCGAGGCGCTTGTAGAGCGCGGCGACCTCCGCGTTTGAGTGCCTGACCACTCGGACGCTCTGCTCGATGATGTGTCCACCAGGGATGATGAAGACGACGACCCCTGGGCGGTAGTGTTGGACGGTACCTCCTGCCGTGGTTCCGACGAGTGTGGTGGCATAGGTCGGCGCTGTGAGCGCCTTTTTATACTCGCCGAGGTTGATGACGACGTAGTCCCCAGGGCCGTTTCTGGGTTTCATGAAGGATAGTCCCTTCTTGTGTCGAGCGTCTTAAAAAGCGAACTAGCGCCAATATTAAAATACAAAATTCGCTTTTTGTCAAGTATTTGGCTTATTTAAGCCAATTTTAGCGCTTTTCTTGCTCATCCAATGCTCTCTCGTCACACTGTCTGCCATGGCTTCGTATACTTGGTCCCTTCGTCCTTCGCCGACCCCGTCTGAGATTGAGGCGTGGCAGCCACGGGTTTCGCCCTTTGTGGCGACTTTGTTGTGGCAGCGCGGGGTGCGTTCATTTGAAGAGGCGGAGATGTTTCTCTCGCCGTCTTGGGATGCGCATACGCACGATCCAGCTCAGTTTCGCCATTTACCTCAAGCGCTTGAGCGCGTTTTTACCGCGTTGGAAAAAGGCGATCGACTCACCGTGCATGGAGACTATGATGCAGATGGCATTACGGGTTCAACGGTCTTGATTTCAACGCTTCAAGAAATTGAGCGACGCCTCACGGGTCGTGAACGAAAAGATAGTGTGGTCGACTACTACATCCCGCATCGCGACAAAGAAGGGTACGGGATTCATAAAGCGACCGTTGCCACCCTGAAAGATCGCGGAACCAAAGTGTTGGTCACAGTCGACTGTGGAATCTCCTGCGTAGAAGAGGTGGCATTGGCCAGGAAAGCGGACATGGATGTGATTGTGGTTGATCACCATCAATTTGGTGAAGTGTTACCTGATGGTTGGTTGATTCATCCAGGGCTTCCAGAAGAGACGTATCCCTTTAAAAAACTGGCGGCAGTTGGCGTTGCCTTTAAATTTGCGACCGCGTTGTTGAACGAAGCGCGGCGACGAGGAGTTGATATTCCGCTTGGGTGGGAGAAGTGGCTTTTGGATTTGGTTGCTATTGCCACGATTACGGATGTTGTCCCGCTTATTGGAGAGAATCGCGTGCTCGAAACGTATGGGCTTCGTGTTTTGAACAAGACGCGTCGTCCGGGGTTGCTCGCGCTCATCGATGCTGCAAGTCTGACACCTGGTCAAATCGATACAGAATCGATTGGCTTTGCGATTGGTCCACGGATTAATGCAGCCGGGCGTATGGATCACGCGAGTTTGGCTCTCCGTTTGCTTTTGGCGGACTCGCAAGATGAAGCGCAAGCGCTCGCGAAAGAACTGGAGCGTTGTAATCGTGAACGCCAAGAAGCGACACGGAAGATGATGGATCAGGCCGAGAAACAGCTCATGGAACGCTACACGATGAAAGAGTTGGATACACCGGAAAAGTCGGCACTCTTTTTGTGGAATGAACAGTGGTCACCGGCCTTGGTTGGGTTGGTTGCTGGGCGGTTCTTGGAGCGCTTTGCTCGTCCAACGGTAGTGGTTGGGTCGCATGAAGGAACCTGGATTGGGTCCGGTCGTTCAGTGAGTGCCTACGATATTACGGCTGCGATGCGACAGGCGGGCGAAGGGCGACTCACGCGCATTGGAGGTCATGTTCAAGCCTGTGGGTTTGCCTTGGTTGATCCAGATCATTTACCAAACATTGCGGAAGATCTTCATTCGCATGCGAAAGAAGCCTTTCAGGCTGGGTTGCCAACGCCCACTTTGCTTATTGATGCGGATCTCCCGCTCGCTCATGTCACTGAGGTCTTCGTTGATGAAGTAAAACAGTTGGAGCCGTTTGGGGAGGGAAATCCGAAGCCGCTGTTCCGTTCTGAGAATTTACTTGTGACCAAGGTTGATACCATTGGCTCAACCCAGGCGCATCTACGCCTGGTGGTGGCGGATGGCGGCCTGATGCGTAAAGTGATTGGATTCAAACTCGGGAACCGTGTGGATGAGCTGCATGTCGGCTCACGGGTCGATCTCGTGTATCATGTCGGCATCAACGAATGGAACGGCCGCAAGGAAGTCCAGCTCGTCATGAAAGATTTTGAAGCCAAGGCCTAATATGAATCTCATTATTCGAACGGACGGTGGTTCGCGTGGAAATCCTGGCCCAGCTGGGATTGGTGTTGTGATTGAAAACGCCGATACAAACGAAGTGATTGAAACCCACGCCAAGTTTTTGGGCAAAACCACGAATAATCAGGCGGAATATAAGGCGGTTATCCTTGGGTTGGAGCGCGCCGTTGCGTTGGGTGCGAAGCAAGTGGAAGTCGTGGCAGATAGTGAATTGCTTATTAAGCAAGCAAGAGGGGAGTATCGTGTGAAAAATCCTGACTTACAGATTCGATTTGCTGAGTTGAAGGCCTTCGAGCGTCAGTTGCCACGCGTTGCCTATCGCCATGTTCGTCGTGAGTACAACAAAGCGGCAGATGCATTAGCGAACGAAGCGATGGATCGAGGAGTTTAGTTGGCTTACACGCGTTCACGTTCCTGTGTACAACGCTTTGTGCTATTCTAAGGTCTGTCTATGGGTCTTTTTTCCTCTCCAGAGAAGAGTAGCTATCTTGGCTTAGATATTGGCTATGGTGGCATGAAGTTGGTTGAGTTGCGCAACGAAAAAGGGCGTGCGCGCTTGGTGACGTATGCCTACGTCAACATGCCGTCGGATAGTTTAGATAAGTCGATGTTGAACGATATTCCAGGTTCAGCTGAAATTTTGAAACAAATGCTGGCGAAGGCGCGTGCGACAACGAAGAAGATTGCAGCGGCCCTCCCGCTGTCCTCTGTATTCTCAACGGTGTTGAGTGTGCCAAGTGTTGACGAGAAGGAGGTGAAAGATTTGGCTTTTGCCCAGGTCAAGAAATTATTGCCATGGCCGATTGAAGAGGCGGCGGTTGATTTAAAAGTCATCGATAAAGTCGAAAAAACGGAAGTCGTGAAGGCCTCGACACGCGTCCTTGTGTCAGCGGCTCAGAAATCGTTGGTCGCAAAGTACACAGAGCTCTTCAAGGCGGTTGGCTTGGAAGCGGTCGCGCTCGAAACCGAAGGTTTTGCTGAGATTCGCTCGTTGATTGGAAAGGATAAATCGACGATCTTGCTCCTCGATATCGGTTCGCTGCGTACAAATGTGATGGTGGTCGAAAAAGGCGTGCCGTTTGTGATCCGTTCGATCGGGACAGGGGGAAACGCCATTAGTCAGACGATTGCGCGTACGCTTGGGATTCCGCTCGATCAAGCAGAGACCATGAAGCGCGACATTAAAGCGATGCAGGGCTTTACACCAACTGGGGACCTGCGTCCCATCTTGGGCGTACTAGTTAAACCGATTCTCGAAGAGATCCGCTATTCGATTAACCTCTATCAGTCGCAAGAAGCAGATGGAGCCAATAAGCGCATCGAAAAGATCATTTTAACGGGAGGCTCGTCGCTCTTGCCGCGTTTGCCAGAGTATTTGACGCAAGAGCTCAATATTAATACGTATTTGGGTGATCCATGGGCCCGTGTCGTCTACCCAGCTGATTTGCGCCCTGTCTTGGATGAACTGGGACCACGTTACGCCGTGACGATTGGCTGCGCCATGCGTGAAGTTGATGGATAACAACGCTCATGCTGCATTCCGCTCCGCCTGCCACGATTCGTGAACGTCTCTTGTCCGAGGCGGTACGCGAGCGTGAACTTTCAGCGCGAGCGGTACCCGTGATTGAAGATTTGTTGCAACACGGCCTCTCGTTTGAGCAAGCACTGGTTGGGACGGGATTGATTTCGTCTGAGACGTTTGCGAGTTGGATGCAAGCGGCGACTCAATTACCGCTTCTAAAACCTTCGCTTGATGAATGTGTGCTTCCACCGGGGCTTGATGTAGAAACAATTCTCGCGTGGCGAGTTGTTCCTCGTAAGACAGGTGCGAAACAGTGGATTGTCGGGTTGGCGCATCCATGGGATGCCGACGTTCGCTCGGCGCTTGAGACGCTGGCGGTGGAGCATGGATGGGCGTTGACGTTGGCCTATGTCCTCCCGTCTGAAGCTGATCTGTGGCTTCGTTCCTTGGATCGGTCCTCTTCTGCTCATCGTGCGCTTCGTCAGTACGCACGTTCACTCGTTGAGCGTGTAGAGCGTGAAGAACGGCTCACGGTGCACCAAGCAGGGGCGGCGCTGCATCCACGTGAAAATGCAGCTTCTGTTCCCGCTGCCTGGCTGCCTGCGCTTGAGCTTCGGTTGGCCCGCCGTGCACGTTCAGGTCGTTTACATACGCGTCATCATCGACATCACCGTCACAGTAAGCTTGAACTACACGCACCGCGCGCATCCGAACCAGTGCCACTGGAAGCAGAGCATCCAGTTCGTGAGTGGACCGATACGTTCCAAGCGTTCCTCGATCAAGGAAAGATCGTGTTCGTCTTAGACGAACGGGGAGATCTGCTTGATCCTTGGTCTGAGCTACACGTTGCGCATGAAACAGAGGAATGGCGTGGGGGTAAGCGTTGGTTAACGCCTGCAAAAGAGGCGAATCAAGAAGAGCTGTTCCATCTGACGCTCTCCGGGTATCCTGGAACCGTCTGCTTTTCGTCCATGCAAGATTTGCAAGCGTGGGAACGAGCGGCAGAGAAGGCGCAGGTCGATTATGCGAGCTGCATTGGTCGCCCGACACGCCACGGAATAGCCTGGTCTCTTTATAGCGTATGAGTTCACCACGTCTGTTATTTACAGAGCCGGATGCGTTTTTCGCTTCCTTCGCGACTCGCCACCTGCGACGAGCTGGGTTCGACGTCGTGCACGCTGCTCATGGAAAAGAAGGCTGGGAGTTATTATCCCGAGAACCATTTGATCTGCTTGTAACGGAGCTTGTGTTGCCTCGGATGGATGGCTATCAGCTCTTGGAGGCGGTGCGGGCCGAAGCGTCGCTCGCCAACCTCCCTGTCTATGTCCTCACTCGACTCGGTACACGAGAAGATGTTGAACGTTGTCGCATGCACGGGATTGAGGAGTATTTCATTAAACCGCATCATTCACTCGATTGGATCGCACAGCGTTTAATTCAACCATGGCGTTTTTCAGCCGCTCATTCTGCCTAATTATATGACCTTTTTTCGACACTCTCGTCCGGGATTTAGCTTGCTTGAAGGTTTGATCGTGCTTGCCATGGTCGGGCTTCTGGCAGCGTTTGCAGCAGTGTCCTTGAACAGTGCTCGTGCTCGTACGCGTGATGCGCAGCGTTTGGCGAATATGAGCACGATTCGAGCCGCCCTCCAACTGTACTGGCTAGAAAAGGCGACCTATCCAGCCAGCGAAGGCGCGAACCTTGGGCAGGCGGCCACAAAGAGCGAGGTTCTGACGAGTAATGGCTTCCAGGCCAAGGCGGAAGCCGCTGGAAACGTTTTCTTGCCACAGGTCCCAACCGGGCCGAAAGTGAATGAGTTTTACCTCTACAAGGGGGGTCCAAACGGGTATTCGATTCGGTTTCAGACAGAGAGTGATACGGAATTTGGTAAAGCCAATATCTACTATCTCCACTCCAACGGTATCGATCGTGACCCAATGCTGAAGTAGCAAAAACGCTAGAGCACGGACAGAGCTCCTGAAGGAGGAGACCATCCGTGTTGCGTAGCAACTTGTTGACGACTGAAGGAGCTCTGTCCGTGCTCGTCTTTTTTAGAAAACAAGCAGGTCTGCTACACTTTTCTCCGTTATGTTGAGCTATGCTGAAGCTGCGAAACGAGTGGTCGTTCTCCGTCAGGAAATCGACAAGTACCGGTACGAGTACCATGTGCTGGATGCGCTTTCTATTAGCGAAGCAGCGCTTGATTCCTTGAAGCATGAGCTTTTCAAGCTGGAGCAAGAATACCCGGATTTAGTCACGCCTGATTCGCCAACGCAGCGGGTGGCTGGGAAGCCGTTAGAAGGGTTTGTAAAAGTACCGCATCAGGTGCCAATGCGCTCGCTTGAGGATGTCTTTAACCGACAAGAGGCGGATGAATGGCTGGAGCGTTTGAAGCGCCTTGAGCCAGGGGCGAGCTTTGATTTTTTTGCCGAAGTGAAGCTGGATGGTCTCGCCGTCTCAATCGTCTACGAAGACGGTAAGCTGGGCTACGCGGCAACGCGTGGCGATGGACGAGTTGGCGAAGACGTGACGCACAATGTCCGAACGATCGAGTCACTGCCGCTCTGTCTACGTCTCCCAACAGACAAAGAGCTCGATCACTTTGCAAAGACGTATCACGTAGAGAGTCCAGCTGCCTTAAAGAGGCTCGTCAAAAACCAGTTCCGTGGCCGAGTTGAGTTACGCGGTGAAATCTATTTGTTGCGTAAACAGCTTGAAAAGCTCAACAAATTACAGCTGGCTCGCGGTGAAGAGCCATTTGCGAATCCGCGAAATGCAGCAGCTGGTGGCATTCGTCAGCTTGATCCGAAGCTTGCAGCAGAGCGCGGTCTCTCGTTCAGTGGTTGGCATTTATTTGGAGACTTCGACCTTACGACGCATGAACAGGCGCATGCGCTGATGGCTTTATTTGGCATTCCAGGAAACCCGTTAACGCGAGCCTGTGCCACGATCGACGACATCGAGCGTTTCATGGAAGAGATCGGGAAAAAACGCGACAAACTACCATTTCAAATTGATGGAATTGTCGTGAACGTGAATAACGATGTGCTGTTCGAGCGTCTTGGTGTCGTCGGGAAAACGCCACGTGGTGCGATGGCTTGGAAGTATGCTGCTGAACAGGGGACAACGATCGTGCGTGACATCCGTGTCTCCGTTGGACGAACAGGGGCCCTCACACCCGTTGCTGTTATGGACCCGGTAACCCTCGCCGGAACAACCGTCACGCATGCGAGTCTCCATAACGAAGACGAAATTGAGCGCCTTGGACTCAAGATCGGTGATACGGTGATTGTAGAAAAAGCCGGCGATATCATTCCAAAAGTGATTGAGGTATTGCCCAAGCTCCGTACGGGAAAAGAAAAGGCCTTCCGCCTACCAAAAACCTGTCCGATGTGTGGTACGGAAGTCGTGCGACGTGAAGGCGAAGTGGCCGTGGTATGTCCTAATAAAAACTGCTTCGCGCAAGAGACAGCGCGCCTTCTTCACTTCGCGAGCCGTACCGCTCTAGATATTCGTGGCTTGGGAGACAAGATCGTCGAGCAGCTGCTGCAGGAAGGATTAGCGCGTGAGCCGGCCGATCTCTACGAACTTACGCCGGGTGATCTTGAGCCATTAGAAGGCTTCGCCGAGCTGTCGGCGAAGAAGCTGGTGGCCGAAATTCAAGCGCATCGTGAGCCGCCCCTCGAGCGTTTCTTAATGGGGCTTGGAATCCGCCACGTTGGTGCTGAGACGGCGAATGATCTGGCGCGTGCATTTGGCTCGATCGAAACGTTCCGAGCGGCTGATCACGAAGCCCTGATGCAGATCGATGGGATTGGCGAAGTGGTAGCCGAAGCAATTGTGGAATTCCTCCGTGATCCTCAGGAAAAAGTGCGTTTGGATCATTTGTTGGAACACGTAACGCCTCAAAAGGCGATTGTACAAGATCGCACGAATCTTCCGCTCTCCGGAACGACGTGGGTACTGACGGGTTCACTTGAATCAATCGGACGTGAGGAGGCAAAGGAGCGAATTCGGGCCTTGGGTGGAGAGGTGAGTGAGAGCGTGTCTAAAAAGACGTCATTTGTTGTCGTTGGAGCGGAACCGGGTTCAAAATATGAAAAAGCGCAGAAGCTTGGAGTGACGATTCTGGATGAAGACGCATTTTTGAAAAAACTGCAGTCATAACCCCCCCCTCTATCCTATGGAAAGAAAAAAGAGTAGTTACGCCACAAATCCAGAAGTATTTGGCCAATTTCCAGCACAAATTGTGAAGCGGCTCGCGACCGTCTTAAGGCCGGGTGGTCGAGTGCTGGATCTAGGGGCCGGCCAGGGCAGAAACGGACTCTGGCTCGCCGAGCAGGGGTTTGTCGTTGATGCAGTTGATAGAGATGAGGATGGGGTTAGACAGATGCAAGATCAGGCCCAGAGAGAGGGGCTCGCATCGTTCCAAGCACGATTAGCGAGCGCGGAAGAGCTAGAGCTCCATGCGAATGCGTATGACGGTTTATGCTGTATTAACTTGCTCCAGTTCTTTTCGGTTGAACAAGCGGCTGACCTTGTGCGGCGTTTGCAAGTGGCTACCGTTGGAGGTGGATATCACTCTATTCTTGTTCCGTCACACGCATCTGAGGAGATCTTGCAAAAACTGGGCGCTCGGCTCTGGACGGAAGAGGAGTTGCGAGGATTGTATTCGAACTGGTCTATCGAAGTTTGTCGCACCTACCCTGGGATGAGTACAGCGAAAAACGCCAAAGGTGAACAAGAGCCGGTCGAAATGATCAATTTTTTGGCGAAGAAACTTTCAGTGGTTGAATAATGGCATCTACCGGTGGCTGATACTTCATGAGCGATTGGTTTTTATAAAGAAAGGATTCATCAAGTACCACGCCCGTCTCACGGCTACGCGTCTGGCGCCAGATTTCGTTGGCGCGATAGTTCTGTGTTCCGTCGGTGAGATAGTGGTGATTCTTTTCGAGAATTGAAAAGGACTGTGTCGGTTTTTGGTCGGCGCGAATTTCGCCTTTCAGATGATCTTCCGTCAGCCACAGGTGAAGTTGGAAGGTTGTCTGCGAGGGATTATGGATCTGAAGATCCATGTAGTTGTAGAAGAGAGCAGCACCCGTTCCAAAGGGGACGGTGCGACCGGAGTCCGGAAAGAGATCAAAACTGTGGTGGTGTCGCTCGGTGACCTGGAGCTGAGAGTGGAGCGCCATCCAATACACGAGGTTTGCAAGCTGGCAGAGACCGCCCCCGACGCCGACTTTTGATTCGCCATTGGAAAGGATCAGCCCCTCGAGGTAGCCCCGTTCTTTGGTAGCTGGTCCGATGAGTCGCCACAGCGATAAGGTTTGGCCTGGTTTGATGACGACGCCATCGATTTCACGAATGGCCAAGCCGAGATTGTGGACTTTATTATATTGAAGGCGAAGATCGACGGTGCCGAGCTTTCGGATGAGGAGCGACTGGTGGGAGGTGACGCGATATTCAAGCGATTGACCGCGGCGCTCGGTCGCAAAGCGACGTTTGGCAAGTTGCCACACAAGACGACGAGCCAATTGTTTACGGGCGACAGCGAGTTTATAAAAAGCTGGGTGAACGCTTGAGAGGGTGCGGCGTGGCATAGGAAAAATAAAGGCTGAGCCTCTCAACGTTGTACTCGAATAACGATGACAGCGACAGACTAGCCTTTCGATGGGCAATACGATACCGTAGTCCCATATGTCATTGACTCGGGATGAATTACTGCATCTGGCAAAACTGGCCAGAATTTCGATTGAAGAAGAGAAGCTGGAGCTCTTTCAGGGCCAGCTCGATGAAATTTTGAATTATGTTGGACGACTTCAGGCGGTGAAACTCGGATTGGCGCATGAGGAAGAAGGGGAGAAGCTCGCAGTCGTCCGTGCGGATGTTCCAGCACCCTCTTCTCAGGATTTGCTGCAAGCCCTCCACTCCGCCTTCCCTGACCGTGCGGATGCGCTTTTACGTGTCCCAGGTGTGTTTGAAAAACCAAAAGATTAATGCGTATGTCACGTCTACAGAATCTCACCATCAAAACAGCCGCCGAAGCGCTCGACACGCGAGCTTTTTCGTCTCAGGAGCTTGTACAAGACTATATAAAACGTGCGGAAGCTAAGAACGAAGACTTGAACGCCTATCTCACGTTCATGCCAGAAGAGGCGGAAGCTGCAGCCAAGGCGTCTGATGAGCGTCGTGCGCGTGGAGAGCGTCTTAGTGTCCTGGATGGGGTCCCGGTCGCGGTGAAAGATAATTTGCTCACCAAGGGCACGCGTACCACTGGAGGATCGGCTATTTTGTCTAAGTACATTGCGCCATACGACGCGACGGTGATCACGAAGCTGCGTGAAGCGGGGGCGGTGATTATTGGGAAAACTAACTTGGATGAATTCGGGATGGGTGGATCGACAGAGAACTCGGCGTACGGTCCAACGAAGAACCCACTCGATTGGGAACGCGTAGCGGGTGGATCGTCCGGAGGAAGTGGCGCAGCTGTCGCAGCTGACTTGTGTATCGCCTCACTTGGAACGGATACGGGTGGTTCGGTGCGTTTGCCAGCCTCATTTTGTGGCATCGTTGGGTTCAAGCCGACCTATGGTCGCGTCTCGCGCTATGGAGCCATCGCGATGGCTTCTTCCCTTGATCAAGTTGGTCCAATGACCAAAACGGTTGAAGATGCGGCGTTGATGCTTGAACTTATTCAAGGTCAAGACAAACACGATCAAACAACGCGACCAACGCAGCCGCTCACGTTTGATCCAGCTGAGGGTCTCGACACGATCAAAATTGGATTGCCGAAACAAGCCTGGAAATTGGGAGGGATCGAGCCCGGCGTAAAAGCAGCTCTTGAGGCAGCGATGAAACGCTATGAAGCGCGCGGCGTTGAGTTTGTGGAGGTCGATATTCCCTACATGGATGAAGCGTTGTCGGTCTACTATATTTTGATGCCTTGTGAGGTGTCTTCGAACATGGGTCGCTTCGACGGAATTCGCTACGGAAATCGCTCACAACAAAATCAGCTGTTGGATGTTTACTTGGATTCACGTACGAAAGGCTTGGGGGATGAGGTTCGTCGTCGCATTTTGATTGGAACGTATGCGCTCTCGAAGGGGTACTACGATGCCTATTATGTGAAAGCGCGTCAGGTGCAGGCAGAGATTCGTCGCGCTTATGCTAAGGCGTTTGAGCAGGTGGATTTGCTTCTCACGCCTACCTCGCCTAGCGTTGCCTACAAGATTGGTGAGAAGACCGCCGATCCGCTTGCGATGTATCTGCAAGATGTCTTTACGGTGTCGGTGAGCGTTGCAGGGCTTCCCGCTATTTCGATTCCGTGTGGTACGAGTGATGGATTGCCTGTGGGGATGCAGCTCACTGGCCCGCAGATGGGGGATGATCTTGTTCTTACGGCCGCCCACGCTTTTGAACAGCTCTCATGATCCTGCAAATCGTTCTTCAACCAACCAACTCAGCGCAAGCGCTCGCTCCAACGAGTTCCGCCTCGGTTGATTCGGTTCTGACGATTCTGGGATTTAGCCTAGGGCTGTTGGTGGGTGTCATTCTTTTGGTCTGGTTTTTGCGCAAGTTGAAAAAACCAGAGCTCGAAGGAATCTCAACTCAAAAAGTGAAAGCCTTGTGGGAGCAGATCGAGCATTCAGCCAAACAGGGGCGGCTTGGCGGCAAGATGGCGGTGATTGAGGCGGATAAGCTCCTCGACACCGTATTGAAATCGATGCGTTTTCCAGGAGATACGATGGGGGAACGGCTCAAGGCGGCTGGCTACAAGTATCCAGCCATTCGTGAGGTCTGGACGGCACATCGTGTCCGCAATCGCTTGGTTCATGAGACGGACTATGAACTGAGAGAGCGCGACGTTCGAGAAACATTGGGAGATTTTAAGAACGCGCTTCGTGAATTAAACGTGCTCTAACTATGTTGCCCTACGTAGGCGCGACCACCTTTCCGTTATTTGGCCTCTCGTTCCAGGTGTGGGGGACGCTCGTGGCGCTTGGCTACGGGCTTGGAACCTATCTCGCTTGGCGACGAGCCAAGCAAAGAGGGCTCGATGCAAAAATTGTGCTCGATCTCGCGTTTTGGATTTTTATCGCAGCGTTTGTCGGGTCACGTCTTTTTCACGTACTGGCGTACAATCCGGGCTATTATCTGGCGCATCCGTTGGAGGCGCTTGATCCTCGTACGCCTGGCTACGCCATCTTTGGTGGATTCATTGGAGCGGCGCTGGTAGTTGCTTGGACCGTCTATCGACAAAAACTCACCTTCTTTGAATACGCCGACGTTTTGATCTGGGGGCTGCCGTGGGGCTGCGGCGTCGGGCGAATCGGTTGTTTTTTGATTCACGATCATCCCGGGACGCTCACGCATTTTATGCTGGGCGTTCGTTATCCGGATGGTCAGGTTCGTCACGATCTTGGCCTCTATCTTTCGTTGATTGGGTTCGCGACAGGTTTACTCTTTCTCTGGCTCAACCGAAAACCACGTAAGCCCGGTTTTTGGTTCGGCGTTTATCTTCTCATTGAAGGGATCACGCGCATTTGCTTAGATTTCCTCCGTGTGGAGGATGCTCGGTACCTTGGGTTTACCCCGACGCAGTATCTGGCCCTTCCGCTCCTTGCGATAGGCATTTGGTGTGTCTCTCGCTCTTCACCCATGATATCCTCCAAGTCATGAACTCATCTTCTTCGAATAACAACACAGGAATTGTCGTCGGCATAATCGCCGTCACAATTGCCCTGTTTGCTGGGTTGGTGTTTTTGCTTACGCGTGTCCCTTCTGATGCGCCAGGTTCCGGAAACGAAAATGTTGCGTTCTCAGACAGCGCAGACCCAGCCGTTGGTCCAACGGATGCGGCGGTCACGGTTCATATGTACGAAGACTTCGAATGTCCAGCCTGTGCCGCTTCGCATCCAATCATGAAGCAGGTCATCGCAGCCTACAAAGATCGCGTCCGCTTTGTCTGGAAGGACTTCCCGTTAGAAACGATACACCCAGCAGCTCGTCCTTCAGCGAATGCAGCTCGTTGCGCGCAGGTTCAAGGCAAATTTTGGGAGTATCAGGATCAGCTCTTTCAGATGCGTGGTTGGGTGAGTGCTTCGAATAAGACCGAAGCGTTCGTGAATGTAGCCAAGAATATCGCCGGCTTGAACCAGGATCAATTTAAGACCTGCGTTGAACAAAAGGCGCAGGATGGCTTGGTGGCAGCGAACATTCGCGAAGGCTTCTCGAACCAGGTAAACGCAACCCCAACTTTCTTTGTAAATCAGCGTCGTCAGTTTGCGATGGGTTATCCAGATTGGAAGACGACGTTGGACGCGGCACTCGCAGCGGCTCCGGTTCCGGCATCAGCTCCAGCCGTGACTTCCACGCCAGCCACGACTTCTGCCTCGACAACCAATTGAGGCTCTCGTATACTTCTCGTGCTTACTCACTCTTTACGATCTGAACTTTGAGATCTTTCTATGGATCAATCGAAAAATCAGGGGCTGTGGGACTCAAGTCCTAAGACCACGTTTTATCTTGGATTGTTCGTTGGAATCGCTATTTCGTCGGTGTTGGCCTTGGTGCTCGTCTTCGGCATGATGATGAGCGGTCGTTCTGTCGCAACAGGTGCTGCCGTGGCTCAGGCTCCAAGCCCAAGCGGCGCAGCTCAGCCAACGGATAACACCCCTCCAGCTCCGGTTGGTGGCCCAGTCAAGGAAGTAAGTGATAGCGATCACATTCTTGGCAAAAAAGATGCCAAGGTCACGGTGATCGAATACTCTGACTTCGAGTGTCCATTCTGTGGTCAAATCGAACCAACGTTGAAGCAGATGATGACGGAATTCCCAAATGATGTTCGTTTGATCTACCGCCACTTCCCATTATCCTTCCACCCACAGGCTCAGAAAGCGGCAGAAGCCTCTGAATGTGCTGCGAAGCTTGGAGGGAATGACGCCTTCTGGAAGATGCACGATAAGCTTTTCCAGAACCAGCAGACGCTTGGAGCTGAAACCTACGCTCGTTTGGCTAAAGAAATTGGCTTGAACGAAGGGAACTTCAAGACCTGTTTGGACAGCGGTGAAATGGCTGCCAAGGTGAACTCCGACATGGCTTCCGGCAACGATGCGGGTGTCAACGGAACCCCAGCTACCTTCATCAACGGTAAGTTGGTGAGCGGAGCCGTCCCATACGCCACGCTCAAAGCTGAGCTCACGGCAGCTGGTGCGTCTCGCTAAACTCAAGGAAGAAATGGTACGCGAAGACCCGCCTCATGGCGGGTCTTTTGTAATGCCATCACTTCATCGACAAGCGTCGACTTTTCTGCTAAAGACCAGGTGCTCCAAGGGAGCAAGGAGGGTTCAAGGAATGACGAAGGAGCGTTTGTTCGCTAGTCAATCGTTCGGTGAGTACGAAATCCTGGCCTCGCCGCACAGCGCGGTCGAGTCAGGGAGTTTTGGGAGGGTCTACAAGGCGCGCCACCGCGTCACTGGTGCCGTTCGTGCGCTCAAGATCCTGCGGACCGACAAGCCGACGAACGAGGCGATTCTCGCCATGTTCGCAAGAGAGGTCGCCGTCTTGCGGGCGGTTGCGGGTCCGGGCGTGCCGGTGGTCTACGAGGAGGGGTGTGTAAACGATGTGCCATTCTTCGTCCAAGAGTGGATCGAGGGCGAGACCCTCGACGCCTATCTGACACGCGGCGCCCATGACCGCACACCCCAAGTAGTCATGAAGATTATCGATCCGCTCGCGAAGGTGCTCAGCCGCGTGCATCGTGCCGGATTCGTCCATCGCGACCTAGCGCCCTGTAACATCATGCGGCGGTCTAGCGGTGAGATCGTGCTCATCGACTTCGGGCTTGCTTGTAGAGAAGGGGAGGTGGTTCTGAAGGACGAAGCCTTTGGGAACGCCTACTACCTGTCTCCAGAACAAGCTGACCAAGAGGAGGCACATCCGCTGCACGACGAGTTCTCGCTGGGTGTGATCGCGTACGAGCTCGTTACGGGCGAGAACCCGTTGCGAGGATACGTAAACCGACGGGTTCCCGTGCATCCGCAGATTCAGGTGAGAAGCCTGTTGCAACAGCGTGCCGTTCGGATCCCGCCGATTCACTCGTTTCTCCGAGCGGCAACGGTGCCTAGCGCCTTCGCGGAAGCCATCGAGCGAGCAGTTTCCCTCGAACAATCTCACCGGTTCCCAACGGTCGAAGGATTCCGTAGGTGCTGTATGAGGGCTTCGTTCCTTCCGGCACTTACGCGAGCTGAGTCGCTTCTGCTGCATGCCGCGGCAAAGCTTCTGTCGGCTCTCTCGTGAGCCGAGTCCATGCTCTTTCCACTCACGCCAGATGTGATTCACGCACGAGACTCGTGCGGCGAGCCTTCTCTCGCGGTGATCTGGCCACCGACGCAGCTCTGGGATGCTCTCTGAGGATCAAAGAGCTGCGTACAAACAATGCTTAGCTTTTTCGTTCACCGTGCATGAGGAGTTCGAGCGCATGATCAAATGATCCGGCGGCTGTGACGGTTCCATTGTTTACGAAGAAGATTTCGTCAGCGTTTTCAATGGTGTTTAGGCGATGGGCAATGATGACCTTGGTTGTTGTGTTCGGAAGTTTTTCTAGAGTCTCCTCAAGGAGTTGCTCGGTTACCGTGTCGATGTTCGCGGTGGCTTCATCCAAAATCAAGAGTTTTGGCTTACGGAGAACGGCGCGCATGAAGGCGATGAGCTGACGTTGGCCAAGGCTAATGCCATCTCCCGATGATTTTACGGGAGTTTCAAGTCCGTCTGGGAAGCGCATAAGCAGTTTTTCAAGTCCCGCGTGCTTAATTGCGCTTATACGCTCTTCGGGAGAGGCCTTCGTGTATTCGCTGTTTCCATGGAAGATATTTTCCATAATGGTTCCAGTAAATAAGAAGGGCTCTTGCAGAATGAAGCCGATGTGAGCGGCGCGTTCTTCAGGGCTGTAGGAACGAACGTCTTTGCCATGCAACAGAACGGCCCCCTCTGAAGGATCGTAGAGGCGGGCCATAAGCGATGCGGTGGTCGTTTTTCCTCCACCGGTTGGCCCGACGAGCGCATAGGTTTTGCCCGGTTCAAGATCGAAGCTGATGTGCTTTAATACGCTCTTTCCATCGGGGTAGTTGAAAGAAACGTCCTTGAACTCGAGGATGGATTCAGTCTTTGCATCGTTCGTAGAGGAAATGGTGGAGAGCGTGAGGGGATTATTCAAAATCGCCGAAACACGATCCCAGCCGGCGACGGCAAGCTGTAAGTTCGTCCACAGAGTCGCAATTTGGCGAAGGGGAGAATAGAAGTGGTTGAGATAGATCAGGAAACTCAAGAGAAGACCGATGGTGAACTCTCCACGTGCCACCAGGAGTAATCCCATACTCACAACGATCAACTGTCCCATGTTTGAACTCACATCATAGAGAGGAGTGAATAACATGTTGCTCGCTCCGGCCCGTACAGCTGCTGTAAAGTTGGTCTGGTTCGCTTCTTCAAAGCGCGCGCGGAAATAATCACGACGGTTGAAGGCGACGATCACTTTGAAGTTGTCTAAGCTTTCTTGTACTTCGGCGCTTAAGCCTCCAGCGCTTTGTAAGCTCGCTGCGTTTCGCGTTTTCACCCAGTTGGCAGTGAGGCGCGTAATCAGGAACATGACGAAGGCAGGCAAGAGCGCCAGAAGTCCAAGTGTTGGTTTCAGCACGATCAGGAATACACCTGCACCACCAATGAGGAAGATGCTCCCGAAGAATCGCATCAACGTTTCCGAAAAGAATTGGTTTAACTTATCTGTATCATTATTGATGCGCGAGATAAGGTCACCCGCCTTGGTTTGATGAAAGAACGCAATAGGAAGCGACTGAAGTTTGGTAAAGACGGTATTACGCAATCCAAACAGCACATTCTGTCCAATCGTGCCCATGAGTGTCATTTGGAAATAGCCTACGAAGTAGGTAATGACGAAGGCGAAGAAGAGAATTCCAACGTAAAACCAGATGCCTGTGTAGTTTCCGGCAGCGATATATCTATCGACCACGCGACCGAAGAGAAACGGCGTGGCAAGCATCACGCTTGAGTTGAAGATAAGCCCAAGAACGGCGATCGTGAGGTCGCGTTTATTGGTCGCCATGAGCTTGAGTAAGCTCGTGATCTGTATGGGCTTAGCGGCTGGTGCTGGATTCATACGTTTCGGTTGAGCGTTGAGAGTGAGCGATCTGCACGTATTCTGGGCAGCGTTCCATCAGTTCCGCGTGCGTTCCGCTCGCGAGAACCTCCCCTTCCATCAAGAGAATGATCTGATCGTAGTCTTCGATGGGAGCAATCTTTTGCGTAATCGAAATAAGCGTGAGGTTAGGGTAGTGCTGTTCGACGTTCTTGAGAATGCGCTGTTCTGTGTTCGCGTCGATGCGGGCGGTG
>CAYUCP010000010.1:0-20951 GCA_964443315.1 uncultured Gammaproteobacteria bacterium
TCATGCTGTCAGCGGCGGCGCAGGCCTATGTCTATTTCCCAGGCGGCTTTGGAACCCTTGATGAGTTGTTTGAAATCGTCACCCTAATTCAAACAGGAAAAATTGCCCACAAGGTGCCAATTGTGTTAGTTGGAAAAACATTCTGGACGCCCATGTTCGATTGGATTCGAAAAGAGATCTGGGATGAGAACTTGTTCATCGATAAACAAGATATTGAATTGATGCAGCTCGTAGACTCGGCAGAAGAAGCCTACGAGATCATTATGGAAGCGAAGAAAGACATGGGCTAAGCGAGAAGGCAAAAAGTATAATGTATAAAGAAACACCCTATCGAGCGATAGGGTGTTTCTATTTTCTTTCTTTGCTAATTTACGCTTTAACCTCGCTGCCGTGCTGAATAGCGACAAATTTCTTGATCGTGCGAAGAGTGCGGGCGGCAATGCGAACACGCTTCCCGTTAATACGAACGGTCTGGAGGTTCACGTTCTGGCGACGCTTGGAAGCGATGTTGGAGTGGCTGCGGGAGTGGCCAAAGACGGCGCTCTTTCCGCTCAGCTGACAGATGCGGGACATAGGGATGGGTCGATAGACGGCAAAAGAATGGGCGTAGGATAAGGGAAAAGTCGATATTTGGCAAGCGAGCGTCTACACGTCATCATAGAGGAACTCGACTTTCCCTATGAACCTGTCTCTGCTCTTTCAAGAACCGTGGCTCTTTCTGGTGTTTATCATCGCTTTTTTGCTGACGTTAGCGGTTCATGAGTTTTCTCATGCGTTTGTAAGCCATGCCTTAGGAGATCGAACAGCTGAACGTGAAGGGCGACTGACCTTAAATCCGGTGGCTCATGTGGATATTTTGGGCTTTGTCGCCTTGGTTACGGTTGGATTTGGTTGGGGGAAGCCGGTTCCTTTTAACCCTTACAACCTTAAGTACCAAAAGTGGGGACCGACCTTTGTGGCCCTTGCCGGTCCATTTTCCAACTTACTGTTCGGAACGGTCTGCATTTTGCTGGTGAATTTACTCACCGGTGTTTTTCAATGGCCAGCGTCCAATTTGTTGCTCGTGACCCTGTCATTCATGGGGTATCTCAACTTCTTACTGCTACTCTTTAACCTGATCCCGCTACCTCCGTTGGATGGATCGAAGGTGTTATTAGCGCTCTTGTCTTCTGAGTCTCATCGTTCGCTCCGCCAGTCACTGGAACAATATGGGCCAATTTTGCTCTTGGTTTTTATGGTTCTAGATTCAGCGACAGGGATTGGTTTCTTTGCTTGGATTGGTTCTTTGGCTCGAGGGTTGGTTGGGCTTATTGGTTCCATCGGGTAATGCCTTTATACACAGTCTATGTGGAAAACTCCCTCCGTTTCCGAGATCTTTCGACGTATTCCGCGAGCTCTGTTTGTGCTGATCGCTCTTTCAGGAGTCACAGCGCTGATTGAGTCTCTGGCAGGAGCTCAAGGAAGAGAACGAGTCTTCGATCTCACAGCTGTTTTCCTTGAACGACCGGTCTGGATGGTATTATTTGGTGTCTGGTTTCTCTTCCTTTCGAAAAAATTGCGTGGATCGACCTGGGTTTCGGCGATCGATCAAGCGTTGCTTTGGTCTCCGCTTCTGCTGGTTGCGCCGTGTCTCAATAGCTTGGTGGCGTGGTTTGGATTTGAAACGCTTGTCCCACCTTTTGTAAACGTTTTAGAAGTTCCAGTTTCACTCTTAACGTTTGGTTGGCTTCCGCGCCCGATCGCGTCTGCAGGTATTTTGATCCTCGTGCTTGGAGTGGCAGTTGGGTTGTTTATTGAAGGGTGGCGTCTAAAACGATCCGTGAAGAGTGTGCTGGCCGTAGTTTTACTGTGGCTAGTGGGTGGTCTTGGTCTCTTGCTTCTCCCTTCATTCATCGCTTGGAGTATCGTTTCAGTTGATGTCTCGCCGCTCAATGCTGGTCCAAATGTGTTAGCCCGTTCGTGGGTTGCCTTGGCCCAAGAAGGCTATTGGTGGCGATCGGTGGTGGATCGGTTCCCAGGTATTGTTGAAGGAGAGGCGTATGCTTCCGTTCGACTCGTTCAGCTCGTTTTAGTTTGGTTAGTGGGGATCGGGACAGCGATCGTTCTGGTGTCGCGTCAGTTGACTACCCCGATTCGCAGCTTATTTCAGCAGTTAAAACCGGTTCGTGGATTGTCGTTTTTGGGAGCAGCATTCTTTGGCCTATGGATTGGTCGTCTGTTCGGCGGGGTTTTCATGACCCGTATCATCGATGGGTTTGCTCTTCTCCTCTTCCTCACGACGCTCATCGCAGTTTGGTGCGTCACGAGCCTTCGAGCCAATCTATCGAAACCAGAAGAGGGGATGATTCCAGCTTGTTCGTGGCTTCTTCCGAGCTGTTCCCTGGTGGCTGGCGTAAGCGCTTGGTTGCTGGGTTGGCCGGTCTTGCTTGCAGTATTGGGTTTTGTGCTGCTTCAAGAAGCGCTTCATTCCCCGTTTACCCGCTGGAAAGAGCGTTGGTTTGCGGGAGGAGTCTTGGCCTTTTCCTTTGTTTTTATCGTCGCGTCGGGGATTTTTTTCTCCCTTCGAACGGCAGCCGTTCCGTTGCTTCCAATGAGAATTTGGCTTATGGTAGGCGTTTTTTATCTGTTTCAAGCTCTTCCTAAAGCCTTCCGCTGGTCTCCGGTGCTCCTTGGTTGGCTGACCGAACATCTACATCTTCCGCCACGGATGGTGATCCCGATTGTGCTAGCCTTGAGTTATCTCCTGGTTCCCTTGATTTCTGGATGGGTGGTTGTCTGGTGGATTGCCTTACCGTTCGCTGTTGTGGCGCTCTTGCCGCTTCTCGGAAATGGTCGTTGGGATGATCGGAAGATTGTGGGCTGGCAAACCGCCTTTATTTTGATTGCTTTTTTGCTTCTCACGGTCCAACCACCTCGTTAACAGCGCCCAGATATGGGTCGAATCTTGACGAGGCCTAAAAAAAGCTGATAGATTAGCGCCCATCAACTTACTTCCCATGCCTACTATTAACCAGTTGGTTCGACGTGCTCGTAAGCCTCAGGCCGTCAAATCAAAGAGCCCAGCGCTCCAATTCAAGATGGATACGCTTCACCGCGTTCGCACGGAATACTCCCGTGGGTCCGGTTTGAAGCGCGGTGTCTGTGTCAAGGTAACCACAATGACGCCAAAAAAGCCTAACTCCGCTATTCGTAAGATCGCCCGTGTGCGTCTCTCGAACGGTCAGGAAGTCACGGCCTACATTCCTGGAGAAGGTCACAACCTCCAAGAGCACTCCATCGTGTTGATTCGTGGTGGTCGTGTAAAGGACTTGCCAGGTGTGCGCTACCACATTGTGCGTGGTGTCTATGATACACAGGGTGTCCAAGGTCGTCGTGGCAGCCGTTCTCTGTACGGTGCTCGTCGTCCAAAGGAAGACAAGAAATAATTTCCCTGAACTGTTACTCCTATGCGTGGAAAGCAAGCCCCTCGCCGTAAAGTTGCGGCCGACCCAAAATACAACAACCCAGTTATTACCAAGTGTATTAACTACTTGATGATCGGTGGAAAGCGTCAGCTCGCCCAGAAGATTGTCTACGGAGCTCTCGAGATTGCAGAAAAAAAGCTTGAGAAACCAGCAGCTGAGGTCTTCGAAGAGGCGATGAAGAACGTGTCTCCAACGCTCGAAGTGAAGTCGCGTCGCGTCGGTGGTGCGAACTACCAAGTTCCACTTCAGGTCCGCGCCGACCGCCGCATTCAGCTCGCCCTGCGCTGGATGATCACCGCTGCTCGTTCCCGCAAGGGCAAGCCGATGATGGAAAAGCTCGCGACGGAATTCATCGATGCTGCGCAGAACCAAGGTGAAGCGGTTCGCAAGAAGTCCGATGTGCAGCGCATGGCTGAAGCCAACCGCGCCTTCGCTCACTTCGCGAAATAAGGTAATATTTAGTACGTATTCCATGGAGCTAGTAGCGAGTAGCTAGATGAAACGCTACACCTACTAGCTCCTTTTGCTCCCAACTCCTTTCTCTCACTCATCTCTCTCCTGTATGCCCCGTGAATATTCTTTGAAAGATACTCGCAACTTCGGAATTATTGCGCACATCGACGCTGGAAAGACGACCACATCCGAACGTGTATTATTTTATACTGGTCGCAAGCACAAGATTGGTGAAGTGCACGAAGGTGAAGCCACCATGGACTGGATGGCGCAGGAGCAGGAGCGCGGTATTACGATCACGGCAGCTGCAACGACCTGTTTCTGGAAGGGCTGCCGCATGAACCTCATCGATACTCCAGGGCACATTGACTTCACGATTGAAGTGCAGCGCTCTCTTCGCGTGCTCGACGGTGCTGTTACGGTGTTCGACGGTGTGGCTGGTGTGGAATCACAGTCTGAAACGGTATGGCGCCAGGCGGACAAGCATCATGTGCCTCGCATTTGTTTCATTAACAAACTCGACCGCATGGGTGCGAACTTCTACAACGACGTGAAGTCCATTCACGATCGTCTCACGAAGAGCGCGTATCCAATTCAGTTGCCAATCGGTGCGGAAGAAAACTTCATCGGTATTATTGACCTCATCAACATGAAGGCCGAAATGTACCGTGACGAAATGGGTCAGAAGATCGAAGAAGTCGAAGTTCCAGCCGACATGCTCGAGAAGGCCAAGGAGTATCGCTCCAAGCTTATCGAGGCAATCGCAGAAACGGACGAAACAATGATGAACCGCTATCTCGCTGGAGAAGAGTTCACGGTTGAAGAAATCAAGGCTGGTCTTCGTAAGGCGGTCATCGCGAACCAAATCAACCCAATTTTGTGTGGTTCGGCCTTGAAGAACAAAGGTGTTCAGTTCTTACTCGATGCGATCGTAGAATATCTTCCATCGCCACTCGACATCCCTCCAACGAAGGGTCACGAAGTCGATGATGAGAATGCAGCGATTGAAATCAAACCAAACGATGCGGAACCATTTGCTGCCTTGGCGTTCAAAGTCATGGCCGACCCATTCGTTGGAAAGTTGATTTTCTTCCGCGTCTACTCCGGTTCGTTGTCCTCCGGTTCGTACGTGATCAACGCCCGTACGGGAGACAAAGAACGCATCGGCCGCATTGTGCGTATGCATGCCAACGAGCGTGAAGAAGTGACGGAGGTCTTTGCTGGTGACATTGCTGCTGCGGTCGGACTGAAAGGTACTCTCACCGGTGATACCTTGTACGATGAGAAGCGTCCATTGAAGCTCGAATCGATTGTCATTCCAGAACCGGTTATCTCGCTCGCGGTCGAACCAAAGACGAAGGCTGATCAGGAAAAGATGGGTGTCGCGCTTCAGAAACTTGCCGAAGAAGATCCTTCCTTCCGTGTGCGCACGGATGAAGAAACGCTTCAGACCATCATCAGCGGTATGGGTGAACTTCACCTCGAAATCATCGTTGATCGCATGAAGCGTGAATACAAAGTGGAAGCCAACGTTGGTAACCCACAGGTTGCGTATCGCGAAGCCTTGAAGGGGACGGCTGAAGGAGAAGGGAAGTACATTCGTCAGTCTGGTGGTCGCGGTCAATACGGTCACTGTGTCATCACGGTTGAACCAAACGAACGCGGCAAGGGGTACGAATTCGTTGATGCGATTAAGGGTGGCGTAATTCCTCGTGAATTCATCCAGCCAATCAACAAGGGTATTCAGGAAGCGATGCAGCGCGGTATCTTGGCCGGCTACCCAATGCTTGACCTCAAAGTCACGCTCACCGACGGTAGCTATCACGATGTCGACTCCTCCGAAGCTGCGTTCAAAGTGGCTGGCTCGTTGGCCTACCAGGATGGCTGTAAGAAGGGCGGTGTCGTGATTCTTGAGCCAGTGATGAAGGTTGAAGTCGTCACGCCAGAAAGTTTCATGGGTGACGTCATCGGTGACTTGAACGCCAAGCGTGGTCAGATCGAAGACGTGGCAGACCGCTCCGGTGTGAAAGTCATTCGCGCCTTGGTCCCACTTGCTGAAATGTTCGGCTACACGACTTCGCTCCGTTCCATGACCCAGGGTCGTGCGAGTTCCACGATGGAATTCGGTCAGTACGAAGAAGTTCCAAGCAACATCTCGAAGACCATTATCGAAGGTCGCGCCAAGAAATAAGTAGAATCCAAAAAGCCCAGCGCTTGACCCCGGTCGGCGCTGGGTTTTCTGTTCCGTGTTTCTCGCGTAGGCTAAGTTCTAACGCATCTATGAATCAACTCGATCGTTTAGTTGAACTGGTGAATCGGACGCAATTGCCGACGGTGGTTCAATCTTCAGACGCGCAGGCATCGTGTGTTGTGGTTCCGTTTGCCCTCTATGAGCGTCTCTCGCAGGGTGGGTTCCCTCATCAGTCCGAGCCATTGAACCGGCCGACTCCTGCGTCGGTCGAAGTATCTGCTGTTCGGTCGGAGCTACCAGTTATTGTGGAAGATCCAAAAACGCCTCTCAGTCTTCAGGATCTTCTGCATACCGCCGCCCCCATCCCTCCGCCACCCGTCCCAACTTCACCAACTCCTCAAATTGAAGCGCTGGAGGACCGTTTCGCCTTTGATGGGGGCGAAGTTAGAATTTTGCCTCAAATGAAGCAAAAATCAGGTCTAGGAAACCCTGCTTCTGGTCCATTTGGGCCTACACTTGCCTAGAATAAGCCCTTTTGCTATCATCAGGCCACTCATAATTACGTATTTTAGTCTTATTTGACCTGCTCCTATGGCTGAAGCTTTCAACCGTGCGAAGCCCCACGTCAACATTGGTACCATTGGCCACGTTGACCACGGCAAGACGACCACCACTGCGGCTATTTTGACCGTTCTTGGTGCTCATGGAATGACCGCCCAGAAAAAGGGTATTGATGACCTCGATAAGGCTCCAGAGTCCAAGTCTCGTGGTATCACCATTGCGACCGCTCACACGGAGTACGAGTCCGAGAAGCGTCACTACGCACACGTTGACTGTCCAGGTCACGCTGACTACATCAAGAACATGATCACGGGTGCCGCCCAGATGGACGGTGCAATCTTGGTCGTGTCTGCAACTGATGGTCCAATGCCTCAGACGCGTGAACACATCCTCTTGGCTCGCCAGGTCGGTGTTCCAGCCATGGTTGTCTTCTTGAACAAGGTCGACATGGTTGAAGATGCTGAATTGGTTGACCTCGTCGAACAGGAAATCCGCGATCTTTTGAGCAAGTACGAATACAACGGTGAAACCACTCCAATCATCCGTGGTTCCGCGTTGAAGGCTCTTCAGAACCCAACCGATGAGGCTGCTTCCAAGCCAATTTTGGACCTCATCAAGGCCTGTGACGAATACATTCCAGAGCCTGTTCGTGAAACCGACAAGCCAATGCTCATGCCAGTTGAAGACGTGTTCTCGATCGAAGGTCGTGGAACCGTTGTAACTGGTCGTATCGAGCGTGGTCAGATCAAGGTCGGTGAAGAAATCGAGATCGTTGGTCTCGGCGAAACTCGTAAGACAGTGGTTACGGGTATCGAAATGTTCAACAAGTCGCTTGACTCCGGTTTGGCCGGTGACAACGCTGGATTGTTGCTCCGCGGTACCAAAAAGGACGAAATCGAGCGCGGTATGGTTTTGGCCAAGCCAGGTTCGATCACCCCACACACCGAATTCGAAGGTGAGGTCTACGCTCTCACTAAGGAAGAAGGTGGTCGCCACAAGCCATTCGTGACTGGTTACAAGCCACAGTTCTACATCCGTACGACCGACGTGACGGGTGAAGTTCAGTTGCCAGCCGATGTCGCTATGGTCCAGCCAGGTGACACCGTTAAGATCATTGTTAAACTCATCACGCCAGTCGCTATCGAAGACAAGATGCGCTTTGCTATCCGTGAAGGTGGCAAGACCGTCGGCGCTGGTGTTGTGACCAAGATCGTCAAATAAGCTAAACTGGGGAGGTTTTCCCGCTTCGATCAAACATCACTCGATGTTCGACGAGGTGGGGAAACCTCCCCTCCATTGCACATGTCCGATACTAAGACCAAGGCAGCAGCTCCTGTGAAAACAGCCGGCGCCCATCGTGTGCGGATCAAGATCCGTGCCTATGATCACAAGATCATCGATCAGGCCACGCGCATGATCATCGAGACCGCTGAACGGAATGGTGGAACAGTGGTTGGCCCAATCCCGTTGCCAACCGAGAAGAAGAAGTGGACGGTTAACCGCTCCACCTTCATCTACAAGAACGCACGTGAACAGTTTGAGATGCGTATTCACAAGCGAATCGTTGATATCTTGGACCCAAATCCAAAGACGATCGACTCGCTCACGTCTCTCAACCTCCCAGCGGGTGTTGATGTAGAGATTAAAATGTAAGAGTGTCTGGTTCCCAAGGAGTAAGTTGTCTGAGTTTTCGCAAGAAGACTCTAAACAAAGTGTCAGAGAACGCTTTGTGACATAACCTCCCTGCAGTGAATCGTGAAGATCCGAAACGTCAGGTTCAGCCTTTAGGTTGAGACCGGGAGTTTGGAGACAAACGATTGTCTGCAGACTCCCGGTTTTCTTTTTCATTCATTCTCGCGACCAATCCGATCGCATATGAAATTCATCCTCGGTAAGAAACTCGAGATGTCGCAAATCTACGGGGCAGATGGAAATCTGATCCCGGTGACGTTGGTGCAGGCGGGTCCATGTGTGGTAACGCAGGTCAAGACGCAAGAGACAGATGGTTACGAAGCAGTGCAGGTTGGTTTTGGCACGTCTCGTACCCTGTCTCGTCCAGAGGCCGGTCATTTGAAGGACCTTCCTCAGGTTCGCCATTTGTCCGAGTTCCGCACAGCTGATGTCGCGTCCTTCAAGCGTGGTGACGCGATTGAGGCAGGTACGTTCCAAGTAGGGGACAAAGTCCACGTTCGTGGAACGTCGAAAGGAAAAGGCTTTCAAGGTGTGGTTCGCCGTCATGGGTTCCATGGTCACCCAACGTCGCACGGTCACAAGGACCAGGAGCGTATGCCGGGTTCCATTGGTGCCGGTGGTGTGCAGCACGTCTTGAAGGGTCGCCGCATGGCAGGTCACATGGGTGATGAATCCGTGACCGTCAAAAACTTGGTGGTGGTGGAGATCCGCGAAGGCGGCGTCATCGCTCTCAAGGGTGCGGTTCCAGGAGCTCGTCATTCTTTGATTGAAATCGTTTCCGCTTCCTAATATGGCTAAGACATCGATCTACAACTATCAGGGACAATCGGTCGGCCAGATGGAATTGCCGGACCGTTTGTTTGCCGTGACGCCAGACCCAGCGTTGGTGCACGAAGCTGTCATCGCTCAGCGCGCGAATGCCCGCCAGGCGATCGCCTCGACCAAGACCAAGGGTCTCGTCAACGGTGGTGGTAAGAAGCCTTGGAAGCAAAAGGGAACCGGTCGTGCCCGTCAGGGTTCGATTCGTTCTCCGCAATGGAAGGGTGGAGGTGTGGTCTTTGGTCCATCGTCTGAGCGTAACTTCTCGCTCAAGATGAACCGCAAGGCCAAGCGCAAGGCCTTGTCGATGGTGCTCACCGACAAGCTCACGCGCGAAAAACTCATTGTGCTTGAGGCGATTGCCAAAGAGCCAGTGAAGACCAAGACGTTTGCAACGATGATCCAGAAGCTTCCAGTCGATCGCACGACGCTCGTTGTGCTTGGCGCTTCGGATGCAGTTGCCGTCCGTATGGCTCGCAACCTTCCTTCTGTGAAGGTCGTGACCGTGAACAGTTTGAACATGCTCGACCTTCTGACCTACCGCTCGGTGGTCTTCATGAAGGACGCTATCTCGGCGTTGGAACAGATCTACGCCTAACCTCCTATGGGAATTATTGACCGCATTCGCAAGCAGCCAGCTGACAAAAAGGCAGCTGCTCCGAAGACAAAGAAAGCAGCCAAGACCGAAGGAGCTGAATTGACCGTGAAAGCCCCAGCCACCGTGTTGCCAGCTTGGATGTACACGATTGTTGGTACGCCTCGTGTCAGTGAAAAAGCTTCTCGCTTGGTTCAGTCGAATACCTACACTTTCAACGTGCCACTTTCTGCTGAGAAGGTAGCAATCCGCAAAGCGATCGAAGCGCGCTACGGGGTGAAGGTTGTTGCTGTCCGCACCGTGCGTGGCCCTGGAAAGACCGTCCGTCGTGGACGTGTCGAAGGCCGCCGCTCTGACTGGAAGAAGGCCTTGGTCGAATTGAAGCCAGGCTCATCGATTGATCTCTCCGCGTAATATGCCTATTAAGCAATACAAGCCGGTCACCAAAGGACGCCGTCTCTCATCGGTCCAGGATTTTTCCGACATCACGACCAATGAGCCAGAGAAATCGCTCATCTCGTTCCGCAAGAGCCGAGCCGGTCGTTCGAATGGAAAGATTACGGTTCGTCACCAGGGTGGTGGCAACAAGCGCTACACCCGTGAAATCGACTTCGTTCGCTCCCGCTACGATATTCCTGCCAAGATCGTTTCGATTGAATACGATCCAAGTCGCGGTGCTCGTATTGGTCTCGTGAACTACGCCGATGGGGTGAAGAGCTATATTCTTCTTCCATTTGGTTCGAAGGTCGGGGATACGGTTGTCTCTTCCAAGACTGAAGCCGAAATCTCAGTTGGAAACCGCTTGCCACTTGAAAAGATTCCAGTTGGTACGCAGGTTCACGCCGTTGAGCTCAACCCAGGTCAGGGTGCCAAGATGGCCCGTGCTGCTGGTGCGCTTATTAGCTTCATGGCAATCGAAGGCGATACCGCTATTTTGAAGATGCCATCCGGTGAGGTTCGCAAAGTGCCAAAGTCTTGTTCTGCAACGATCGGTACCGTCTCTAACCCAGACTGGCACTTGGTGCGTTGGGGAAAGGCTGGTCGTATGCGTCACCGCGGTATTAAGCCAACCGTTCGCGGTAAGGTCATGAACCCGGTTGATCACCCACACGGTGGTGGTGAAGGAAAGCATCCAATCGGTATGAAATTCGCCAAGACGAAGTGGGGAAAGCACGCGCTCGGTGTCAAAACACGCCGCGCTCATCGCTCGTCCGATCGTCACATTCTTACTCGCCGTCGCGGGAATACGCTCTAATCTCCTATGTCACGCAGTCTTAAGAAAGGTGCTTTCACCGATCCAAAGCTTCTCGCCAAGGTTATCGCTCAGAAAGCCGGGGACAAATCCCCAATCAAGACGTGGTCTCGTGCTTCGACGATTACGCCTGAGATGGTCGGGAAGACGATCGCTGTTCACAATGGTAAGACGCACATTGCAGTCGTTATCGTTGAGAACATGGTCGGTCATAAGCTTGGTGAATTCTCGCCAACTCGTAAGTTTGTCCGCCACGGCGGAAAACTCGCTAAGGAACCTGCGCCAGCTGCGAAGCCAGCCGCTGCAGCTCCAGCCAAGAAATAATCTATGGACGTTCACGCATTTCTCCGTTCCCTCCGCATGTCGCCACGCAAAGTGCGTTTGGTGATTGATGCGGTTCGTGGAAAGTCTGTGAAAGACGCGGATATCCGTTTGTCTCTCATGAAAAAAGACGCGGCTCTTCCGGTCTTGAAGTTGCTCCGTTCGGCTGTGGCCAACGCTGAGCATAACTTCAAGTTGTCGGCAGACTCGCTCTACATCAAGACGATTACCGCTGACGGTGGTCCAACCTTGAAGCGCTCCCGCGCTCGCGCCTTTGGTCGAGCCGCGCCTATCCGCAAGCGCACCACGCACATTTCGATTGTGATTGCTGACCGTGCAGAAGCTCCTGCGAAGCAGGTTGAGAAAAAGGTTGCGAAGCCAGCGGCAAAAAAGAAGGCTGCACCTGCTAAGAAGTCGTCTTCCAACGCATAATCTCTATGGCACACAAAGTTCATCCATTTGTTTTCCGCCTCGGAACCACTACCCAGTGGCCATCTCGTTGGTTTGCTCGCAAGCAGGCGTTCAGCCAGCAATTGCATGAGGACCACGATATCCGCGCCTTCTTCGTCAAAGAATTGAAGGACGCTGCCTTGAATCGCGTTGATATCGAACGTTCGCGTGGCAATATCACCGTTACGCTTCACACGGCGAAGCCGGGTGTTGTGATCGGTCGCTCAGGAGCGGGGATTGAAGAGCTTCGCAAGAAGGCGACCAAGCGCTTCTTCCCAATGCAGCGTGGCAAAATGCTCTTCAATGTGGCTGTGCAAGAAGTTGCTCGCCCAGGTGTCGAGTCGCAGCTTGTTGCTCAGGGTGTTGCGCAAGACCTCGAACGTCGTATGGCGTTTCGCCGTGTCTTGAAGATGACGCTCGAGCGTGTTCGCAAGGCTGGCGCGCTCGGTGCACGTATCTGTGTTTCCGGACGTTTGAACGGTGCAGAAATTGCCCGCACTGAAAAACTCGGTTGGGGAAAAATTCCTCTCACCAACCTTCGCGCAGACATTGACTACGCAACGGCTACCGCGCACACGATCGCTGGTTCGATCGGTGTGAAGGTCTGGATCTACCGTGGTGATATCTTCGCTCAGGATCGTTTGTCGCAGTATCAGCCAAACACGCCAGCTCGTGGTCGTGGTGATCGTTCTGGTGACCGTCGTGATGGCGGCCGCCCTCGCGCCCCACGCTCCATGTCAGCAGCTGCTCCAGCACCTGAAGTGTCTGAAGCTCAAGCGGCTTAATCTGACCCACGCTTATGTTGATTCCTAGCAAAGTAAAGCATCGCAAGTGGCACAAAGGACGCGCTCGCAACATCCGCACCGCTTCGGACAAGGTTGAGATCGCCTTCGGATCACACGGTCTGAAAGCAATCACTCCATCTTGGGTCTCGAGCCAGCAGATTGAAGCGGCTCGTCGTGTGCTCACGCGTTACATCAAGAAGGGTGGCAAGATCTGGATCCGTATTTTCCCAGATCATCCTGTCACCAAGAAGGGAAACGAAGTTCCGATGGGTGCGGGTAAAGGAGCGGTTGACCACTACGTGGCGGTCGTTCGCCCAGGAACTGTGCTCTTCGAAATGGACGGCATTCCAGCTGCAGCTGCAAAAGAAGCCTTGGAAAGTGCCGCCTTCAAGCTCGCCAGCGTCTGTAAATATATTGCGAAATAACTATGGACCTGAAAGAGTTGCGCACCAAAAATTCGGAAGAGCTTGGTCGTTTGTTGGCTGAAGCTGAGCGTGATGAACGCGAACTTCGCCGCAAGCTTGCCCTCCGCTCTCACCCAAAGACCGCCGACGCTTTGAAGTCGCGCCGTCTCATTGCTCAGATCAAGACCGTTCTTGCTGAGCAGACGCGTTCTACTACCGTATGATGACCACTTCTCCAACCACCTCCCACCGCCGCCTCCAGGGAATCGTTGTATCGAACAAGATGCAATCGACGACCGTTGTGCGTGTCGACCGCCGCGTTGCGCACCCGAAGTACGGGAAGTACTTCACGGTGTCGAAGCGCTTCAAGATTCATTCCCCAGGAGTGACGCTTGGACTTGGCGATATCGTCCAGTTCGAAGAATGCCGCCCAATTAGCCGCGATAAGCGCTGGCGCTACACTGCAACCTTGAAGAAGGCTGCCTAATCCCTCACTTATGATTCAACACCGTTCGATGCTCGCCGTCGCGGATAACACCGGAGCTAAGCTCTTGCAGTGTATCCACGTACAAGGCGGCTACAAGAAGCGCTATGCGCGCTTGGGAGACGTGGTGACTTGTGTTGTGAAGGAAGCGACTCCACGCGGCGTCGTAAAGAAGTCTGACATCGTTCACTGTGTGCTTGTGCGTACCCGCAAGGAGACGCGCCGTCCAGATGGATCCTACATCCGCTTCGACGAAAATGCAGCAGCGATTATCGATCCGAAATCACTTGATCCAAAAGGTACGCGTATCTTTGGTCCAGTCGCTCGCGAATTGCGCGGTCGTGGCTTTTCCAAGATCGTGTCCTTAGCTCCTGAAGTGCTCTAACCCTATGGCGACACATCCAGTAAAGACCGGCGACACTGTTGAGGTGATCGCGGGAAAAGATCGAGGGAAAACTGGGAAGGTGCTACAAGTGTTTCCTCGCTTGGCGCGCGTTTCCGTGCAGGGAATTAATCTCATGAAGCGTCACATGCGTAGCCGACGCGCCGGAGATAAAGGACAGATCGTCCAGTTCCCAATGCCAATTCATCTCTCGAACGTGCGTATTACAAGCGCGGCCGAAGCTTCCGCTGAAACCCCTTCCGAAGAGAAGAAGGCTCCAGCTAAGAAGGCGGCGACGCGTAAGGCCAAGACCTAATCTATGATCACCCTTAAGGAACAGTATCAAACCCAGGTTGCTCCTGCGCTCCGCGAGCAGTTTGGGATCAAGAATGCGATGGCCCTTCCGAAAGTCACGAAGGTCGTGCTTTCTGTTGGTTTGTCGCAGGCGATCAAGGATCCAAAAGTGATGGAAACGGTTGAGCAAACGCTCACGCGTATCACTGGTCAAAAGCCAGTCAAAACGAAGGCGAAAAAGTCCATCGCGAGTTTCAAGATTCGTGAAGGAATGATCGTCGGTATGATGGTCACGCTCCGTGGTCCACGTATGTGGGACTTCTTGACGAAGCTCACGCGTGTCACGTTCCCACGTATTCGCGACTTCCGTGGAATCAGTGCCAAGTGTATCGATGCGCAGGGGAACGCCTCGATCGGATTCAAAGAGAACCTTGCGTTCCCAGAAATCCGCCCTGACGAAGTTGAGCGTGTTCATGGTCTTCAGATCACGATCACGACAACGGCCGGTGCCAAGGATCGCGGTCTCGCGCTCTTGAAGGGCCTCGGTTTCCCATTCCAGAACTAATCCAACGATCCTATGGCTACTGAAGCTCAAATCGCCAAGTCCAAGCGTGCGCCGAAGTTCTCTTCGCGCAACGTACGACGCTGCTGGCGTTGTGGACGCACCCACGGATTCATCCGCATCTTCGGCCTCTGCCGCATCTGCTTCCGAGAGATGGCAAACAAAGGTGAGATCCCAGGCGTAACCAAGTCCAGCTGGTAATACCCCACGTTATGTTTACTGACCCGATTAGTGATTTCCTCACCCGCATCCGCAACGCACACCTCGTGCGTCATGACGTGGTGACCGTGCCTGGTTCACGCATCAAGCGTGCCATCGCTGATATTCTTCAGCGCGAAGGGTACATCGAATCTGTTGAAGAAAAGACCGAAGGTTCGAAGCGCACGATGACGATTCGTTTGAAGTACGTTGGTAAGATGCCAGCGATTCACGAGCTCACGCGTATCTCGAAACCAGGTCGTCGTGTGTATCGCAAGAATGACGAGTTGCCTCGCGTCTTGTCCGGCCAAGGTATGGCCATCGTCTCAACGTCGGTTGGTCTGATGACCGATCGTGAAGCGCGTGCGCGCAAGTTGGGAGGAGAAGTTTTGTGTGAAATTTCCTAGCCCACTCCTATGTCACGTATTGGAAAAAAACCAGTCCTTCTCCCTGCCGGTGTCGACGCAACCGTCGAAGCTGCTCAGGTGACGATCAAAGGACCGAAAGGGACGCTGCAGGTCCGCTTGCCGGCTGCGGCTAAGATTGAGACGCAAGCTGATCCTCGCGCCTTGCTTGTGACGGTGAACCGTCCAGACAATGTGGAAGATCGTGCCATCTGGGGACTTGTTCGCCAGCTGCTCTCAAACGCTGTTGATGGCGTGCAGAAGCCGTTCGAAAAGTCGCTCGAATTCGTGGGTGTTGGATTCAAAGTTGCCTTGGAAGGCCGCAAGCTCGTCATGGACTTGGGCTTTTCCCATCGTGTTCCATTCGAATTGCCAACCGGCATCGATGGAAAGGTTGATAAGCAAATTTTGACGCTCTCCGGAATCGACAAAGCGCTCGTTGGAGAAACGGCTGCTCGTATCCGCCGCATTCGTCCACCAGAGCCCTATAAGGGCAAGGGTGTGAAGTATGTTGACGAAGTTATTCGCCGCAAGGCTGGTAAGACCGCTAAGTCGGCTGGCTAATCTGTTATGAAGACCTCACTTGCAAACCAACAAAAGGCGCGCCGTATCGCACGTGTTCGCGCGACCATTTCCGGAACGGCTGAACGTCCACGTCTCGCCGTCTTCCGCAGCCTCGCGCATATCTCTGCGCAGGTGATTGATGATGTCTCTGGCAAGACCCTGGCCGCCGTTCGCGATGTCGAACTCTCAGATGCAGAACGCAAAGGCAAGAAGAAGAGTGAGATCGCTCAGGCGGTCGGTCTCCTTCTTGGCAAGCGTGCCATGGAAAAGGGTGTGAAAGCGGTTGTCTTTGATCGCCGCGATAAGCAATACCACGGTCGTGTCCGCGCTCTCGCTGAGGGCGCACGCGAAGCGGGTCTCACGTTTTAATCTATGATGAACGAAGAACAGCAACCAATCCAAGCTCCTGCAGACGCAGCAGCTCAGACACCTGCTCCAGCTGCTACCCCAGCGGCTCGTCCGTTTGGCGGTGGCGCGCGTGGTCCAGGCGGTGGTTTCCGTGGTGGAAGTCGTGGTCCAGGCGGCGGCGGTCGTGGCCAGGGCGGTCGCGGTGGTCGTGGTCCAGGCGGCCCTGGTGGTCGTGGTCCTCGTCGTGATGGTCAGGCTGGAGATGTTCCAGCTGAAGCCGACTACGATGAAAAGAACCTTGAAGTTTCCCGTGTTACTCGTGTGACTCAGGGTGGAAAGCGCATGCGCTTCCGCGTTTTGAGCGTCATCGGGAACCACAAGGGACGTGTTGGATTTGGTCTTGCGAAGGGATTGGACGTTGCCGCTGCTTCCTCCAAGGCCGCTACGAAAGCCCGCAAAGCTTTGCTTACGGTGCCTCTCGTGAACGATACGATTCCTCACATGGTGAAAGCGAAGGCCGGAGCTGCCGTCGTCTTGCTGAAGCCAGCCCCAAAGGGTGCTGGAATCAAGGCTGGTGGAGCTGCGCGTGCCGTGCTTGAAATCGCTGGTGTGCCCAACGTCGTTTCGAAACTCCTTGGATCTTCCAACAAGGTGAACACCGTTCGTGCCACCTTTGCGGCTCTCCGCATGCTCCGTTTGCCAACCAAGGCAGAAGGATCGAAGCAGGAGAAGGAAGAAACGCCTAAGGCCTAACCTTGAATTGTATGTCACTTAGTCTTCACACAATTGCCCCGAACGCCGGCTCGCATGAGCGCTCGTTCCGCATCGGTCGTGGTCACGGCTCTGGTCGTGGTAAGACCGCCGGGAAAGGAACCAAGGGTCAGAAAGCCCGTTCTGGTGGCAAAGGCGGACTCATTATGAAGGGGATGAAGCAAATGCTTCTCTCCTTTCCAAAAGTTCGTGGTTTTCAGAGCTTCCGTTCGAAAGTCGTTTCGATCCCTGTTCAGCGCTTGGACGTCTTTCCAGATGGGACAAGCGTAGATCTCAAGGCCTTGCAGCAAGCAGGTCTCTTGCATCGCGACGAAGTAAGCGCCAAAATTATTGGCGGAACGGCGCCAACGCACAAGCTCACGGTTGTTGGTCTTCGTATGACGGCAACCGCCAAAGAGCTGATTGAAAAAGCGGGTGGTTCTGTTGTCGCTGGTGAACGTAAGAATAAGAAGCGCGCTTAATTCCTTGTCGTGCCCTCAAGCCTGAGGGAGACTTCCTCTATGTGGGAGAAACTACTCCGTGCGTGGCAAGTCAAAGAGGTTCGACATGGGCTGCTCTTCGTGATCGGCATGATGGTGATCTTCCGAGTGGTGGCTCACATTCCATTGCCGGGTGTCGATATCGTGGCGCTGCAACAGTTCTTTGACGCCAACCAAGTGTTGGGTGTCTTGAACCTGTTCTCTGGCGGAACGATTCGTACCTTCAGTATTGTCGCCTTAGGTGTCGCTCCGTACATTACGGCGTCGATTATCTTGCAGCTCTTGGCCGTTATCATCCCTCGTTTGGAAGAAATTCAGAAAGAAGGGGAGAGTGGCCAGCGCAAGATCAACCAGTGGACCCGTATTTTGACGGTGCCGCTCGCCATCATTCAAGGTGTCGGGTTGTTGTCGTTGATGCGTCAGTCACAGGTGCCAATTCTTACCAAGAGTGATCCAATTCATATCGCTGCGATCTTGGTTGCAGTGACGGCTGGAACGTTGTTCCTCATGTGGATTGGTGAATTAATTAGTGAAAAGAAAGTGGGAAATGGTGTGTCGCTTTTGATCTTCGCGGGTATTTTGGCTGACTTGCCAAGTTCGCTTGGTCAGTTCATTACGACCTTCGATTCGTCACAGTGGCTCATTGTCGTGGTGTATGCGGCGATCGCGGTCGCGATGGTAGCTGGTGTCGTCTTCGTTACCGAAGGCCAGCGTAATATTCCGATTCAGCATGCGCGTAACGTGCGTGGTCAAAGCGCTACGATGGGTGGAGCTGCTTCGAGCCTTCCGCTTCGTGTGAACATGGTGGGAGTCATGCCGATTATCTTCGGTATCTCTTTCCTCACGTTTCCAACGATGTTGGCTCAGCTCTTCTCTCAGGCGAGTAATCCAAGTTTGCGTAGTGCTGCCGCCTGGATTCTCACCACCATGCAGAACCAAACAATCTACGGCATTCTCTATCTGATTCTCGTGGTTGGGTTCACCTACTTCTACACGGCGGTCGTGTTCCATCCAGAGCGCGTCGCTGAGAACTTACAGAAGCAGGGGGCCTTTATCCCGGGTATTCGTCCAGGTGCTCCAACGGCTAACTTCCTTCAGGGAATCGTTGGACGTATGACCTTGGCGGGAGCTGTCTTCCTTGGCATTATCGCGGTTTTGCCAATTTTGGCTCAGAGTTTGACGGGAACGCAGACACTTGCCATTGGTGGAACATCCATGTTGATCGTTGTCTCGGTGGTTATTGAATCGGTAAAGCAGATTCAATCGCAGGCTACGATGCGCGAGTACGATACGTACTAGTTCGCAAAAGAGTAGAAAAACGAGCCATTTTGGCTCGTTTTTCGTTACACTGAGGAGTGTCTTGTAAGTTGTCGAAACCCCTTATCTCAGCTATTCTTCAGCCATATGCAACGCGAAGATGGACAACTGTTTAAGCTGCTTCCACCACCTGCCCACCTTCCGCAGTACACAGATTCGGCTTTAAAAAGCGTTTCCTATTTTGGTCACACAAACTTTGTCAGTGGACTCTACCGTTCACGAACCGTGTTTGGAATTAAACGTACCGATCGCCGTCGTCACATTTATCTCATTGGAAAAAGCGGCATGGGAAAGACGCGCCTGCTTGAGCAACTGATTCGTTATGACATCGCGGCGAACGAAGGGGTGGGCGTGATTGATCCGCACGGAGACTTAGCAAAGACATTGCTCGACTTTATTCCAAAGTCCCGTCTTCAAGATGTAGTGTACGTTGATCCAGCTGATGCGGAATTTCCGATTGCCTTTAATCCGTTTGCACGTGTTGATGCGACACAACGTCAAAATGTTGCGCAGGGTTTGGTGGAAATCTTCAAGAAACAATTCGCAAGCAGTTGGTCGCCGCGCATGGAGCATCTGTTTCGGTTTGCGACACTTGCGATTTTGGAGCATCCAGAGGGGACACTCTACGAGCTACTTCGACTTTTGACGGACGCTCAAGCGCGCCAACAAACGATCGCCCATCTCACCGATGATATCGTGAAGCGTTTTTTTGCGGTGGAGTTTGCTGGTTTCAGTCAGAAGTATGATCACGAAGCGATTACGCCGCTCACGAATCGCTTAGGGCAGTTTTTTGCGGACCCACTTCTTCGGTCTATTTTTACGAAAAAAGAAAACAAGATTGATATCGAGTCGATCATGAACGAAGGAAAGATTCTGATCGTGAATACCTCGAAAGGCTTGTTAGGCGAGGAAAATAGTGCGTTACTAGGTGCGTTTTTCCTCACGAAAATCAATCAAGTGGCTATGGCACGTTCACGGATGGATGAAGACCGCCGACGTGAATTCTATTTGTACGTTGATGAATTCCAGAATGTCGCCACACAATCGTTTTCTTCGCTGTTTTCGGAATCACGAAAATACGCGATCAATATCACGATAGCGAACCAATATTTGGCGCAGATCCCTCCGAATCTGCTTGAAGCGATTTTTGGAAACGTCTCTACTTTGATCGCGTTCCGTTTGGGTGGAGCGGATGCTGACAGAATGGCGAAGGAATTTATGCCATTGGTGGAGCCGCACGATCTCATCAATCTGGGCGCGCGCGATTTCTATATTAAAATGTCGGTTGATGGGCAAACCACAGCGCCATTTTCCGCGCGTACGTTAGACGTGGTTCCAGCCAAACAGTCCTACGCTGACGCGGTCGTTGAGCTTTCAAGAAGTCGCTACAGCGCTGCCATCACGAAGCAGTCGGTGGTAGCGGACTCACCCTTGGTCACGCCTGTTGTTCAAGAGATGACTTCAGCGGAGGACGTACTTCCACCACCGGTTGTCTAACTCGTATGTCACGCAAGCATGTTCGGTGTGTCTTGTTTGGTCCACAAGGGGCCGGAAAGACAACGCAAGCAGAACTCCTCTCTGAATGGTTTGGAGCGGCGATGTTGAGTTCGGGCCAGCTCCTTCGAACTGAAATGGGGGAAGGAACGCCGCTTGGCCAGCTTGTGACGCGTTACGTCGAGCACGGCGTTTTAGCGCCTGATGAAGTTGTGAATGCCATTTTCCGTAAGCGGTTTACCCCAGAGATGAATACGAAGCGAGGGTTTTTCTTGGATGGATTTCCTCGAAATGTAGAACAGGCAGCTGACTTGGATAAATACGCCAAGATCAACTTGGCTATCCACTTTAAAGTGTCAGACGCTGTTGCAGAGTCGAGAATGTTGGGGCGTTTGTCGTGCGTCTCCTGTGGAGCGGTCTATCATGAAACGTATGTCCCTGTTGTGAAAGCGGGTGTCTGTACGATTTGTGGTGGAATCGTAGAGCGTCGAGAAGACGATGCAGATGATGGATCGGTACGTGATAGGCTTCTCGCCTACCACTTCATGACGGAGCCGCTTATAACGTATTATCGGCAGCAAGGAGTGCTCTTGTCAGTAAATGCAGATCAACCGATCCCATTCCTCTTTCAAGAACTCGTAAAAAAGCTCACAAAGCTCGGGTTTGT
>CAYUCP010000010.1:21051-23362 GCA_964443315.1 uncultured Gammaproteobacteria bacterium
CGATCCCATTCCTCTTTCAAGAACTCGTAAAAAAGCTCACAAAGCTCGGGTTTGTGCCCATTTCCTAATTCCAGTACGCTAGCTATCCCATGTCTCTTATCAAAATACCTCAAGAAATTGAGAACCTGAAAGCCGGTGGAGTGATTCTTTCGGCTATTTTGCGTGAGTTGCGAGCCAAGTGTGTGGTGGGTGCAGAAACGGCTGTACTGGATGCTCTCGCCCGAACTCGCATGCACGAGCAGAACGGAAAACCGTCTTTTTTGGGCTATGCTCCGTCGCGTGAGTACTCGCCGTTCCCAGGTGCCGTTTGTATTTCTATCAACGAAGAGGTTGTTCACGGCTTGCCCGTGCCATCCCGTACCATCAAAGAAGGGGATATTGTTGGATTGGATATCGGTATGTGGCGTGATGGGCTCGCGACGGATATGGCGACCACGGTTATCGTTGGCGATGTTTCTGAAGAGGTTCGGGCGCTTGTAAAGGAGACGCGTGCGTCTTTGGAGGTTGCATTGTCGACGGTACGAGCTGGAAAATGGATTCATGATATTGGGAATGCGATTGATGATTATTTGACGCCCAAAGGCTATGGAATTGTGCGTGATTTGGTTGGGCACGGCGTTGGACATGCGATCCATGAAGAACCGCAGATTCCACACTTTCGAGATCGCTATGCACCACGTGTCAAAATGCAGGAAGGAATGGTTTTGGCGATTGAGCCAATGGTGACGCTTGGTACATGGAAAGTGCGCGTGAAGCGGGATGGTTGGACGATTGTGACGGCTGATGGCAAGCCGGCTGCACACTTTGAGTTGACGATTGTCGTGACAAAAACAGGGTACGAACTGGTGACGCCTTGGCCGGATATTTCCTAAAAGAAACATGTATGCCGGAACTGCCTGAGGTTGAAACCATTCGTCGGCAGCTTCATGTACGACTTCACAGTGCGACGATTGAGCGAGTGGAGCTGCTCCGTAGTAGCCGTGAGCGTCCTCTTGGAGAAGCTTTTGTTCAAGCAGTAACAGCTCAGACAATCACATCGGTTGATCGTCGAGCGAAGTTGCTTGTTTGGCGCTTACAGTCAGGTCAGTCCCTAGTGGCGCATTTAAAAATGACGGGGCGCTTTTTGTTTGTCGATGAGTCCTATGCGCCCACCAAACACGATGCGATTCGCTTTTCTGGTCGAGATAAGACAGGAAAGCAATTTTGGTTGATCTGGAACGATGTGCGCAAGTTCGGCTTTATGGAAGTTGTGACAAAAATGGAACTTGAGAAAAAGCTAGCAGAATATGGACCCGAACCGCTTGAATGTTCACCAGTTGTACTAGCCGAGCGTCTTCAGGCGCCAAAGACACGCTTACTGAAAGCGGCGCTGCTCGACCAATCTTGTATCGCTGGTATGGGAAACATTTATGCCGATGAAGCTTGTTTTCGTGCTGGTATTCACCCGAACCGTCGTTTAGGTACATTGCAGACGAAAGAGCGACTGCGCTTGGCCAAAGAGATACAGGCTGTATTGGCGGAATCGATTGCGCAACAGGGGACGAGTGCGCACACCTATGTCGATACCACTGGTTCACGTGGTGGTTTTGTGGCGCTCTTACGCGTCTATGATCGTAAAGGAGAGCCATGCGTGAACTGTAAAACGCCTATTCAAAAACTGCGTCTAGTTCAGCGGGGAACACATGTGTGTCCGAGCTGTCAAACCGAATCAACTTAAAAAAGTGCGCGTGGCTGCTATACTAGAGATCTATGCTGCGCCTCTCAGTGATCGCTCTTTTGGTCCCTTCATTACTGTTTGGATTCATACGGGAAACGCGCGCAGCGTTTTATGATGTGGCGATTGAAGCTGCGGATATCTCTTTTTCTCCACCTGAGCTCATCATTGGTACGAATACCCGTATTTATGCGACGATCGCGAATGTTGGACAGCGTGATGTTGAAGGAGCTGTTCGTTTTTACGAAGGAGAGAACTTGATTGGCTCTAAGCCATTTTCTGTACGCGCTGCGGTGCGCCCAGAAGATGCGTGGGTAAGTTGGACGCCACTGTCGTACGGAGCGACAACGATTCGAGTAGTAGTCGAAAATGACGACGCCTTTGCAGATGGGGTTCCAGCGAACAACAGTGCGACGCTTTCTGTTTTTGTGGATCGAGATACGGACCGTGATGGAGTGCCTGATCGTGAAGATGACGACCAAGACAATGATTTGATTTTGAACACGGATGAGCTTATACGTGGAACAGACCCGCTTCGAGCAGATACGGACGGAGATGGGGTAAATGATCGTACGGATGCGTATCCACTCGATCCGC
>CAYUCP010000011.1:0-3831 GCA_964443315.1 uncultured Gammaproteobacteria bacterium
ATAACTTGTCCTTTGTTAGCATCACGAGATGAGAGTGGAACGATCGCTCCCCAGTAGCGATGATCATACGGTCTGAGGACATACTGCATGTTAGGATCTACATCTTTTTTCAATGACTCAATATCAAGGCTAACAATCGTATTTGGATTATACTTACTGCCTTTAAACGTAGTTCCTCGCATAAATCGTGCAAGATGTTCTCCGCTTTGTGAAGCTCGAATATGTCGAAGTACTGTCTCGTGTGCTTGATCTTCCATTCCAGTAGTAACAGTCGGCTCAAGTGGAATTCTGGGATCTCCAATATGGAATCCATCCCAATATTCAGGTGTTACTCGGCGATCACGAATTTCAGCTGTTGGGGTTTGTTCAATCATAGAAAGGGAGAGGTATGACTACCTAGCGAGAAGTGGTGCGGGTTTTTCTCGTGACAACACTTTTTTTCGCTTCATCACTTCTGAACCAATAATAATATACTACTGGAATGAAGAAAAGCATGATGGTTCCTGAGAACGTGAGCCCAGCGATGATCGCACCACCGAGTCCTCTCCAAATCGGATCGGAAAGAGTAATCGGGATTAAGCCGATGATGGTTGCAACAGAGGTCAGAGCAATCGCTTCAAGTCTACTTGCAGCTGCATCAGAGATAGATTCGATAAATCCTAATCCTGCGTCTTGGTTTTGAATAATTTTATCAACGACTAAAATCGCATTTTTAACAACGATTCCAAAAAGTGCTAGCACCCCAATAAGTGCTGGGAAGGAAAGTGGTGTATTCGTGAGTGCGAAAATAATAAATACACCAGAGATTGAAAGTGGGATAACAAGCATTACGATAAGTGCTCGTCTGAAAGATGAAAATTGAATAACCATGGTGACGATAATGAGCATGAATGAGAGAATCATGGCAGCTAAAATCGACTGTACAGAATTATTATTTTCTTCATTGACTCCACCTGTTTTCCAAGAATACCCTGATGGGAGACTGAGTGAGTCTGCATAATTTTCGAGTCCTTTATTAAGATCTGAAATAGAATTGCCAGCAGTAACGCCTGCACTCACCGTAATCGTTCGTTTTCCATCTTCACGAGTAATAAGGGTTGGATTATTTTTTAACTCAAGCGTTCCAAGCGATGCTAAAGTGTGTGATGGAGCATTCGGACCTTGTCCTGGGATAGTTAGGCTTCCAATATCTAATGGACTTTCAGAAAGTGAATTCATCCGAATCGTCACGTCTTCTTTTTCAGATCCCAATGATGCAAATTTGACTGAATTTCCACTAAATCCGCTTGCAAAAAGTCGCATCCAGAATCCTAGTTGGTCAGTGGTGATGCCAGCATCAGCAACTTTTACTTTATCTGGGGTGAAGACTAATTTCGATGTGCCAGGTTTGATACTTTTATCGATGTTAACCACTCCTGGTTTGGTTGAAAGATAGTTTTGGATCTGATCTGCATAGCCACTAAGTGTCGTTAAATCATCTCCATAAAGACTAATTTGTAAATCGCTTCCAGCTGGTGGGCCACCAGTTGATTCGACGATACTCACTTTTCCATCTGGCAAATCACCATATTTATCACGAAGGGTTGTACCTAAATCAGTTGATGTAAGTTTGCGTGGTTTATTTAAGACTAAGGTAAAGAGAATGTCATTTGCACCACTGCCAGTAGTTCCGCCATCTGTACTACTAAATCCCTGACCGACATCAGCTGTTGCAAATGAAACATCTTGAATCGTTCGCAGTTGATTGGTAATACGTGTCGCATACCCTCTGGCGATTTCAACATTTGTTCCAGCTGGAAGAGAGAGAGTCATATAGACATAGTCCTGGTCGCTTTTGGGGAAGAATTCATTTTTTACAAAACCGAGTGGAAGAAGAATGTAAGAAAACAGTGAAAAGACAATCGCCATGATAAGTGTCGTTCGTCTTTTATATGGTGAGCGAAGAATTCCATCAATGACTCGATGATATCGATCGGAGATTACAGAAAAGTGAATCACGCCGTTATTAATGTATTCACTACGATTTCTCCCTGAGAAAAAACGCTGTAAGCGGGAAGGGGTTGTACGACGAGCATTTGATGATCCAAATCGAGATAGAATATCTTGTTTAGTTTTTAACAGCCATACTTTGATACGACTTCCTAAAATATCTCTGATTTGATATCCGATGAAAATAACCACCGCGAGTGCAAGGAGCTCAAGCATGAATAGATTTCCTTTGGGAAGCAGGGTAAAGATCGATCCAACTAACACAAGGATAAGAAGAATACGAAGAAATATCGTGACACGATAGGGAATTTTTGCATCAAGTAACATAACGACGAATGGAAGGGTTACGAACATAGCCACGATAAATGAAGCGATAAGTGTCGTTGAAACAACGATCGGAATTGATTTAATAAACTCACCGATAATCCCACTTGCTAAAAGAAGTGGCAAAAATGCCCACACTGTCGTGATCGTAGTCGTAAAAATCGCAACGACAAAATCTCGCCAGACTAAAAGCCCTGTCTCATGAGGTGTAAATTTTCCACTTCGATAATAGGCAGTCATCGCAGATGAAACTACGATCGTATCATCAACGAGTAAGCCTAGGGCTAAAAGAAGTGAGAACATTGAGATAAAACTGAGTGCGATTCCAGTCATATACATCACTGCAAATGTGAAAAAGAACGTAACGGGAATAGCAAGTGAGGCAATGATTGCTTGTTTGATACCCAAAAAAATAAAGAGTACGAGAAAGACTAAAATAACGGTTATGAGAAAGTCGCGCTGTAAGTCATTAAATTGACGATTAATTTCCTCAGCTGAGTTCACTTCTGAATATACATGGAATTGATTTGACTTTACTCCTGGTTCTTCATCAATGAGTTTTTGTACATCTTCATATGCTGATCCGATATTACTCGCTGCAGTTTTATAGACACTAAACGTCACAACTTGACGTGCTGTTGAGGTTTTACTAGCAAGGAGAGATGGATTTTGATCTGGTTTTGGTCTTTCATAAATATCGGCAATTTCTGAAAGGGGAACAACAGTTCCATTGAGTGCTACCTGGACGTTTCGTAAATCAGATAAGGAATTTGCCGCCTGATCGATACTGAGTGAAAAAACAGTATTTTTTGTCGAGATTGTTCCGGCGGGAAATGATTTAAGTGCAGTACTTACTACTCCTGAGAGCTGTTGAGGATTAATGCCGTAAGTGGTGATGGTTGTCGGTTTTAAAACAATTTGAATTTCTTGTTCTTCAAGACCACTAATGGTTACATCGTCGATACTATCTAAGTTTTTAATTTTATCTCGAAGTGTTCTAGCATAGCGCATTAAACTACCAGTGTCATTTGATGTGCTAAGCGCAAATGTCCAGATCGGGGCATGGGTGAAATCTAGTTTTATAACACGCGGTGTTTGAGCATCTGTCGGGAGATTATTGACGCTATCGACAGCTGCCTGGGTGTCTGAACGAGCTTTTTCTGGATCGACTCCAGATTCAAATTCCATCGTGACGACTGAAACTGAATCACGAGAAGATGAGGTGACTTTTTTTACTTTTTGAACATTACTTACTCCGTCTTCAATCGGAATAGTTAAAAGTGACTCGACATCTGCTGGACCTGCACCAGGAAGAACGGTTGAGACGATGACGATTGGGATTTTAATATCAGGATTTAAAACACGGGGAAGATTCGTTAAGGAATAGAGACCAATTCCGACGATTGCAAAAATAAAAAGGAGAGCAAGTCGTGGGTTAAAGAGATACTTTGCAATAACCGAAGTATTCAGTTTAGGATCAAAGCGTAAACGCTGTAAATATGAAGAATCATTTTCCAT
>CAYUCP010000011.1:3931-5515 GCA_964443315.1 uncultured Gammaproteobacteria bacterium
ACTTTATCTCCTGCAACGATTGTTCGATTTAGGATAACGTGATCGCCAGTATGAAGCCCAGATCGAATTTCCGTAAATTCTCCATAGACACTTCCAAGCGTTACATTTCTGCTTACAACGGTATTATTCTTTACGACATAGACATATGCTGAGTTCGCAGTTTGGTAGACTGCGTCAATTGGGACGAAAGGAATGGTTGATCCTGTATTTGCAAGTCCGACTGGAAGATCGACAGTTACAAAACCATCTGCGGTTACTTCATTTGTATATTGTGGTGGGAGATCAAAGAGTGCGACGTTTTGTGTCCCATCGACAGCTTCACTACTGATGTAGCGAGGAAGGGTATCGTAGGTTTTGTTTTTCAAATGAATTTTACTTGGTTCGACTCGAGAGACAGTAGATGCGAGCTCTCGTGGTAAATTTACGATGATGGTTGGATCATTTTCGACGCCAACGATAGTTGCGAGAAGCGTTCCTGGTGTTACTGTCTGACCTGCAGTTACATAGATTCGATCAACTTTGCCAGTTACTGGTGTTGCAGGAGTCATAACAGATGCTCCGATCCAAGCTAGATTTGCTTGGAGTCGAGATACTTCTTTTCCTAATTCTAACGCTTTTTCTTGAAGATCGAGTCCTTTGAGAGTTAGCTCTTTTTGTAATGCATTAAGCTTCGTCGGTGGGTTATTCGTATTCGTACTGTAATTGAGTTGGTTAACACCTGATTGAAGCTGAGTGATACTCGCATTGAGTTGAGAGCGAAGTTGTTTTGCGCTTGCAACCTGTGCTTGGTCAGCTGGATTATTACTGTTGCTCAGTTGATTAATGGTAGTCGTTAATGAATCGATGTTAGTCTGGGTATCATCGATGAGGCGCTGGGTCGCGTCTCTTGATTCGACTGAGATTTTTCGTAAGTCTTCAGTATTTTCAGCTGAGGTATTTGCGACATCTCGTTGTTTTGTGATGATATCTTTTTGAGTAGCGTAGGTTGAAGCAGCATTATTATAACTGGTTTGTGCGATTTGAGCTTGAACTGCGGGTGCGTTATCTCCTTGGTAGTTACTGGATAATGTTAAAAGTGTCGTTCCTTTAGCAACTTCATCTCCTTCAGTTACAGCAACACTACTGACCACTCCAGCCGATTGCGCCATAATCTTAATGACATTACTTTTTTCAACTTTTCCTTGGAGGGTGACTGTGGGTGCAGTGCCGATACTGTAAATTTTAACTGGTTTTGCAACAGCTGCTTTTTTCTCTGTGGTAGCAGGTTTGGTAAGAATTGAATTAGCGAGAAGAACTAAAAAAAGAAGGATAAGAGCAATTCCGAAATTAAAAAGTGGTCTATTTCGAATATCTTTTATTACTCTGCGATAGAGAACAGGTGAACGATCTGTGACGATCTCACGATAGTGATTAATACGATTTTGCATGAAAAAAATGGGGGGCAGTACACTTTTATGAGGAAAAGAGGCAGCTTCCTAAAATAGTAAACCCATAATATGAAAAAATGAAGCAAAAGTCAAGCTTTTTGTGCGTTTTGGTTAGTCAGTATCTCCACCTTCTTCACCTTCTGAAACTTCAGATTCA
>CAYUCP010000011.1:5615-12869 GCA_964443315.1 uncultured Gammaproteobacteria bacterium
CTTTTTTCACTTCAGATTGAGAAAGGAGAGCGTGGGTCATACTAAATTCACTAATGAGTTGTGGAATATCATGTGTTTCACCAAATGCTGGGAGCAATCCTTGGATAGCTATTAACCGCTGCTCTAGCGTAAGTAGGTTTACCTCACCATTTTCCATACAACCAGAGGCGATATCTGAAACAAATGATTTAATATTACTCGTCTCTCCGACATACTTTTTCCGAAATATTTCAACTTCATCATATAATTCACCAGTTTTATGCTCATTTTCTCCAGATAATCCAAGTGAGGAAAGTGCTGCTTTTGCATGATCTTTATGAGGTGCATCATCATCAAGTTGCATTTTCATCCAATCCCACGTAGCAGTATTCCATTCTTCATTTTGTCCAGCAAATGATTTTTCGCTACGTTGCCAGTATTCAACTCTACTTCGTAAAGATGTCGTTTCGATTCCTGCATACGAGAGTGAATCAGGGGTAGCTGCTTTAAGATGATTCGTAAACGCTTCGACATTTGCAGGTTCAAGAACTTTATTGGGACGAAGGAATTCTGGATCAAGCGTTGACGCGATGATGCGTGCAGTTCGGGGAGTAATGATTCTCGTCATTACATTCCCTTCGACACGAGGCGGAGCTTCGGCAGGACGGAGTTGTTCATGTGGCATGGGGATAGTATAGCAAACGTTTCCAAGAAAAAACGCCGGTTGGGGGAAAACAGTCCTGACGTTTCTTCGAAATACTTCGCAAATGAAGGGTTCGAAAAACGTTTCGACACTGTAAGCCCAAACGGCGTTGTGTGTTTTGCAAAATGCAGAGTAGTGATAGAGGCCCGGGAAGGAGGGCGATTCCCACCGGGCAGGCGGCGATGAAGTGGTGCTAGGCAGCGAATTGCTGTCGGTCACGCCGAGATGGCGCGCCCATGACGATCGTCATGCCCTGATAGAGGAACTGGCGCACCGGGAAAGCCCCGGCAGCGCGGATGATGGCCTCGATGAGGTTGATTTCACGCTGGGTCACCGGCAGGTGTTCGGCGAAGATCGCCGGATTCTGCCTAGTGACGGTCAGGATGGACCAGCCCTCGTGCCGAAGCAACGAAACCGCATTTTCGAGTCGCGGGCGGGAGAGGATGAGCTCCCGCTTCTTGTTGACCTCATCGAGGTCGAGCGCGGTGAGCATCCGGCTCACGGTGGCGATGTCGAATTCGGCCAAGGTGGCCGCGACACGATCGCTGGGGAGGACGGCCTGAAGTGCCAGGGTGTAGTATTCCCTCAGGAGTGCCTCGGTTCGCCTTGTGGTGCCAGGAGCGGGCTGGAAGACAGTGAGATCGACCGTCAGAAACGGAGTATCCTCGCCGATACGCGTATAGGAAACAGCGGCCGGTTGCGATTGATCGCTCATGGATTCCTCCATATGTTGTGTCACTGCCAGCTGTCTTCATTTCGCCCGATGTCTCATCAGCACACGCGTGCTTTTGATTCACCATATGAAGACTGCCAAAGGAAAAGATAAGTAAGTCTCTCCTCATCTAGCAGTCTTCAAAACTATCACTATATCTGTAAAAGTGCCCCACTTCGCTTAAACTTCGTTAGGGGTGAACCTATCGAATATCCAGAGAAGATGGATACACGCTTACCCTTCCGTAGCTAGAAGCGTAGGAGGGTAAAAGTGCAAAAAAGTGAAAAGAGAGAAACTCTATTTTCAGCATGAAAAGTATAGCACAAAACGGGCTAAAAATCAAACCTATAGGACGCAATTGACGAGTTGTACTTTTCTGCGAATAGCTGGGTGTATAATGCAGATTATGACTGAAGAGAGATTTATTCCTCATCCTGAGCCAGAAAGAGAAGCATATTTTCGGAAACTTCTTATAGCTGCAAGAACTGAACTTAAAATTCATCAAGATGCTGGTCTTTGGGGAGAAAAGGGAAGCAAAGAGGATTGGCGAAATGTAACGGAGCATTGTGCTGTAGAGGCTGCAAGAGTAGGTGTGATAGGGGAACTCGTTGGGCTTTCCCCTGACGTTCAGCAAGATCTTGCAACTGCTGCCTGGCTCCATGACGCAGGAAAAAAAGAAGAACTTGCGCTTGCTCGCTCTAATGGAATGTCATTTGAAAGTTTTGTGATATCAGAACAAAGAGCCAGGGAGCGTTTAACTACAGCAGGATATAGTGACAGAATCGTACGCTTGTCTACAAGTGTTGGGGTGGGTGTACTATCTGAAACAGAAACTATTCTTGCTAAGCCTTCATTATCTGATGACGATACGGCGTTTTTAATCATGCATTATATCGATGATATTACCTCTGATAGTAAATCTATACGGCCTGCTGAATTTATTTCTGATGGGACAGTCATAAATGATCTCGATCGTCGCATTGATAAGAACCAAGCAAATCAGAATTACACGCGGTTAAATGAAGAAGGTAAAGAGCACTTTAGTGGCAAATCCTCTTTTCAGATGCAAAGAGAAATTGGGCATAAAGTTGAAGATCGATTATTTACTCTTCTCAGAGATCGAGGTGTAGCAAATCTCCCTGACGCTTCGATACACTTACCAGAATTTATTGAAGAACAAGTTAACTACAAAATATATAGATAAAATTGAGTTCAACTAAAATTACTAGTAGTCTGTTTTTTGTTGAGGAATCTACAAAATAAGTCCATTTTACTTCTAAATGTAACTAATTTAGCGAAAGGTAATTGAATTAAGAGTTTCCTCAAGAATAAGTTTATCTTTTTTCTCAGCCATAGGGCGGATAAGATATATACCGTCTTTGTAGTGCACGATAGTTAGCTCCTCATCTCCTGGAGCTTGTGCGAGTTCTACGTGTCCCATTGCTTTAATTCCACTTTGACCTGCAAACGTAATTGGAGTAGTCACAAATGTCGGGGAAGTAATTCCTGTAGGCTTAGGGTTAACAGCGTTAATATATTCTTGTTGAGCCGCATCAAATTTCGCTTTTCCAACCGAATTCCACCAATCGATAGCATTTAACGAACTTTTATAATAGTTTATTTCTAAAAGGATGCTATCTGTATTAGGAATACTTACCCAAATTTCTCGATCTGCTTTAAGTGCTGTACTATCTGAAATAACAGTATTTACATCGTATGTTGGAAATTCATATTGAAGAGACAAGGGAAGCACAACATCACTGTACGATTTCTTAAAAGGTGTTTTGGGATATTCAAAAGCACTTCCTTCTCGTACGGTTGAGAGTATTTTCCTAAATGTCTCCGAAAGCCCACCTCCTGCGACATTCATCTTTAGCTCAATGTCAGGAGTTCCAGATAGGGTCACGATTGAATATGCATCATCTACACCTCCACGCAAGTCGACTGAAGCTGCTTGTTTCGAATCCAGGGTGATAGTCTGTTTTTTACTGATACAAGGAGATGTCATATCCTTGGTGCACGTAGGAAGGTCTTTATATGATGATGATCCATCCATGGTTACCGTTAGATAAGGAATTACTTTGTCTGTAGGAGTAGGTGCAAATCCTAGCACTACTTTTCTTGGCTCCTCTGAAACTATTTGGTAGTCCTTCGGATAGCGGAAGCTAAAGTAGAGTCCTGGTTTTGCATATAGATTCCAGGTCGCTGTTTCTGGATCAGAAGTTGGGCTAGGAGAGGGTTGTACAGTGATAGAAGAAGATGGAGTATCTTTAAGTTTAGGCAGGGGGCCAACCATACTATTTTTTGCATTTTGGTAAAGGAAAAAGGTACATCCTGATACTATTGCTAACCCAAAAAATGCTAATAAAATGAAGAAAAATTTCTTTGATTTCCACACTGGGGGCATTTGGGCAAGTGGTGGAGTTGTTTGAACCTCTGGGTTTGTTGGCGGCTGCTCGGGTGCTTGGTTAGCCATTTTTTCTTGTTGTTGCTGGTAAAAGTCAGATTCCATAGTTATTTCGTGTACTTGAAATTGGAAAGAATAGTACTAAATATCGCTTCATCATCGGATAAGTAATTAATGGAAATTATTTCAGTCCCATTTTTGTAAGGCAAATCTACCGCAAGTATTCGACATGTTTTTTCACAAGGATTTTTTACATAGTGGTGAGCTTTTTGTCCATCTACTGTTATTTCTTTCCATTCTGAGACATATTTTATACCTTCAATAGTTTGATTTGCTTTGGGGGAGTTCTTAAAAGGAGAGGTAACAATTTGTACCGTAAAAACAGGAACAAGTGTTTTGCCAACACCTGAGGAGAACGTTACCATTTGTTTTGTGGTATCTACCATGACAATGAGGTTATCAGGATACTCAAGTGTATAGCCTGTACCTTTAAATTGTTTAAGCGTAGGAGATAAAGAAATTACTGGAGAGGGAGTATTCGCATTTTTTTGTGTGGAAGGAGATGTATTTTTATTGGCGCGGAAGATTAAAAACACTATGCCACTAAGAAGAACTGCAATCACTAGAATAATCGCTAGTAACAGAAGATTTGTACTATCTTGAAAAAATCCACGTTTCATGCGAGGTATATTCATATCTGGAGCGTCCATATACTAAGTATTCCAAGATAGAGACGTGAAGTCAAGAAAATTATTTGTCTGAGTGGATGTGATCGAGGATAATTTGTCTTTGCGTATAAACGAAAACGAACGCACCAAGAGAGAGTGCAACGCAGAGAAGGTAGGGAAGATTTGGAACAAATCCGTAGAGATAGGTAGCAAGAAGAGGTCCGATGATACGGGTTATCGATTGGAGGGATTGATTTGCACCTTGTACACGTCCTTGTTCTCCTGGACCAGCAGCACGTGAGATGAGTCCGCCTAACGATGGTTCAAGAAGCCCACTACCAAATGCGAAAATTGAAACACTGACGTACGCAAAGATGGTCGAATGGAGATATACTTGCATGGCACTACAGAAGTATGCGACGCCGGTAATGAGAAGACCTGCTAGAACGAGTTTTAATTCTCCAAATTTTGGAATTAATTTTCCTGATAAGAATCCCTGTGTTACGATGTCAACAAGTCCAATCACGAGAAACATCATGCCGATATTTGCTGGTGACCAATGCAAAATATCTTTAGAATAAATGCCACCAAGTCCTTGTAATTGTGCAAAAGGGAGAAAATAGAAAAAACCGATAAGTAACATAGTTCGAACCGTGACATTTGAAAGAACGCTTAAAAGTGTACCAAATGGATTCAGATGGTGAAGTGAGAAATCAGCCATGCGATGTTCTTTTTTTAAGCTTTCAGGAAGAACGAAATAGCCAAACAGTGCATTTGCGAGTGAGACAGCAGCTGCAGCATAAAAAGGAGTTGAAAGAGAGACCAAGCTTAAGAGTCCACCAATACTCGGTCCAAGCATAAATCCAACGCCTACCAACGCTCCGATAATACCGTATACTGCACCTCTTTCTTCAGGCTTTGTAACGTCTGCTACGTATGCAAAGATCGTTCCGATATCTCCACCGGTTAATCCATCGATGATGCGACTAATAAAAAGAATCCATAGGGATCCACCTATCCCAAACATGAGATATCCTATGGCTGATCCAACTAAGCAGGTAAGAAGAACAGGCCGTCTTCCATATTTATCACTGAGCGCACCTAGTCCCGGTGCGGCAAAAAACTGACAAATTGAATAGAGAGAGGTTAGTAATCCGACGTTTATGGCAATTTGTGCATTACTAGCACCCGGCATATACTGCTGTACGATAAAAGGAATCTCAGGAATAATAATCCCAATTCCTATCACGGCAAGAAAAGTCGTGATCATGATAAAAATAAAACTCTTGTTTGTAAATAATTTTTTCATATTATTTTATTCTAGGTGAGTAGAAATGAGCTTGCAACTTATTTATGAAGATAAATCTGCTGGAGTGCTTTTCCTAGGTCAAACGTATTATGGCACAGCATGTGTGCTCGAAATGAAACACCAATCTCTTGTCCTGTAAAAACCCCAAAATCTTTTAATCTCTTCGCATCATCTTTTGTTGCTCGAATTGATTTCGTTCCGGATCTGTCCATTATGTAGCCTTGTTTTAAACAATAATCTTCTTCAAAACTTGTGATAAGAACGATGAGCATTACTATTGCTGTTCCGAGTGTGAGAAAAAGAGCAATTTTTTTTGAATACTTTCTAAAGAAAAAATAAAGAGTAAGACAAAGAATAAGCGTTAGGAGGGGTAGTATCGGTTGTGAAGCAAAGGAAAAAGAAATAAATACCAGAATAAACCAAAATAATGGTGCGAATGTTAGCGCAGAGAGAATCGGGTAGGAAGGCTTTTTGGGTAACTTGAAAAAGAGAATATACGATAGATAACCGTTTACGAGTAAGAAAAAAAGTACAACTCCGATTGATACAGAAGCTTTTATAGCGCTGTAAAAAGAGAGAAATGCTTTCAGGTTATAATCACTTTTAAGAAGAATATAACTAAACCAGAAAACCAGTATAAGATTACAAATGCCAAGAAGGGTAGATTTCTTCACGCTCTTATTATACCAAGTTAGTAATGTAAAATATTTGCTATTTGGGGTCAAAAAGCCATTCTATTTGAATTGCGTCACCAGCTTTTAAGTCAACTTCAAATGAAGCGAACTGGATGTTTGAGATGGTACAGTTTTTGCAGACAATAGTACGTTGGTTATATTTACTAAAATCGACATTTATCGTGACATGATAATGTCCAGGTTTTAAATTCGGTAAAGTCCATGTCGGTTTATCGTCTGATCTGGCATAGGTCGGACCTTCTTGTGCGGCAACTGCAAACATAGCATCAGTGAGTGGCGTATGGGTATTAGCATCATAGTATCCTCCACGAATTTCAGCTGTAGTAGGAATTGGAGTGGGTGATGGAGTAGGGGTAGCTGTGGGAGCGTTATTTGTTGTCGTAGTAGTGTTGGTATTGCTCGATTGGTTAGGAGATGTGGTAGTGTTATTTGCTTTTTGAGTGATTGTCGGGGTTAGAATTCGTGTTACATTCGGCCAGGATGTTGGATAGACAATGGGGGTTGGGGTGTTCGTTGGCGTTTTTGTGATGAGTGGGGTGGGGGTTAGGGATTTTTTTGAATTCGAAGGAGCAATAAATCTATAGATACCAGTAGCGAAGAGGAGGATAATAACGAAAGCTACACCGCCGATAAGAACTTTATTAGAAGCTATAACCGATTTCCATACGGATTTAGGTTCAGGTAACTCTTGTGATTCATCAGGATATTGTGGAATTATCGGTTGGTCCATACAGTAAGTATTTCAAGCGCAGATAGCTAAGTCAAGAAGCGAGAAAGCAAG
>CAYUCP010000011.1:12969-22453 GCA_964443315.1 uncultured Gammaproteobacteria bacterium
CTTGCTGTTCCGTCCTTTGCTGATTGGTGTGTAATTCATGTCGTTAATGAACATGGCAAAGCTTCACAAATCGTTGTAAAACATTTTGATCGAAAGAAAATTGAGCTAGCAAAAAGATTACAAGAGGAGTATCCAGAAGATCCTAATGCAAAAGCAGGAGTACATGAAGTTATTCGAACTGGTAAACCACAAATGATGAGTGATATTCCCGAAGAAATGATCTTAGCGGGTGCAAGAAATGCAGAACATGCAAAGCTTCTCAAACAGCTTGGGCTGCGCTCGTATATTAGCGTACCATTGAAGACTAACAGACGGATTGTTGGTGCGATAACGTTTGTATCTGCAGAATCTGGACGGATTTATAACGAAGATAACATGGCATTTTTAGAGGATCTAGCGCGCATCGCGGCTATTGCGGTGGATAACTCACTCCTCTTTAAAGAAGCTCAGGCAGAAATTGAAAAAAGAAAAGAGGCTGAGGAAAATCTCAGTAATTTAAATAAACATTTAGAGCAAAAAATTGCTGATCGTACACAAAAACTTGAACGAAGTAATAGAGAATTACAAGATTTTGCTTATGTTGCTTCCCATGATTTACAAGAACCACTTCGAAAAATTCAAGCATTTGGAGATTTGTTACAAGAAGAATACGCTGAATCACTAGGAAGTGGAAAAGAATATGTAACACGGATGTTGCATGCTGCGGGAAGAATGAGAGTGTTGATTGATGATCTTTTAGCGTTTTCACGAGTAACGACGAAAGCTCTTCCATTTTCAAAAGTCGATCTACAACAAATACTCAGTGAAGTACTCCTCGATTTAGAAAGTACGATTTTACAGAACAAAGGAAAGGTTATTATCGAAACTCCACTTCCTACGATTGAGGCTGATCCGTTTCAAATGAGACAACTATTTCAAAATCTTCTGAGCAATGCCTTAAAATTTCACACAAAAGAAAAATCTCCAGTAATTAAGATTACAGCAAAAGAAGTAACAAAAGAAGAAACTAGTAAGTCTGAAGATAAAAAATATGTTATTTCGATTCAAGATAATGGCATAGGGTTCGATGAAAAATATTTAGATCGCATTTTTACTATTTTTGAAAGACTTCATGGGAGAAATGAGTTTAGTGGTACTGGAATTGGGCTTGCAGTCTGTCGAAAGATTATTGAAAGACACTATGGATCAATTACTGCCAAGAGCAAGCCCGATTATGGTACTACTTTTTTTTTGACACTACCTGTGAGTCAACCAAAAGAAAAGGAGGTGAAATACAATGAATGAAAAAAAACCGGTTATTATAGTCATGGCTGATGACGATGATGATGATTTTATGCTTACTGAGAAAGCTCTCAAGAAAAGTAAGCTTTTAAATACGCTCTACAGAGTTATTGATGGAGAAGAGCTTATCGATTTTCTCTTGCACAAAGGAAAATATAACGATGTGGCGACTTCACCTCGACCAGGGGTAATTCTCCTGGATTTAAACATGCCAAAAAAAGATGGACGAGAAGCTCTCAAAGAAATTAAAAGCAATCCTGATTTAAAAGATATTCCAGTCGTTGTTTTCACAACATCGAAAGCAGAAGAAGATATTTATCGCTCCTATAAATTAGGTGTAAATTCGTTTATCACAAAACCTGTAACATTTGAAGGATTAATTGATGTTATGACGTCGTTAGGAAAATATTGGTTTGAGATCGTAGAGTTACCGACGAGATAAGATAATGAATGAAAATACCATACACATCGTCCTTATCGAAGATGATGAGGATGATTTCTTACTGTTACAAAAGGCGCTTGCTAAGATTCACCAATCGTCTTATGTATTGACGTGGATTCGTACTTGTTCTGAGATTGAACCATATCTAACAGACCCTTCAATAGCTATTTTTCTCGTGGATTACCGGTTAGGAGAACATACTGGTCTTGAAATAATTAGAGATGCACAAAAACAAGGGAATACTAAACCATTTATCCTCCTCACCGGAGTGGGGAATGAAGAACTAGGTATACAAGCATTACGCTCCGGTGCCGATGATTATTTAATAAAGTCAGACGTTACTCCAGCCATTTTAGAACGAGCAATCCGCTATGCGATAGAAAGAAGAGAAATCTATACGAAACAACAAGCCTTACTCCTTGAGAGAAAGATTAGATCAGAGATTGAAGCAAAAAAAGATGATTTTATCGGTGTTGCAACCCATGAGTTAAAAACCCCTGTCACAAGTATCAAAGCCTATACGCAAATCTTGCAGCATCGATTCATGAAAGAAGGAGATACGAAATCAAGTGAAATGCTTCTAAAAATGGATGCACAACTCAATAAACTCATCTCACTGATTAGTGATCTCTTAGATGTCACAAAAATCGAAGGAGGAAAATTAAGTCTCATGCGAGAGGAATTTGATATGAATCAACTCGTTGCCGAGTTAGTGGAAGAGTTACAGCGGACTACTTTTCGACATACCATTACTATTCATGGGAACATTAATCGATTAGTAACTGCTGATAAAGACCGTACAGGTCAGGTCTTAACCAATCTCATTACGAATGCGATTAAGTATTCACCTCACTCAAATAAAATTAATGTTAACCTTGAAGAAATAGATAACTCAGTGCAAGTATGTGTCGAAGATTTTGGAGTAGGAATTCCCAGAGGTAAGCAAGATAAAGTATTTGAAAGATTTTTCCGTGTGAGCGGTCCTAAAGAAGATACATTTCCAGGTCTGGGACTAGGACTGTATATTTCAAGCGAAATTATTAAACGACAGGGAGGGAGAATTTGGGTTGAAAGTATTGAAAATGTAGGATCTACATTTTGTTTTACTCTGCCATTTACGCCAAGAAGTAAAAGAAAAAAGAAAGTGTAAAAAAAGCATATTTGTACCTATACTCTTATATGTTTATTACAAGAGAGAGGTATACTATCATGTATGACCCAAAAAAGTTTATTACAAAAAAAACGAATCTTAGTTGCAGATGATGATCCAGCGATTTTGGATTCAGTAAAAATGCTTTTAGAAGATGAAGGATATATTGTCGAAGTAACTGCAAATGGTGAGACAGTAAAAAAATTACAAAACGATTTACCCAATCTTCTTATTTTGGATATTTGGATGTCTGGCATCGATGGAAGAACTATTTGTCGGTATTTAAAACAATCAGACTCGACGAAACATGTTCCTATCATCATGTTTTCTGCAAATAAAGATACTGCACTCCACGCAAAAGAATCAGGTGCCAATGACTTCTTAGAAAAGCCTTTTGAAATAGATGAATTACTGGGAAAAGTGAAGAAAAATATTATGTAAGACTTAATATGAAGTGATTACATGAATTGTGATAGCTAAAAATGAGAAAGGCGCGGACGTTTTACGGTCCGCGCCTTAGGGGCTGACATAGCAAGGAAGAGGGTGTCGCTCGTTAGCGACAGTTAGGAAGCGGTGATGGATTCGCTTCCTTCGTCGGAGTTGAGGCCGAGCATGCCGAGGATGTTGGTCGCTGGCATATCTGCGACGATCTTGAAGGCCATACTTTGGCGCAGTTTGTTCACCGCGCTAAGTGCGTCCTCCTGACCGGCGAGAACCGGAATGACCGCATCCAGAAGCTGGCTTGCAGTCATAGTAGTCATGACACCGGGGTTCATATCCCTGATTGCCTTCTGGATAGCAGGCAGAGCCTGCGTCACCATGCTAAGGGCCCCATCTGCCAAACCGTTACCGGTGGCAGGGGTGGAGAGCCCATCAGCGAGCATGGGGAGCGTGCCCCCCATATCCTGGTAGGCGCCTGCGAGCGCCATGACTTCGGAAAGGACCCGGCCGAGCCTGCCATCGCCACCGACGAGGTGGAGGTGGATGTTCGGCGCGAGCGCTCGCATGACCTGGACGCGCGCGTCTGCCTCGATCTTAGCAAGTTCGATAGCATGAGCCAGTTGGCGCTGCTCTTGTTCGAGCTGCACGAGGACCGGAGCCTGCTGATAGAGTGTCGCAAGCTGCTGCTGGGCATTGATTTCGATTTCCTTGGTACCGCGTTCGCGGTCAAGTTCTGCCTGGTTCCGCCTTGCAGTGACTTCAACCTCAGCGAGGCCTTGGTCACGTGTGACAGTTACCCGAGCAGCATCGTTCTGAATTTCGCGTTCGGCGACATCAGCACGTGCGAGGCCGGTTGCTGCCTCAGTAGCGCGAGTTGCCTCAGCGCGGACTTTAGCTGCTTCCGCAATCCTCAGAGCGCCATCTGCCTCCCGTTGTGCGGTGAGCAGTGCATTCTTCGTTTGTGCTTCGACTTCCACAGTGGCTGCTTCGGCTTCGCCTCGAGCTCGGATGAGTCGAGACTGTGCTTCGGATTCCACTTGGATGGTAGACGCAGCTGCTTCGGCTTCAGTTCGAACGCGGAGTGCTTCTGCAGCAGTTCCTGCTTCGACGAGCTTAACAGCGCGTTCGCGATCTGCCCTTGCAGAGTCTTCACGTGCGAGACGTGTTGCTTCTGCTTCGGTCAGTGCGGCTTTGCGCTCCTGTTCGCGAGTCTGTTCTGTACCCTTTCGGGTTGCATCAGCTTCGGTCTCTTGGAGAGCAAGCCTCTGATCGAGTTCCAGTTGGTTTTGCTTAACTTGGGCGTCGCGCTGGACTTGTGCCAGCTTAACACCCTTATCAAGCTCAACCTGCTGGAGGTTAACTCGCTGCTGCTCTTCAGCTGCAGCAAGAGTTCGCCTCGTTTGCTCGAGGGCTAGCTCGTGCTGGCGAATAGATAGCTCTTCAGTGGTGTCCAGCTTGGAGCGCTGAACGTCACGTTCTGCACCAAGTTGCTGCGCCTCCGTCTCACGACGGGTGAGTGCATCAACTTCGGCTTCGCGACGTTCGCGTCCTTGGACATTCTCATGGGTAGCTAGCTCTGCAGCGTTGATGTTGATAGTGCTGTCACGCTTGACTTGCGCCTGCGCTTGCTCTACCAACTTCTGATATGCTTCGCCACCGAGCTCACTCACCTTCAGCAGCGTCAGGTTATACCCGAGCGACTTGAGGGTGGTGTTGACTTTGTCCTGGGCCGAGTCCGCCAGGTTCTGGCGGTTCTTGATGACTTCAGACAGCTGCATTCCTGCAGCCGCGTCGATCAGTTCGGCCTCAGTGACCTCTTGGATCGATTTGATCAAGGAGGGGATGTCGTAGCCGACGCGCATTGCGGCGATTTCGGCATGCTCTTCATCGAGCTTTGCGACGACGTGAGCCGTGAGCGTGTAGGGCACGTGCCCTGCATCCAGGACGTTCACGCCCTCGACCGCCACCACGAAGGTGATGGTCTTGAGCGCCGTGACCTGGGTGAAGCTGTTCCGCCAGTAGATCGATGGCTGCTTCGCAGCGGCCCCGAATACTTGCGTTTCTTTACTGAGAACGAAGTTGTGCCGGCCTGTGCCGGATACAACATGGATCTCATCCGTTGGAACGACAACTCGTCGGCCGAAGCCGAGAAGCCGTCCTCCCGTTTGGACACGAACCATGAGCTTCTGAGCTGTTTCTTCGGGGGTAGTTGACCCCTTCATCATGAGCTCCATTTCGCGCTCTTCGTCGTTCCGTCGGCGCATGATCATGAATTCTCGTCCTTTCTTGTGTAAATTGTTCCTTGCTATGTCAAAGGTCCACATATGTGGGGAAGAGAACATCAGGCAGCGATTGCCGTAGTTCTCATCACCACGCGTCCGTCCACCCATCACGATGGAAGAACTATGAGTCCTGGAATTATAGTATAAAGATGAATAAAAGTAAACCTATAGTTATTGATTATAAATTATTGTTAGGCTTGAGATAGCTAGTTCGATTAAATATCTAGAAATATCATTTGAAGAGAAGGTGTGCTAACGAGATTTTTTATTGTGAGAAGGCCCTGAAGGGAATTAGAGGGCTCTTTCTCACACGCTAGTGTATGAGTGGAGATATCTCCTTTCTGCCCTTCAGGGCTTTTGTCTTTCGATATGATCGAAAGACGTAGTCTGTTGTGATACTCAGCAAGCTCAGTACGATCGTTATCCCGATGATAAGTACTTGCTGCCCTCTGTTATGAAGTACCTCATGCATTGCGCTGATGAGCACTTCAGGATGATAGAGAGCATCTATGCTGTTGTAGTCTAGGTACCCAAAAGAGGTACCCAGGGCTGAGAAAAAACTCAGGCCGAAATGAGAAATTACCGGATGGTTTTGAATGAGTGCAAAAGGAATACGAACGGCGAGGAGGTTGATAGCTACCGCTATCGTACTGCCAAACATGGCAATGCCTAGGAAAAGCGCTATTGCCGGTGCCTCGAGGTTATCGGCTACGTTATCCACCAAGAAAATATGGCGGATTTCAAACCCTTCATATGCCGCATTCGGCATATAGATGAGAGTTGGCCACAGGAGCAGAAATACGAATGAAAACCGAAGAGCTTTATTCAGCCTCTCCCAGCTCAGTAGCTTTTGAAGGCAGAACATGAGCATGAGAGCGGTGAGAGATAACCTGGCGTCAACCAGTATGTTCTCGACGCCATGCCCGTATACCATCGCGTGCGTATGAAACACGTGGTGCTCCTTTCGTATCGATCAATCTTCCAAGAGTGGAGATAGAGAGAGATATGAATACCTCACTGTAACTCCACTCTACAGATAACATTTCTCACTTCTTGTAAATGTGCAAAAACAACTAGGAGATTGTAGCAAAGTTATGTACGGGAAGCAATTCTTATAGGATTATTTACTCACGATTAAAGCTACTTTAGAAGTTTAAGAGAGGAAAGGACATCATCTACCTCTTTTTGGTATCCAATGTTTTGAGGGTCGGCTACAAGAGAGGTAACTTGTATAGCATACGGAGATTTTGTATCTTTTTGTACTATTATAGTATTGAATTCACCTAGACCACGGGTAGTGTAGAAAAATCCTGGAAAGGTGTTCAGCGTGATCGCTTTTTTAGGTTTTGTAATTTGCGTCATTCCATCAACGCTGATCTCTTTTATATGGGCATCAAGCCAATTACTAAGTGATGCTCCTTTAAGATCGAATAACTCAAACGTTATGATAATACCGTCATACATTTCTGTTTGTCCTCGTTGCGTGGCACCAGTCTTATAAACCCTCGTAACTTGTCCATTATTCTGGTTATCTATTTTCCAATCATTAGGATAGAGGATACTAAAAACTCCACTGGGATCTATGTAGCCACTTCCTCCAGCTAAGAGTTCATCAGATGGTTGAGTAGATTCTTGAGAAGCTGGTTGCTCATTTTCTAGCGTGGGAGGCATAGTTGATTGATTCTTTAATTTTGGTGACACGAAGATATAGAGACCAACTCCTATAAGGATAATGATGCATCCTAGCATTATTTTTTGTGAGTTTTTCACTTAATTAAAATTATACAAAACTCAATGTGAAATTGGGTAATAAATATGTAAAGCTTGGTTAATTTGTAAATTTAAAAGAGGATAAAAGGTTGTTATTTGAAACTTGATAGTCTGAAGTTTCAAATTGTTGGGTTTTCTCATTCATATGCGCACACATTGTGGTAGATAGTCGTACGACAAATGAGTAATTTGGAGATGGAATAAAAAAGATACTTCCTCCACACATACCGTCTCCGAAGCCTGCTTCATATGCTTCAAGTGAAGTAGTAACTTTTTTAATTTCAGTAACGACTTTCGACGGGTTAGTAATATTTACCCATTTCTGACTCGTTATATCGTATTTATATTCTGTAGCAGACAAATCCATATACGTAAAATCTTTGAAAGGTTTATTTTCAACGCTCACACTAATATGATTATCCTTTCCAGTAAAGCTAGTAAGTGTTTCTGATGTGCTTTTATCTTGGGTGAAGAAATTAGGGTAGGAGAATTCAAACTTATATGTATCATTTTTATATATGCTAGTAGTAGGATTAACTGTAGGTAAAACAGTTGGAGATAGTGAATCGGGCGTTTCGCCAGTTGAGCTACTTGGTAGGGTATAATCTATGAGTACTTTATCCGTTACTTTCTTTTTCACCTCATTCACCTTATATACTTTTGCTTTGAAAACGAAATAAGTATGGTCAATCGTTCCGTCTTTTGCATAAATCGTTATAAAACCACTATCTACTACTTTTTCTTGGAAGTCGGGGACTGCGATATCTGTTTTATACAGAGTATCTGCCATTACTGATTTTAATCCATGATACGTTTTGCCATCAGCATTTGGTGGCGCTTCTGCACCCAGACTCCAGTCTTTATAATATCCATATTGAAACGAATCAGCGCGTAATAATTCATCATTATAAAGAACGATGTATTCTTTCCCTGTTCCGCTTTCTTTAAAATCTAGCGTAATATCTCCGAAAAGTACTTCTTCGTTTTTTCCTGTGCACTCAGAATTTGTTACTACTGGAGTATCATTTGTTTCTTCAGTAATCACAGGATTGAGAATAGTTTCTTGAGATAACGTAGTAGGGCAGATAGTAGCCATAAAACCATTTGTCAGTACTGCCTTGGTAATTAAATCTTTATTCCAAATCTTTGCCTGTGCAAAAGACGTAGTAAAAATTACACCAATTAGTGAAAAGATAAGAGTATATATTACTTTCTTCATTGAAATACCTCTTTCATGCGAGTTTTAATATCCTGATATAAATTTCCTGAATCTGGGTTAAGGTTTTCTTTAGTAGATGTCGTTTGTTTTTTTTCAGATACTTGATTCGAGGTGGTTTTAGGGAGTTGTTTTCTGTAATTTTGAAAGATATATATTCCCCCAGAAATAATACATACACTTATTATGAGAAGGAGGAGCAAAAAGTTCTTCTTAGATTTCTTTTCAACTGGTTGAGGATTTTGAGGTGGAACTGGTGTGGTTGCAGATACTAGAGGTTGAGGAGGTGTTTCTAATTCCATGTGATTTAAGTATTTCAATTAAGAAATGGGAAGTCAATACGATGGTAGGCTATATTTATTCAATTTTTATTACACATTTATTATCTAGTTTGTTTATCATAGTTGTATGAATAATCTTTCGGTTAGAATTTTATTTGAACAGCTTAAAGCTGTCCATAGCGCACTTGAACAAACTATGGAGGGCGTAACGGATGAAGTTGCTCACTTCATGCCTCCAGGAAAAGCTAATCCGATCGCTGGTACCTGTGCACATCTCATATTTTCAGAAGATATGTTCATTCACAATTTTCTCAAAAAGGATAAACCACTCCTTGAAACGACATTTAAAGGTAAAACGGGTGCAAGTGAGACTCATCCTATGGAGTGGGAAGTAGCTTATCCGAAGTGGTTAAAAGAAGTAAAAGTAGATATGGAAAAATTTCAAGAATATGCAAAAGCAGTTTTTGCAGCGAGTGAAGAGTACGTTTCAACACTAACTGATGAGGATTTAGAAAAAGGTGTGGATATGAGTGCATTTGGGATGGGGGAGAAAAAAGTCCATGATTTCATCGCAAATTTAATCAGTGGTCATGCATACTCAATCATGGGAGAAGTTGCCGT
>CAYUCP010000012.1:0-1596 GCA_964443315.1 uncultured Gammaproteobacteria bacterium
GTGAGTGGTTCGAGCGTTAAATCAGGCGGAAGCGAGCCATTCGAGATATTCCACATCAAAGAGGTGTTTGTTGCTTCCGTGAGGCTCACGACTACAGAGTAGGGGGTTGCGACACGAGCTGCTGGAAGAGTCTCTGGTGTAACACTCATGGCTTCGACGGATGTTGGTAGTCCTGTACTTGCACCGAGAGCAGCAACTCCAAACAGAGCAAACGCAACCCAACGCGGGAGTTCGAGAAAGTATTTCATAGATTGTAATGTTTTGTTTCATTTGTTATTCGACCCACATTTTAGTAAAGCACTGCTTGAAAGAAGGAGCAATAGAAAGCGGCTATAGAAGGCGGCTTTCTCAGTGAATTTTTAGCGTGTGACTGTCTTGCGAGGAACGCGCGCACCTTTCTTGCGTGCTTCAGATAGTCCAATTGCGATCGCTTGTTTCCGATCCGTTACCTTCGTTTTGCTCTTTCCGCTTTTCAATGTCCCTTGTTTGAATTTGTGCAGCGTTTTTTTGACGGTTGCTTGGGATGATTTACTGTAGCGCGTTTTTGGCATAGTTGGTGTTTCAATTGTTTGTTAATCCTTCGATTTGAGTATAGCGCTGGATACCGAATCTGTATGCTCATCAAGAGGTGTGCCTTTTGCTATGATGTGAACATGTCACAAAAACAGTTCTTTCTTCTCGTAGGTGCGTTATATCTCGGAGCGCTGGGTTGGTCGGCTTGGCAGCCACATGATTACCCAACCTGGCTCATGGAGGTTGGACCAAGTTTAGTCGGCGTCATTATTCTGGCGATAACCTATCGCTGGTTTAAGTTCTCTCGCGCCGCCTATCTTATTATTTTGGTGCATAGTCTGATCCTGATCTGGGGCGCGAAATACACCTATGCAGAGAACCCGCTCTTCAATTATCTAAAAGATGTCTTTGATTGGCAGCGTAATAACTACGATAAGCTAGGCCACTTTGTGCAGGGGTTCTTCCCGGCCTTTTTGGTGCGCGAAGTTGTGGTCCGCCAGCAGGTGTTTGCGAAGAAGGGCTGGATTGGCTGGTTCGTGATGGGGGTCGTAGCACTCGTTACTTCTATTTACGAGATCATCGAGTGGTCCGCCTCGGTGTTACTCGGAGGTTCAGCGGATGCCTTCTTGGGAACGCAAGGCTATGTGTGGGATACGCAGAGCGATATGCTGCTCGCGCTCGTTGGTGGATTGATTGCGTGTGTTTGTTTTGGATCGATGTACGATCGATATCTGGCGCGCACGATGTTAAAAGCCAAAAAGTAGCAATGCGTTAGGCGGAAAGTAATTCGTCACGCAGCTTCATCCAGATTTTCCCCATCACGTTCTGACCGGAGCCGTCTTTGCCGGTTCCCCAGTAGGCATCGTCCCAGACTTTGTGTAAGCCACGGGTTCCAGATAGACGTAAAATATCAGCGATGTCTTGATGTTGTGCGAGTTTTGCGCGGAAAATGTCTTCCATGACAGCTGCTTTATCAAAGCTGGGAACGGCTAGCTCGGGTGAGTTTTTATACTTCTGACCCTCACGCCAAGCATCCATGGGGCTAGGGGCGTTCTTGATAGTGTCACGTTCTGGTCCGGGTAC
>CAYUCP010000012.1:1696-22012 GCA_964443315.1 uncultured Gammaproteobacteria bacterium
GCGTTTTCTGGGTAGTGTTACCGACGGCAACTCAGGCGGCCACCACGGGTTTGGTCAAAGCTTCGTCGCCCGCCGTCTACTATGCAACAGCCGCTGGTGATCGTTATGCGTTTCCGAACGAAAAGACCTTCTTCAGCTGGTTCCCGAATTTTAATCAGGTTCAAACGATTTCAGATCAAGAGCTCGCCAGTTTACGTCTTCGTGCCAACGTCACCTATCGTCCAGGCATGAAGCTGCTCAAAGTGACTACCGATCCCAAGGTTTACGCGGTGAGCCACGGGGGAGTCTTGCGTTGGGTGACGACGGAGTTAATAGCGCAATCGATCTTTGGCTCTGAATGGGCACGTCAGGTAGATGATGTTCCAGATGCGTTCTTCACGAATTACACGGTTGGTCAGCCAATTACAACGACAGATCAATATAATCCCGTGAACGAACGGAACGCGGCGGCGAGTATTGAAGCCGATCGAGATTTGCCACCGCCAGTGACTCCGCCTACGACGCCAACAACGCCGGTGACGAGCTATCCAGGGGCCCTGCGAACGGTCCGTGTCGCTTCGGTTGAGGCGATGCGCGATGCGATGAATAGTGCACGTCCAGGTGACGTCATTCGTATCGCTCCAGGTTCCTACGCGCTGACTCGACAGTTCTGGATTGAAACAAAGGGTACAGCCACGAATCCAATTTACCTTATCGCGGATGGGGCGCGTGGTTCGGCTAAATTCACCTCAACCGCTGATGAGGCCTTTAACGTGGGTGGGGGAGCGGCGTATCTCGTTTTCGAAGGCTTTGAGGTATCCAATACACGAAGCGATGTCTTCCATGTGCAAGATGGAGCGCATCATATTACGTTACGAAACTTGAATCTGCATGATGCGGGTCCGGATGGCGATGTGGTGAAGATTAACCAAGCGCATCACATCACGATTGAAGGGTGTGACTTAGCGCGCCCAGGCCGCCGTCCAGCGGAAAACGAAGCATTTTGGCAGGAAGCTTTGGACTTGGTCGATGTCGATGACGCGATCATTCGCCGTAACTTCATTCATGATGTGGGGAATATGGCAGGGTACGTGAAAGGCGGTTCGAAGCGCGCCTTGATCGAAGAGAACGTCATTGAGAACCAGCGCAGTGGAGCAGATGGAAACCCGATCTGGGGCATTGGCGGATCGACAGATAGCGAGCTCCTGCAAGGCGAGCAGTACGAAGCAATCGATACGATCTTCCGTCGCAACGTCATCGCGCATAGTGCGTTTGGTGCGCTTGCGCTCTTTGATGCGAAGAATTCACTCATTGAACAAAACTTGTTCTTAAACAATACAACGGTGTTGGTTCAGTCGAGAGCGGGGAGCGGTCCGCGTGAATCAACCGATGGCGTTACGATTCGCAACAACACATTCGTTGATACGAATGGCCGTTTGCCGATTATCTGTGAGCGATTGAATCATGGCCTCACAGGTGTGACGGCGAGCGGAAATGTCTATTGGAATGCTGACGTTGCTATCCCGTCTGATCGAGGTTGTGGCTTCATGCCAGGCCAAGAGGCGGGAGCAACGATTCGTAACCCAGGCATCCGCGACAGCCGTCCTACGACCTACGAACAAGCGATGGAATTGCTACGGTTTTAACCAGCGCGCATACTTGGTTGTATTGAACTGTAATTTATGGAACTCACACAATATCTTTCTACCTTGGAATATCCTGGTCGCGGTATTATTCTTGGAATGCTCGGAGAGCGTCCGGTCGGCCTGTATTTTGTGACCGCACGAAGTGCAGCGAGTAAAGCGAAGAAGTATGTACTCAATGCGGACGAAAAGTCGATCAGTGTTCAAACAACGAATTTGAAGGTGATGGCGCGTGGCAAATTGGATCTGTTGCAATACACGTCCGTGCGAATCAGTGAGCAAGGGTTTGTGGTTGGGAATGGCCGCCAAGTGGATTCAGTGGAGATTGCGGAGGAGGGGAATGCTGTACAGCGGCTCACGACGGATTTAAACGGATGGTCGTATGAAGATGACGCCTATCATACACCACGTATTACAGGCTTTTTCACGTTAAGTGGGAAAGAGCCCTCAGCCGCGCTGCACATCATTCGTTCAAATGAAATTGGAACCGCTGGAAGAAGTATTTTTGAAGTTCCACTTGCCTCAGGGACTGGCCGTTTACTCACGACGTATCGAGGAGAAAACGTTCGTCCAACGCCAGCCTTCCAAGGGGAACCAATCGCTGTTGAATTTGCGGAAGGGGAGTTAAGCGCGCTTGTACAGTCCGTCTACGATGCGCTCGCCCCAAAAGACAAGAAAGAAGATTTGCGTTTGAGTGTCATGGGCGTCGTGTTTGACCCAGCAACGCGCGTGAGTGAGACGCATATCATCAACATTCCAGAAGTTGCCTAACACAAGACGAAGCATTTAACGATTGAGTAGATCTTCGACCCAACCTGTATAGATAGCACCTAACGTCCTTCCTGATATAAGAATTGCCTTAGGTAATAAAGAGTTCTTGGTTTGTCCAGGAATGGTGTTAATTTCAAGCGCCCAGGGTTTTCCTTCGATGTCGACGATAAAATCTGTGCGTGACAGGTGTTTTGCTCCAATCGCTCGATGTGTATCGATCGCGAGTCGTTTGAGTTGGCTGGCTAGCTCTTCGTCGATCGGTGCGGGGCAAAGTTCTTCTACCAGCGTCGGATCGTATTTGCTTTCAAGATCAAAGAAAGCGTGTTTTGATCTGATTTCAATCACAGGGAGAGCGATGAGTTGTTGAGCTTCTTCAATGACGGCAACGGTGAACTCTCGTCCTTTGATGTATGGTTCGACCATCAATCGTTTCGACCACCCGAAGCCTTCTTCGAGGCCTTTCTTAAACTGTTCTTCCGTATGCGCAATAGTGACTCCAATTGAGCTGCCTCCATCTAAGGGCTTAATAACGCATGAACCTTGATAGGCGGGCGTTCGATCCGAAGAAAAAAGAATCAATGAGGAAGCGACGGGTATGTTTTGTTTCTGCAAAATCTCTTTGGTGAGCGCTTTGTTCATGCCGATCGCTTGCGCTTCTACGTCTGAAAACAGAAAGGGAATGTGAAGTGTTTTTAAAAAGCCTTGGATGGTTCCATCTTCTCCGCCGACGCCATGAAAGAGAGGAATAGCTAGATCGATCGTTGAACGTTCATGTAAAAAACGCTCTATATCCTTAGGAAAGTCATAGACACGTATGGCAAAGATCGTGTGTAGCTGCTCTTCTACGAACATCGCCGATTGCAAGGCGACGTCTCGCTCAGAGCTTGTTCCACCGGTTAAAATCGCTAGTATCGGTTGCATAGGACGTGTGTGAACCAGCACTTTTTAACAGCCTCGCCCGCCCCGTTTATTTCTTACACCGCTTGCAGGTCCCAAAAAATTCTAATGAGTGGGACGTGATCTTTGAGAAGCGAGAAGATTCTTTCAAGACCTGTTTTTCGAGTGATTCCAATTCACAATCCGGGATTTCTTCAATAAATCCACACGTTTGGCATACAAGATGATGATGGTGATGGCCTTCTTCTTCCACCCATTCGTATGAAGCAAAGCGTTGATCGATCGCGACGTGGCGAATCAGGCCTTTTTCTTCAAATGAGTTGAGTGTGCGGTAGAGCGTGGCTAAATCTAGTTCGTGAGGAACGAACGTTTCCGCCAGAACGGGTGTACCGAGCGGTTTGTGGGCTTCTCGCATGTATTCCGCGATCGCCAAGCGACTCGGGGTTGCCCGAAAGCCAACTGCGTTTAGCTGTGCTTTGAGGGAGAGGGGATGCTGTGCACTCATTTGCAAGTAGACTAGTATACATGCGAATAAATGGCAAGAACGGGATCTAATACTGGCAATTGCAAATAACTCGCATGTACTTGACATCTGCTATACACGCAAGTAACTTGCATTTGTCATACGCGAACGGTTCGCATGTATGACGGAACGGAGTCTCCCTATGTTGCCTGGTCTTCAGCGTGGGCCTGTCTCTTCTTCCGCCAAGCCCGTCGGTTCGCCGCCGTGCGAGGCCTGTCCCGCCCCCGTCGATGGGGCGATGTGCGGCGGTTGCGCCTGGGACAGTGCGAGCGCTCTGCCCATCGATGGGCGCCGCCGCCTTACGGTCGTGCGGTCGCCCGAGCAGTACGGCTGCCGCCGGAAGGGGGCGAGCATCGTCGTCGATCCTGATGCGCAGGAGCCCTTCATGAAGATCGGCGAGCGTATCCTGCCGCTCTCGGAGCAGTTCGGCGGGGTGATCGCGGGCACGGTGCTCGAGCAGGACATCCAGGCGGCGCTGGCCGCCGCCTGACCTGAGCGTGGGCTCTGGTCGATGGAGAAAGGAGGCGTGAAACACGGCGGCGTGGTGCCTAAGCCGCGCCGCCACCTATCTACAGTATCTTTCTATGATTCTTGGTTTTTTTGGAAAAGGGGGAAGCGGAAAAACAACAACGAGTTTCCGCTGCGCAGAGTCACTCAGATCCTGTTCCGCGCATGTGTTGGCGGTGGACGCAGATCATAATATGGATTTTGCGTACAATCTTGGCGTAACTGAGTCGGTTGCTTGTTTAGGTGCGGATGTAACAACCGGTCTCGTGAAGCTACACGATAAGGTGTATACGCTTTCGTCTCACGATGAGATTGGTTCACGGTACCTGCACCGGGTGTCGGACGGGCTATCCCTTTTACTCGCCGGGCCGCACACGAATCCAATCTTTCAGGGTGATCTCTGCAGTCATGGATTGCTGAAACCTATTATCTATTACCTCTCACGATTGCAGTTGAAAGAAGGTGAGAACGTAGTAGTTGATGCAACAGCGGGCATGGATTCAATTGGAGCCGGATTGCCTTCGTGTCTGGATGCGGGAGTAATTTGTGTTGAGCCCACGGTACACAGTGTAAAAGTGGGGCATCAACTGCTTGAAGGCTTATCTCGGTTGAATATCCCTACGGTTGTTGTTGCAAATAAGCTCCAGACGGAGCAGCAGGCAAATGACATGTTTGCGAGCTTCCCTGGCAAACAAATTATCTCTATTCCATTCAACCCATCATTCTTAGACCCTCGTTCGCGTCTCTCGGAGGCAGATCAATTGCTCTATAGGTCTATTTTCGACGCTGCTGTCAAAGAACGGGACACAGTTAGCGCCGAGTGAGGTAGGCTTTCCTCACTTCTATTGGAAAGTGTTCGATCGCATACCGTAAGGCGGTTCGTCCCATTTGTTGTGAGTATTTTTCTAAGAACTCTTCTAGTCGTTCTTTACTACATCGTTTTCCGACTTCTCGCAGCATCCACCCAACGGCTTTCTGAATCAGATCGTGTGTATCTGTAAGGAGTGTCTTCGCGATGAGAAGGGTGTGATCTGGCTGGCCTTGTTTGATCCAATGAAATGTGGCGACTATCGCGATACGTCGTTCCCAAAGGAGGGAAGAGTGGGCAAGTTCAGACAATGCTTTGCGTGCCGCGGCAGCAGATTGTGTCGCAAGAAATGAACCAACGATGTGGTACGCGCTGCTATCTACCAAATCCCAGTTGTTGATGTACTTCGTGTGAGCCAGATATTCCGTGTAAATTTGTTGTCTGACCTCAGGTGACCCCTGTTCAAATTGGTGAATCAACAGATAGAGCGCGAGCAGTCGTTCTTCATGAATGGGTGACGCAAGAAGCCCGAGCGTCTCTTCTCGAGTGGTTTGTTTCGCTCCACGGGCGATTTTTCGAAGTTCTGGAACGGTAATTCCAATAAATTGGTCGCCCTCGGCATACTCGCCCGGACCTGTTTTGAAGAACCAAGCGGAAGTCTTCGCTTTCTCTGGAGTTGCCAAAGCGCGTAATTGAGTACGAAGTTGACGCACATTTTTTGAGGGGATCGACATGGGGTCTACCATAGCATATCTCGTATGCTAGGATCGTAGTCCTATGGATGAACTGATTTTAATTTTTCGCACGAACAGCCGGTCGTCCGTGTCGGCGGTGGAACGAGTGAAATCCCTTCTGTCTTCAAAGGATCGCTGTGAGCTACATGACTTGACACATGGGAAAGTGGCTGAGAAAGCCAGTTGGAAAACGTTTCGAGCCAAGTCTTCCACGCCTATTCAGATGTATCACCAAGACGAGATTCCGGATGCTGTCCGCTCGTTTTTATTGTCATATGATCCAGAATTACCAGTTGTCTTAGCGCGTCGCGGCAAAGAATATACGATTCTGCTTTCTGCGGACGAGATCAAACAGCTCAAAGGTGATACGGCAGCGTTTATTCAGCGCGTATCCTAGCCGTATGGTATTCTGAAGACTATGATTGGTTCTTTACGTGGAGAAATTATCGAAATCGGACCGAATTGGGTCTTGCTTGAGATCATGGGGATCGGCTATCGCGTGCAGGTGGCGTCTTCGGTGCTTTCGCTCTTCAAAACGGGTCAAGAACAGTTTTTGTATATTCACGAACAGCTCCGTGAAGATGCGCATGAGTTGTTTGGGTTTATTTCATCAGATGATTTGCGATTGTTCACGAAGCTGTTGAGTGTGTCGGGCGTGGGACCAAAGGTTGCGATGACGCTGCTTTCGATGGGTTCGGCGGAAACGGTTCAGCGAGCCGTCATGTCTGGTGATTTGGAGGCGCTGACTTCCTTGCCAGGGGTCGGAAAGAAGACGGCGCAGAAAATCATTCTTGAACTGAAAGGACAACTCGTTGAAAGCGAGCAGATTCCTTCGGTGGACCGTGATGTGGCGGATGCGCTTCAGGGAATGGGGTACAGTAGCGTACAAGTACGTGACATCTTGAAGGAGCTGCCGGTTGATCTCAAAGATCCATCCGAGCGAATTCGTGCAGCATTGAAGCTGTTAGCCTAAGCTATGGCTCGTTTGATCGCCGTAAGTGACAAGCAGGTCTGGGATCGCTTCGTGCAAGCGGATGCGTGGAATGCCTTTCCTCAGGCCTGGGCTTGGGGTGAGTTTCAAAAAAGTCGTGGACGAAGCGTTGTGCGGCTGGCTCTCGTCGATGAACGCGATCACTGGCTCGCGGCTGGGCAGGGGATTTGGTATCCCAAGCGTTATGGAACGGGCTATTGGCTGTTTCCTCGCGGGCCTGTGTTTGCAGTGCATGTCACGGAACCGCGCGAGACGTTTTGTGCGTTTTTAGAGCAATTGGCCGAAGAGAAATTTCCACATAAAGGATTGTTCTTCCGAGTTGAACCACCACTCACGCTCGAAGAAGGGCGGGGGATGATGCCGCTTCGCATGCAGCGAACGCATGCGCTTGAACCTGCTTCTACGGTGTTGGTTGATCTCACACAAACGGAAGAAGAGCTATTGGCCGCGATGCATCCTAAAACCCGTTACAATATTCGCGTTGCAGAACGGCATGGAGTGACGGTGCGTTCGGGTTCTTCTGAAGAAGATGTGAAGACATTTTTGAGCCTTACAGCTGAAACAGCCGAGCGAGATAAGTTTGTTTCGCACGAAGATGAATACTTGCGAGCAAGTTGTGAAGCGTTGCTGCCGAGTGGTTTTGCGCGTCTACGTTTTGCAGAATGGCAAGGGAAGTGCCTGGCAGCGAATTTTGAGATCGCGTATGGCGACACGGTTACCTATCTTCACGGATCTTCTTCGTCCCAGGATCGTCAGGTGATGGCGCCGTATATTTTACATTGGGAAGCGATGAAAACGGCGAAGCGAGAAGGCGCGACCGTTTATGATTTGTATGGAACGAACCCGCGATTGCAATCGAATATCTACTATAAGCCCTCCTGGGAAGGGATTACGCGTTTCAAGCGAGGCTGGGGAGGAAAAGATGTAGATTTGATGGGAACGTGGGATTTGCCGTTGAATAAAGCGTTGTATTATTTGGCGTTTCCGAAATTATTGTGGCGGGCATAGGTGGTATTTTGATACGCAGAAAACATTGACAAAATCCCTGATTTAAGCTATATTTAGCTGTTATTTTACGTTAATAACAGAGTCTTTCGTGTACAGAAGGCTGAAATAACGTGACAGTCAGCCTCCTGACCGCGATAGAGGAAGCGGCAGGCAAGATGAACCTTCCACCCAAAGAGGCAAGCCATGAAGAAGCACATGTTGGCGTCGGTGTTCGCGGCGATCGGTGTTCTGGGCTGCGGCGAGTCGTCGCTCGGGGGCTACCCCAGCGTCGGCTGCGACGTGCCGAGCCCGGACGTCTCCGCGCCGCAGGACGCTCAGATCACCGACACGCCCATCGACGCCGCGGTCGCGCCCGACGCGCCCCGGACCGAGGACGCCCCGGTCGATCGGGGCGTCGAGACGGGCGTGATCAGCGCCCCGTACAACCTCACCGTCCGGGTCTATCTGCCTGGCGACCACCAGGGCGTGCAGCTCGTGAGCGTGACCCGGCTCATGCGCGTCGGGCCGAACATCAACTACCCGACGAACCCGTCGCGGCCGATGTTCTTCGCCGGCGAATACGAGCCCGTTACGGCAGAGCTCAGGGAGGTGCGCGAGGAGTCGATCATCGCCTCCGTCAACTGGGTTTTCCAGTACAACGCGATGGGCGACACCGCGACCTCAGGGCTCTTCGACCGTGACCCCATGACCCTGGCCTACCGGTACCGCGGGCGGGTCGAGGTGACGGACCAGTACCACCGGGTGTGGGTGGGCTACCCCACCCCCATCGACAATGTAAGCGAGATCTACCTGCGTTTCGTGCCGGGTCCCTGCGCGCCCGACTTCGCGATGCGCCGGGACAATATCTGCATCCGGTAGGCAGCTCCTTTAGCCACTCATAAATCCTCCGTTCTGGCGGATTATGTCAGGTATGTGTGGAACGAATTTTGATTCCGTTCTCACTCCCACCTACGCCTCGCTGACCTGACCAGCGAAAATCCTTTGGCATTCTCTCTGAGGATGAGAGAAGGAAAAGAAACAGCCTGTACAGAATATGTACAGGCTGTTTCTTTTTGTCTGCGTGAAAAGAGCTTACGCTTTCTTTCCTGCTACTGGTGCATCGCAGCAGCCAGCATCTCCACAGCAACCGTTCGCGCCCTTCATGTTGAAGGCAGTGGCCAAGCTGTAGCGGCCAGCACCGAGGCAGAACAAGGTGACCAACGAGGCAAGCAACATGAGGTCGATGTCTGAGGCGGGGAAGTTGAACTTTTTCACCATGAACAAAGCGACCAACATGACGATGGCACCCAAGACACTCGCGACGCTTGTGAAGATGCCGAGCAAGATCGCGATCCCACCAACGAACTCCGTCAACGCAGCTGCATAGGCAAACAGCGCTGGAAGGGGGAAGCCGAGACCCGTGATCATTCCCGTAAACGCATCCATGCCAGGTGCGCCACCGAAGAGTTTACCGTATCCGTGCATGATAAAAATCACACCGATCCCGATGCGCAAGGCCAACAAACCGATATCGCGGGCGGAGCCGCAGCACTTCAAAGAGGTATTCATATACGGCTATGGTACGTTTTTGGTATACTGTTGGCAAACCTCATTCCTCATTGGTCCTTTGTGGATCCTCTATGGTCCAAACCTCTCTTTCTACCCAGACGAAAGTCTTGTTGGTCTCAGCGGCCGCCTTGGCAACAGGCTTGGCTGCCTACGCGCTCGGTTATTACGATTACGATTGGCGACTCTGGCAGCAGGGAACGCCAAATGTGAACCAGCAAGGGCTTGGCCAGCAGCCGGGAACAGGTGTGCCTCAAGCTGAACAGAAGCCGGTTGATGACAAACCGGTCCAGCCAAGCACGCCTCCAGCGGGGGCGGCCTTGGTCAGTGATCCAAAGTTACCAGATGCGATTGTGGGAATGCCGTATCAAACCGTTCTTGAAGCAAGTACGGGTCCAAATACGCGCTGGGTGTTGGAACAAGGCGCTCTTCCAGCGGGATTAACCTTGGATGAAGCTTTTGGAAAGATCACTGGCGTTGCGACCAATCCAGGGCCATCATTGTTCCGCCTTAAGTTTGGAAATAACGAACTCAGTGGGGTGAGTCAGTTCACGTTGAATGTCGTCGGAGGAGAAGGCGTGACGGCTGCAACGACTCCAACCGGCAGCGAGGTAAAGATCGTGACCGACACGATTCCAGCGGGACGAGTAGGGGAGGGCTACTCAGTACAATTCAAGGCCCAAGGCGATGATGAAACGGTTCGCCAATGGTCGATGAGTTCAGAAGTGCCAGGGCTGACTTTTGGATCAGTCGATGGGAAGTTGAGTGGCGTTCCAACACAAGCAGGTACGTACACGTTCTTCCTCACACTTCGTGGAAAGACGAATGACCAGGATAGAAAAGCGGTTGACCTTACGCAGAAGTACACGTTGTCAATCGGGATGGCGGACCCGGTTCCAACGGATCCCCCTCTCAAGATCACTTCAAACACGCAGCTTCCAGCTGGTCGTGTTGGAGTGGAATACAAGTATCAGCTCACGGCGACCGGTGGCCCAGTGAATGCACGCTACGTTTGGCAGAACTTGGATAAGATTCCAGGTGTGACGGGAAATGCAGACGGTTTGCTCTCGGGCGTTCCAACCAAGGCTGGCACCTATGATCTCCAAATGGTTTCAGTTACGTTAAAAGACACAGCGGGCGTTGGATACTCCACGGATTTCCGGATTGAGATTCTTCCTAAAGAAGAAGTGGTAAAGCCTGTTCCAGACTCGAATCCAGGCACTGTTCCTTTTGTGATCACGGGTGGGTATCCAGATGGCACGATCGGTAATTACTACTCATCTCGCCCATTGGAGGTCACGGGTGGCAAGGCGCCGTTTGAATGGACGGTTGTATCCGGAAATATCCCTCCAGGTTTGTCCTTCTCTCCAAATAGTCAGATCGGCGGCTACGCCAACCAGTACGGTATCTTTATCTTCACTGTTCAGGTTCGTGACCAAGATAACCGCACGGTTCGCGCGGAACGCACCATTCACATTCGTCCTTCACAGCCTGTCGTATCGGCGAGCATTGATCCGGATCTCTCCAATCGTCTCCGCCGCATCGATTTGATGGGGGTTCAAGTCCACGATCTCATCAAGCTCCAGGATGATGGCAATCCAGATACGCAGTTCGATACGACGGTGTACTACATCGGAGCCGATGGTCGTCGCCACTCGTTCCCAAACCCGAAAGTTTACTTCAGCTGGTTCCCAGATTTCTCGCGTGTGCGTATTGTGGCCTCGCGTGAACTCGCCGACATCCCACTGGGTGCCAACCTGACCTACCGCCCAGGAACAAAACTCGTGAAATTCATGACAGATCCGCGTGTCTACGCCGTCGATTCAGATCGTCGCTTGCGTTGGGTGAAGACGGAGGCGATCGCTATTTCGCTCTATGGTCCATTCTGGGCTCGTCAGGTGGATGACATCTCAGACGCCTTCTACATGGACTACCGCTTCGGCCAAGATATCGAACGTCCAGGTGACTACACGACGACCGGTGCGATGGGAACGGCGGTGTTCCCAAGTGATGTGTTGCCACGCTAAGTAAGGATACAAAGAGGTAAGCAAAAACACGCTTCTTGAAGCGTGTTTTTGCAATGAGGAAAAGCAGGTTATACTGATCATGTATGAAGTTCTTTGAACGAGCTCCTCTTCCTGTCGCAGAAGGTGATAACGACAACGATCGTTCCGGAATTTTGCCTGCCGGTGCTACACAGTCCGGAGAAACAACGAAAGTCTTTGACATGTCCAAGATGCAGGCATTGGACAAACGTATGGAAGACCAGCGCATAGCAGATGAAAAGAAGAGGGAAGAGGCGCTCAGCGCGGATACAACCGTCTTTTCGTTAGAGGCATTGAAACGACAGCGTCAGGATTTTTATAGGAGCTCGAAAGACCAACAGGAGGTTGCTGATCTCTACGAGCAAGGACAGGCTCTTGAGAAATTAGATCCAATGCCTGAACCAGGTTCGCGTATCCGTGTAACGCGGGTCGTGAGTATGGATGCAGACAGGCGCGCAGAATGGCGAGCATTCGCAGATGCGATGTATCAGACCCGTCGCTTGGAAGAGGAGAGATATAAGCCTGGACCGTTCCACGATGTAACGACTCCTCAGGAGCAAGCCGCTGGGATGCAGTTGTTCGCACGATCTGAGCAACCGCCTATCCAACCTGGTTCTGCAGCAAGTGATCGCTACCTTGATATCGCTACCGAAGCAGAAAAACGACAAGGGATGGAGGTTTTTGCGCGAGCGCCCGGAACAATGCCGGAACCGATTGAAGATCTCACGGAATTTGCTGAACTAGACGAAGAAGAGGATGCTCGACAACATCAAGAGATTTTGGCCAAGATCATGAACAAAACGGATGAGATCTATCAGAAGCGAGTTGGACCTTCTCCCGCTTCTAAAAAAGCGGCTTAGATTCACTTAGGTCTTTCTTTCACTTCTTCAAAAAACGGCACGATTGATGACAGAAGTTTGTGCCCCGTGTGACGGAGATCGCGTGTCTTAGCGATGTAGTCTTCAAAGCCTTCTTCGGATACGTGACCATCTTCGATCAGCGTTGTTCGATGAACATGGGCTAGCCTTGAAACGATCTCTGGCGTGAATTCGGGATGAAACTGTACCAGACGAACATGTGATTGATAGCCAATCGCATCGAACGGACTCTTGAGAGCAGAGGACAAGAGTTGGCAACCCGCTGGAAGATCTGCCGCGCGATACGAGTGACTTGCTAAGACGTCGGCTCCGTTTCCATATTTTGAGAGCAAAGCATCACGTTGACCCGCCTCGGTCAGCGTTGTGCTAGAGAGTCCGAAATTTCGTCCCACCGGATTTTTTATAACCATTCCACCTAGAGCGCGGACGGTAAATTGTAGTCCGCCACAGACGCCAAAGACTGGCTTCTTCGCCTCAATCGTCTCGCGAATATGCTGATAAGTTTGCTGCATCCATGGCTTCTCTTGGTCTGGAACAGCATTTTCCATCGATCCACCAATGATCAGTCCATCGAAGTTGGATAGAGAGGGGAATGGATCACGTGAGGCATCAACCGTTAGCCACTTGTCGAAAGTATGTCCAAGTCCTGTGCGAAACAGTTCGCTGTAGGTGCCCTGTAGGATGTCTCGTTCTGCTTCCTCTCGAAACGCCGGTTGGTCGGTCAGTATATCCAGAAATAAGATACGCATATCATCTGTGCTAGATGCGTCCAGTGTAGCCTTAACGAAAACACACCGCCAAGAAGCGGTGTGTTTTGTATGGTGGACCCTGCCGGGCTCGAACCGGCCACCCCCTGCTTGCAAAGCAGGTGCTCTACCAAATGAGCTAAGGGCCCAAACGGATTGTTCCGAACGCGGCTCACCCTATCAAATATGGATAATCAAGGCAAGTAATCAAAGGCCTACGTTTTGAATTTTCCGCGAGCAGTATCTTCCAGGGCAGTCCGCTTCCGTAAGCTAGCATGATATTCGACTACGTCTGGTGCGTTTGCCTCAAGCGCTCGCAGGATGGCTTGCCGTGTTCGGTTGAGTCTCGACATGACGGTTCCAATTTGGACGCCAAGCCGTGTTGCGGCTTCGTCGTATGTAAGGCCATCCACGTATACGAGGAGAAATGTTTTTAGCCCTTCTGGATTAATCTCTTTAATCGCTTCACGCACACGCTGTCCTTCCTGCAGCTCACCGAGAAGTTCCTCAACTGTTAGTGAAGCGTTATCTTCCCGAATATGAAGCGGAATTTTATCGTCTACTGCCTGCTCGATTGAGTCATGTGCACGAATATTCAACTGTCGATGATGAGTCAGTGCTGTATTTTGAACGATGCGCAAAAACCAATTCTTAAAATTCGATCCTTGAATGAATGAAGCCCGATGGGTAAACGCTTTGACGATGGATGTTTGAAGGACGTCTTCAGCATGTTGAGCTCGGCTTGGTCCTAGGGTACGAATCGCCAATTGTTGAGCATCGATGAGAATAGGACTAAGTAGCTCGGAAAACTGCTCAGAAGACATCTCTGCCAACTCTTGAGGCGCGGTAGAAGCTGTTTCAGACGGTGGGGATGAGGTACCACTCTTTTCCCAAGCATTCATAGACGATATCTCTATTTTGCCGGTGTGAGAGGCGCGCGTCCAGACAGGACAGCGATGATGTTTTGAGCTGCTAATCGACCCATTGCCTGACGAGCCTCGATAGTGCCTGAAGCGGTGTGCGGCGTGAGGATGACGTTTGAAAATGAAGCCAAGGAAAGTTTATCCGTTGTATCGCAGTCTAGCGAGGGCTCACATTCAAACACATCCAGTGCGGCGCCGGCGATACGCTTGGTTTTGAGTGCGCGAAGCAAGGCTTTTTCGTCGACGATGGGTCCACGGGCTGTGTTCACAACGAAAGCACTTTGCTTCATCAAACTAAACTCATCCGTGGAGAGCAAATGGCGAGTTTCTGGAAGCAGGGGAACGTGAACGCTGATCACGTCTGATTCTTGGAGTAGGCGATCCATGGAAACGAGCGCGCCGCCAACTTCTTTCTCGAAGGCGGAATCACGACGTGGCGTGTGGTAGAGACAGCGCATGCCAAGGCCAAGCACAGCTCGACGACCAACGGCGTAGCCGATACGGCCAAGTCCGATGATGCCAAGCGTCTTGTTTCGTAAATCTGTTCCAACGAATAAGTTTGGCGACCAACCGCGGTACTTGCCTGAGCGCGCAAAAGTATCTGATTCTACGACACGGTGAGCGAGCGCTAACATGAGCGCGATAGTGTGTTCGGCGACGCTTTCGCTTACCTCAGGTGCTGGAGCATTTGTGACGGGAATATTCCGTCGCTGGGCTGCCTTGAGATCAACGTTATCAAAGCCAACGGCGTAGTTCGCGATGATCTTGAGAGACGGTCCGGCTGCTTCCAAGATCTCGTCATCGACCTTGTCTGTGAGTAACGGAAGAAGTGCGTCGACGCCTTTTACCTGTTTCAAAAGCTCTGTCCGCGTGATCGGTTGATCTTTGGGGTAGATCTTTACGGTGTAACCCTGCTCTTCCAAGAGCTGAAGACCCTCGTCTGGAATACGACGAGTCACAAAAACAACAGGGGCTTTTTTGGAGGACGAAGAACGAGGCATATCAAGAAAGAGCGTGGCGGGACGGTTTCAAAAACGAATGAGCAGCGGCTTTAATTGGGAGCAAAAGAAGGTTCAAAACGAGCAAGATGACAACAACTCTGGCCACGGCGCCGTACTGCTTGAAGTAGCGGTCGGCAATGAACAACGCCAAGGTGTTGTTAATATACACTAAACACAGTGCGACGGTTAGACGTTCGCCCTTGGTACGCCAGGGCAACAGATCGTAGGAGCTACGTGTGAGAAGTCCGGCCCAGGCGGTTCCAAGGAGAACGGTGAGTACATCGAGGAATCCAAGGCGTGGGAGAGCGGTACCAGACGTACCGGCGGTAATGCCTGTCACCAAAATTCCAAAGAGAAGCACCGATAAGATGCGTAGACTACTATCGTGACGTTCGACAAGTTTTGGGGCCTTGCGTTGGATGATGGCAGCGATCATGAACGGAATCACGATGCTGATGAAGAGTGACTTCATCATGGAGAGTACGGGGATCGGGATTGATTGCCCGATCGCGACTTGGAAGATGAGTGGGATCGTAAGGGGAGCCAAGAGGGAAGTTGTGACGGTGATGAGGAGTGCGAGCGGTGGTGTTCCACCAAAGAACTCGGCTACGAGGGCGATGGTCATCCCGGTCGGGGTGACGCCGGCGATCAAAAAAGCGATGGCCCACTCAGGCGAGAGAAAATGCAACGGAATAAACAAGGCGAGCGGAATGATGACGAGCATGAACACGTTGGCGATGACGAGCATGCGCCAGTCTTTGGCGTATTTCAGAAGCGCCGGGAGAGATAGCCGCAGGCTCGACGTAAAGAACACTGCCATGAGGAGCGGCGTCGAATACTGATTGATCCAGGCAAAGGCTTCTGGCCAAGTGAGACCTAGCACTAACCCAGCCAAGACCGCGACGATCTGGTTTTCGGCGATCCAATGGCGAAGGTGCGTGCGAAGGAACGCAAAGGACATACCACTCCCGCTATTGTACACTATCAACATGATCCAAAAGAGCTTGCGTTTCCTGTGTTTGTGCCTGTTCTCAGCTGTGGTTGGATTGGTGTTTGCCGGTACAGCACGTGCTGAAGAGATCGATCGTTTCTCGGTTGAAGCGACGCTTACGCCAAGCCGTCGTCTGACGATTGAAGAGACGATCGACTACGATTTTGGAGCTGCCTGGCGCCATGGGATGCTGCGAACGCTCCCAGAGCGCTATCGCCGCTGGCTCTTGAACTACGATCTTCATTACACGATCGAGTCGGTGACGATGGACGGTCAACCGGTTCCTTGGGAACAAGAAGATCAAGGCCGAGACCTGCAGTTGCGCATCGGAGATCCAGATACAACGATTACCGGGAAACATCAATTCAAGATTCGCTACCGAACGGATCGAGCGATAAACGATTTTCTCAACAGTCGTGAGTTGTATTGGAATGTAACAGGGAACGGCTGGCCGGCGCCGATCGATCATGCGCTGTTTCGGTTCGAAGGGGTGCCGGTTATTCGTCAGAAGTGCTTCACGGGTGTGACGGGCTCAACCGAAGAAGCGTGCGTGATTCGAACGCCGGCCGATGGCTCCGTGACGGTTGAAGCGCCAGGGTATTTGAACCCAAATGAGGGGCTTACGGTGGTGCTTGAGTTCCATAAAGCAGCGCTCGCTTCAGAGTCGATTATTCGGAAGCTCGGGTATTTGCTTTGGGACAATTTTTTCACTTTCCTTCCGCTCTTCCTGTGTCTTGTAATGGTCGGTGTCTGGTACGTCTGGGGCCGTGATCCACGCGGTCGGGGAGTTATTATTCCTCACTACGAAGCACCGGATCATCTCACGCCTGGGCTCATGGCTGGATTGCATGATCAAGAGATTAGCTCGCGCGGAATGAGTGCCACGCTCCTTGATTTAGCGCGTCGTGGTTACGCTACGCTTGAACTGGTGGGAAAGAATCCAGAACAACCAGAGAAAGTGCTGTATAAGCGATTACCCGATCCAGCGAATGACACGCTTGCTCCCTATGAAAAAGAAGTTCTCGAAGGCGTTTTTAACGGGGAAGCAGAGGTGAATCTTCGAAGGCCGTCTTCTAACGATCAGTGGGCTGCCTATCAAAAAATGATCAAGCTCATGACGGACGACATGATCGCTCGCGGCTGGTTTGTGAAAAATCCAGGAGCTGTGCGAGGTGGGTGGGTTGCCTTGGGGTTCGTGATCCTTGTGTTCGCGGTGATGGCTTCGTATCCGCTCTACATTCTATTAGCCGGAGTGGTTGGTGTGCTTGGCTGGTACATGCCAAAGATGACGACGGTCGGTGCCGAAGTACATGAGCGTGTTCTTGGATTCCGTCACTTTCTCATGGTGACCGAGAAAGATCGCTTGGCCTTTTTCGATGCGCCCGCCAAGCGTCCGGAGCAATTTGCTGAATTTCTGCCAGCAGCGGTGGCGTTAGGGGTAGAAAAAGAGTGGGCAAAGCAGTTTGAAGGGATGCTCGTGGCACCACCGAGTTATATTCAAGGAACGGGAGCGAACTGGGGGAGTCTTGCCTATATTCACGCGGTCACGACGATGTCCCATTCCATTGCGGCTGGGATGACGCATCAGACATCGAGCGGAAGTGGAAGTTCCGGGTTCTCGAGTGGCGGTGGATCATCGGGCGGTGGGTTTGGTGGTGGGGGAGGAGGAAGTTGGTAAGTGCCACGGGATACAAAAACACGCTCCAGAAGAGCGTGTTTTTGGCGGCGAACCGATAAGCCGAGTTCTGTACTCGTTGCCTTGCGGCACCAAGTGATGACCATCTCTCTGGGCCGTGTGTTGCCACCCGGCTCGAGCGAGCGACCATTCCTCTTGCGAGGATTTGCTCTTGCACCAGAGAGGGTTTACCACAACGCGTGTTACCATGCGCCGAGAGAGGTAGCGGAGGCGTTTTAAGGCGTCTCAACATCCACTCACTTTTCACCTTTCACCCGGCTTGCGCCGAGCTAGTATTGTCTCTGTGGCACTTTCCCTAGGTTTCTCCAATCAGCGGTTGAACGCCTTTCGGGGTATATCCTGGCGGTCGTTAGCCGCTCTCGCTTTCAGCTCACCTTACGATGAGTTCGGTGCTCGGACTTTCCTCACCTATCTTGCGATAGGCGCGGTCATCTGGTTCGCCGGCCGGACGATACCATGAACCAGGAAGGTGTTCAACCTTGTCAGCCTGCACGGCCAAGACCCATCCGATCACGAACGGTCTTCATGGTTTCTGTTGCAATAGAACGAGCGTGGTCACGAGCCTCATCCAAAATCTTCATGAGCTCTGCTGGATCCTGTCGGAAGGTCTTCAAGCGCTCTTGGATAGGGGAAAGGTGGGCGACGGTTGCTTCCGCCAACTCTTTTTTGAAGGCGCCATAGCCTTGTCCGGCGTAACGAGCTTCGATCTCTGGGATCGCTTCGCCCGTCATGTGATGGAAGATCGTGAGAAGGTTCGAAACAGCTGGTTTTGCTTCTACGTCGTACTTCACGACACCGTCTGTATCCGTCACGGCCTTCATGATTTTCTTCCGAATCACGTCTGGTTCATCGACGAGTGCGATGTAGTTATAGGCTGATTCTGCGCTCTTGCTCATCTTTTTCGTCGGCTCATCAAGCCCCATGATGCGTGCACCTTGGGCTTGAATAAGCGCTTGTGGAATGCGGAAGGTCTCACCGAAGGTGCTGTTGAAGCGCTGTGCGAGATCGCGTGTTAGTTCCAGGTGTTGTACCTGATCTTCGCCAACCGGAACGGCGCTCGCGTTGTAAAGCAAGATATCCGCTGCCATCAGCACCGGGTACCCAAACAATCCAAGGCTCGTCGATTCACCCTGCTTGGCGGACTTATCTTTGAACTGTGTCATGCGCTCGAGTTCACCCATCTTCGCGATCGTCATGAGGAGCCAGGCGAGTTCGGTGTGCTCTGGAACTTCGCTTTGGATAAATAATGAGCACCGTTTTGGATCAAGGCCAAGCGCGAGGTAGGTGGCGACGATATCGAGGATGTTGGCGCGGAGCTTCTGTGGCTCCTGAGGAACGGTAATCGCATGCAGATCTACCACCATGAACAAACAGCGATGCTGATGCTGAAGGTGAAGCCATTGTTTCAGGGCGCCAATATAGTTTCCAAGGTGGAGGTTGTTGGTGGGCTGAACGCCTGAAACAAGGAGGTCTTGCATAGTGGGATTAGCGTAACGAACGGAGCCAAAAAGGGCTAGGGGAGGCAATTCATTCTATGGTAGGATGACAGGGTCCTTTATTACCAACACCCTATGTCGCGTACCGCTTATCAGATAGATGAAGTTCTTTCTCGTGATACGACACCCGCAGAGAAAATTCGAAGAGAAGGAAAAGAGAGTGTCGTTCGTCCTGAGGGGCGACGATTAGAAGATGGCATAAAACAGGTAGAAGCGATCTTGTCTCAGAATCAGACTAGACTAGAGCGAATTGATGCTGCAAAGGCAGCGGAAGAAGCTTCGAATGACGCTTGGAAAGAGCGTGCTTCTCGTGATGCGAAATATAACAATGGACAAACGCCTACCCCAGATGTGTATCAAGATTGGATTAGGCGTTGGCAAAAGAAGCTATCTGAAGCCCAGAATCAGACAGATACAGAAACAGCGACAAAAGCGATTGCGTTCTACGAACAGTCGCTCTTACTCTGCGATGCTGCCGAACGATCGCGAGCAGAAACAAGACACGTTCAAACGACTGAACCAAAGCAGGATTTGTACCGTTTCTATACAGAAGAGCCGGAAGCACTACGTGGATATGTCTTTACTGAAGCGATAAAGCACTGGGACCTTCCTGCGGAAGTAAAACGCTATGCTGAAGCGATTGTTGTTCGAGAGCGTGCAAAAGAAGACTATATTGCTGCACGCACTGCCTGGTATGAAGAGCACGCGGGCGAAGCGTATACTCAATTAAAAACCCGCCAGCGTGAGTTTGTAAAAAATGCCGATGCCCTTGAATCTTGGGAGTCTTCTACACACGTGTCTGATGAAGAGCCGTCTCAGGACCAGCTAGGCCACTTATTGAAACCAAGGAGCACAACTCGTGGACATACGGCATTGTTTCGATATTCACTCAATCAATACGTAACAAAAGAGGCCATCGCTCCCATGGAGGAGCGGTTCCAGGGGCTTCATGCGGATTTATATGAGGAGAAAAAAGTAGCGGATCAGGCGCTTGTCGAGGCATGTGCGGCTTTCGTGCCTCAATTAATGGGCAACTCTGAATGGATTCAAAAACTGCGTCAGTACGATTATCTGCGGGCTGTTTGGCCAAAAGAAGAGTCGGCGCCGGATGCGGCTGCAGTTGCCCGAGTTCTG
>CAYUCP010000013.1:0-19602 GCA_964443315.1 uncultured Gammaproteobacteria bacterium
GCCGTCCAGCCCGCAGGACCGGAACCAACAATCGCGACGTTCCGGAATTCCATAGCTTACGCGATGTGCTTTGAAAGATGATCCATGAAGGCCGCCTTTGGCATACTGCCCATGAAGCGATCTACCACCTGACCGCCCTTGAAAACGAGGAAGGTTGGAATGGAAGCAACTTCGTATTTTTCTGCGATAGAACCATGTTCATCCGCATTCAACTTACCGATCTTAAGCGTAGATTCAGGAATTTCTGCCGCGATCTCTTCGATCATCGGGCTCATTGCCCGGCAAGGACCACACCATTCAGCCCAAATATCCACCAACACCGGTGCGTCAGATTTCAACACTTCCTGTTCAAAATTTGATTCAGTAAAGATATGTGCCATAGGTAATCAGTGACAGCCTCGTTAACCAAGGCCTGAAGGCATAATAAGGAGAGCGGACAGACTAAGCAAGCGAGCGAAACACTGCTTGGTTCAAAATGAAAAACAGCCAGTTTTTACTGGCTGTTTCTTTAAACGACATTCACTTTTACCCACGGAGGAAAAAGACGTTTGAGGTTTCGTTGCTGCTGAGCTCTGGTTTACGAACAAAGCCAAATTGCTCAAGGAGACTGATGCACTTACGATGTTCTTCATTCTCCTCAAATAACTCGATAACAACTGCTTCTAACGCCGGATCGCGCAATACTTCTCCAAAGCCTTGTAAAACGAGATATTCATTCCCATCAACGTCGATCTTCAAAATGTTTGGCTTTTCAACCTGGAAAAACTCGATCAAGTATTTGGCCTGCAACTCAATCACGGATTGCACAAACGCATGCGAGAAGGTTTTGGCACGATGATCCACGTTTCGATCAACCGTGTTATACGCACTCGCAATTTCGCCATCACGCATGAATAGCTCCGCAATGTGATTCTTGTCACCAAGTGCAATTGGTAAGGCTTTAATCGCGAGCTTGGAATTCTTTACATTCTTTTCCAACACGCCGAACGTCATTCCATCCGGTTCAAACGCAACCACCTTCGCTCCATTCTTCGCGGCCAAAATCGAGAAGTTTCCAATGCACGCACCGACATCCCAAAAGACCTTTCCGGCCGTTGCATGCGATTTAATAAACCCGACTAAATCACTTTCGATATAGAACCGACGAATCGTACGATCATAGAGGAGCGCCGTACTCGTGTCCCAATACTGGTCCAAGAAATAGGTCTTACTACAAGCTTCGACAACGTCGAATTGAACGGTGTGCTTGCGGCCCGTAGTAAGGAACGGAAGATTGAACAACCTGATGAAGAACACGCTGATCGAAGCAAAGATGGTAGCGTAGAGATCAGCTGCTTTTTGAAGCAAAGAACGTCGCATAGGTCGTGATTAACGCGTGAATTCAACTTTACGTGCTTTTGATTCTTCTAGATAAGCCTCAAACCGATCACCAAGTTCGAGCTTGGTTTTGCCTTTAAACGCCGATCCACACTCCTGACCTCCGCTTACTTCTTTTACCGCCGACTTACCAGATTGCAGAGTCTCGATAACACCTTCTCCAATCGGGTCTTCTCCACGCCAGACACGAACCTTACACCCTGTCTGCAATTTGCCATCCTTTACCCGCAAACCGACTACCATGCGACCTGGTTCCGTACGGAAAATACCAGCCACCTCCGCCTGACCAAGTGGAACGATAATTGTTTCCTGAGGCAGAAGCGCGTTCAAACGAGCGAGGATATCATCGAACAATTCATAAATAATCTTATAGCTACGTACATCGACTTCTTTTTCACGGGCCAAAATCTCCATCGCTGTCGGGGTGAGAACGTTGAACCCGTACACCACTGATGGACGTGAGTTCATGGCACGCTGAATATCAGCTTCTGTGACGTTTCCTAGGCCTTTCTGAATCACATCGACCCCAACCAAGTCGTGCGAAACCTTTTCGATCATCCCAAGCAAGGCTTCGAGCGAACCGAGCACGTCCGTCTTCAAGATCACATTCAGCATGATCTTCTTCTTCGATTCGTCACCCTGAACCGGCATCGCCTTGGTCGCTGTGAAGGCGTCTGCTACTTGGCGCGTTGGCTTTACTTTCTTCTGCTCTAAGTCACGTGGATTTTCTGGAACCTCGATCACATCTCCCACCACTGGAGGAACTTTAAAGCCAAGAATTTTCACCGGCGTTCCCGGAGGCGCAGCCTGAAGCTGCTGACCGTTCCAGTCACGCATCGCACGAACACGGCCATACGCTGCGCCCGCGATCCCCAACCAATCGTTCACGCGAAGCGTTCCATCCTGAACGATGATCGTCGCAACTGGCCCTTCACCCTTACTCACGCGCGCCTCAATCACGCTTCCCGCGGCACGTGCGTCTAGGCGAGCCATAATGCGCTCAGGCTCGATGTCAGCCACAAGCAAAATCGTGTCGAGTAAGGCATCAATGCCTTGTCCGGTCTTGGCAGAAATTTTTGCCATTGGCACGTTTCCACCCCACTCTTCGACCGTGATTCCAATTTCCGCCAATTGTCCAAGCACGCGGTTTGGATCCGCATCTGGTTTATCAATCTTGTTAAGCGCGACAACGAATGGCAGCTTGGCAGCGCGAATAATGTCAGCCGCTTCTTTTGTTTGAGGCTGAACGCCATCGTCAGCTGCGACAACCAAGACAGCTACGTCAGCAACCTTGGCACCACGCGAACGCATGACGGTAAAGGCTTCGTGCCCTGGGGTATCGATGAAGGTGATTTTGCGATTGTTTTTCTCCACCTGATACGCACCGATGTGCTGCGTAATCCCACCCGACTCCCCTTCCATGACGTTGGTTTTACGAATCGCGTCGAGCGTACGGGTTTTTCCGTGGTCGACGTGACCCATGATAACAACCACTGGCGGACGCGTAACCAAGCCTTCCGTCGTCTGCTTCAACCGTTCTTTGATGATGTCTTTTTCTTCCAACGCATCTTTCCACTCTTCTTGCTTTGCACTTTCCTGGACGGGCTTGAATCCAAGTTCTTCCGCGATAATCGCCGCCGTTGTGAAGTCGATACGCTCGTTTTGGGAGGCGAGAATACCCGCTTTCATGAGCTGCTGGATAACCTTCGTTACCGGTAAACGCAACAACCCGGCGAAGTCACGAACCGCGAGCACCGCTGGCAAAATGATTTCCGTTTTTTGACGATTATCCGCCATCGGAACAGCCTGTTGCGCCAAAATCTGATTACGTAGACGTTCACGACGAACATGCTCCATCCACTTCTGGATGATCTGTTCGGCAACACGGTCATCAACCTTGATGGCGCGCGCACCAATATCGAAGCCAAGCTCTGGGAGCTTGGTGAGCATTTCATGTGGCGTTACACGCAAACGGCGGGCGAGTTCAGAGACGTTCATGGGCTTATTTTAGGCAAAAATGAATAGGCCTAGGGTAGGCGTTTTTCCACGAAACGTCAAGCGAGAACCACTCAAAATTTCTCTTATTTTACAGCTAATACGAAATGACGCGTTGTCAGCTTCCCTAAACGGGGCTTTTCCAACTTCTGCACGAGCCGTCCAAAAGACGGAATCACTTGGAGCAGCTTTTCTGCCTTAAGAAGCGCGAATCGCGCTGAAATTGGGCCATCGACCGGAAAAATCTCGATCGAAGAAAAGCCGGCTTGTTTGAAAAGAAACCACAGGCCTTCGTGCGTAAAACGCCAGTAGTCGGCATATGAAGCGTGGTCGTTGGTAATGAAAACGGGTCCGGAGGCATCAAACTTGGTTTTCCCATGGTAGCTCGTCATGAAGGGCGTGCTAAGCAAGCACAGGCCACCTGGCTTCAACACACGAAACGCCTCGTTTACACAGTCAGTTGGACGTTGAACATGTTCAAGGACCTCTAAACTAATAATCGAACCAACAGAGCTGGTTTCAATGTTTTTTAAATCCTGGACATCAACGTGAATGTCGCAGGGATTCTTGATCGAACGATCTGGCTCGTACCCACCAGCGACATAGGCTTTTCCTTCAAACAGTCCTTCGACGAATTTCATCTCCTTAGAAAATCGCCCGCTCGTTCCCAAATCGTAGACTGGCTCATGCTGCGCTACACGCTGCATGAGCTGCTGGAAGGTTGAAAAAAACGGATGCGAAGGAGAAAGCATGTTCGTCAAAAATTAGGTACGTGTCGCCAGAAGCCCTTGTAGCCCCTCCTCAAACGACACGCGTGGCATCCAACCAAGTGCAGCTGTAGTTGCAGAAATATCGGCCGACGTGCTCTTCACATCGTTTGGCCGAGCTGGACGATACTCAATGGGACCACCGAAAAGCTCAGCAATCGCCCGCACCGATACACCTGCCCCCGTTCCGACGTTTAAGACCTCACCGGCTCCCACCTTCGCTGACTGCATAGCCAACAAGTTGGCACGCACAACATCAGATACGAACACGAAGTCTCTTGTCTGTGATCCATCCCCTTCTACCGTCAGCGGCTTCTTAAGCGCCTGCTGCTTACGGAAGATCGCGATGACACTCCCGTAGCCGCCTTCATCATCCATACGAGGACCGAATACATTAAAATAACGTAAACACACTGTTTCCAGATTATAGATACGCGAATACTGTCCCGCGAGCTGCTCGCCTACATATTTCTGAAGAGAATACGGGCTCAGGAGCTCAACCGGATCGTGTGGCGATTGATGCTCTTTGGTGGAATTACCGTAGATTGCTGACGTTGAACTCATAACCACGCGCTTCACCTTGTGCTGACGCGCCGCTTCAAACACGTGTAAGGTTCCTGTGATATTCACTTTGGCCGATTCAAGAGGAAATTCAACTGTGTATGGCACGCGTGGCAGAGCAGCGAGATGAAACACGCCATCAATCCCCTTCATAACGGACTGCACAACTTCAATATCTGTTATGTCACCTACGACGAGCTCCGCGGAAGAATGCACCTGTTCTTTGTGTCCGTTTACCAGATTATCAATAACGCGTACCCGGTGGCCTTCGGCGATCAGCGCATCAACGACATGAGAGCCAATGAAGCCAGCACCACCTGTAACAAGAAAGTGAGACACAGAAAGAAAAATTCACGGAATGATGTCGAAAGTATCAAGGAATCGATGTGCTTTGTCCAGAAATGCCGCGCTATTTGGCTTGTTATTTGTGCGTGAGCTATGATCCCGTCTGTCTTCTCCTATGAAAAAAGCGCTCATTACTGGGATTACTGGCCAAGATGGGTCGTATTTATCCGAACTCCTCCTCGAACAAGGCTACGAAGTTCACGGAATCATGCGCCGGTCCGCTAACTTCAACACCTCAAAAATAGAGCATCTTTACTCGGATCCACATATTCTCGGCACAAAATTGTTTTTACATTATGGAGATGTAGCCGATAGCCAAACGATTCATCAGCTCTTGTTCAGTGTTCAACCAGACGAGTTCTACAACCTTGGCGCCCAGTCACACGTACGCGTGAGCTTTGATATTCCGGAATACACAGCCGATATCACAGGACTTGGCGCGATCCGCGCGCTAGAAGCGATAAAATATTATCAACAACAAACGGGGAAATCCGTGAAGTTCTACCAAGCGTCGTCGTCTGAAATGTTTGGGAGCACACCTCCGCCGCAGTCTGAACATTCGCCGTTTCATCCGAGAAGCCCCTACGCCTGCGCCAAGGTCTTTGCGTACCACACGACCGTCCACTATCGAGAAGCGTTCAACATCTTTGCGGTGAACGGCATTTTGTTCAACCACGAGAGTCCACGTCGCGGAGAAACATTTGTGACACGAAAAATCACTCGCGGCATCGCACGTATCCTGGCCGGACTAGATCAAAAACTCTATTTAGGAAATCTCGATGCACGGCGTGACTGGGGGTACGCCAAGGAATACATGGAGGCGGCGTGGCTCATGCTCCAACAAAAACAGCCGGAAGACTTTGTGATTGGAACGGGCGAAATGCATAGCGTACAAGAATTTTTAGAACTCGCGTTTCAGATTGCCGGCGTCTCAAATTGGAAACAGTACGTAGAAATCGACCAACGCTATTTCCGACCAACCGAAGTTGATGCGCTCTGTGCCGATATGAGTAAGGCGAAACAACTTCTGAACTGGGAACCACGCACCTCGTTCCACGAACTCGTGGAACTCATGATGAATGCTGAATTACAGACCTATGGAATTACACGGTAAACGCATCCTGCTCACAGGGGGATCCGGCTTTCTTGGGCAACACGTAAAACAAGAACTCCTCGCACGAGGCGTTGAGGAACGTCATATCACAATCCCCCGCTCCAAAGAGACAGACTTTCGAACGTGGAACGCCTGCGTACGTGCCGTTCAAGACCAAGATCTCGTCATTCATCTCGCGGCCCACGTAGGCGGGATCGGATTGAATCGTGAAAAGCCGGGTGAATTATTTTACGATAACTTAATGATGGGAACACAGCTCATGGAAGCGGCGCGACAAGCCAACGTTCAAAAATTCGTGGCTGTCGGCACAATCTGCGCGTATCCTAAATTCACGCCAACACCATTTAAGGAGGAAACGCTCTGGGACGGCTACCCAGAAGAAACGAACGCGCCTTATGGCTTAGCAAAGAAAATGCTTCTCGTTCAAGCACAAGCCTATCGCCAACAATACGGATTCAATGCGATCTATCTTTTGCCAGTGAACTTGTATGGGCCGGGGGATAATTTTGACCCGCGCTCGTCTCACGTGATTCCGGCATTGATTCGAAAAATCCAAGAAGCGAAGACACAAAACGCACCGAGTATTAGCGTGTGGGGCACGGGGAAATCGACACGTGAGTTTTTGTACGTCGCAGATGCCGCGAAAGGAATTGTTGATGCCAGCGAACGCTATGATGGGGCAGAGCCTGTAAATCTTGGTGTAGGCAATGAAATTTCGATTCGAGATTTGGTACATCTGCTTTGTAAACTCATGGAGTACTCTGGCGATGTAGTCTGGGACATAACCAAACCCGATGGACAACCACGACGTTGTCTCGATACTTCAAGAGCCAAAGAACAGTTCGGCTTTATCGCTGAGACAGACCTTGAAACTGGGCTCCACCACACTATCCACTCTCTTGTATGAAGATTTGTCTGTTTGGATTATTCGCGGCAAAGTTTTATCGCAACGACCTGCTTCGGAAAGGCTTAGAACAAAGCGGTGCCACACTCTATACCTGTACAACTCAACGAACCGGCCCGCTTCGCTACCTAGATCTCTGGAGAACGTATAAAACAATTCCAGAGCATGACCTCGTTTACGTTCCGTGGCCAGGGTATCGCAGCATCTTCTTGGCGCGGCTTCTTTCTCGTAAACCGATTGTCTATGACCTGGTCTATGGCGAACATGAGATGCAAGTTATCTCGCGTCAGAAGAGCTGGAATGTGAGCCTGTACTCTTGGCTCTTGCGTACGCTCGACCGATTAGGCGTGCAGAGAGCCACACTCGCTTCTGTGGAAACAGCCTCTCAACGTGAATACATCAGCGCTTTTTCACACATCCCAAAAGAACGCCTGCGCGTGATCTATAGCGGCTGCCACGAAGAACGGTTCCCCTTTTCTCCTCCCCGCTCCGCCGAAGAGATCAAACAAACACGGCTTCGTGTATTGTTACGCGGACAAGCGATGACAGAATCAGGCCTGCGCGTTGTCGCTGAAGCGATGAATCGCCTCAAGGACAAGCCGTATTTCTTCCACATCGTATCCGGCGGAGACCAGACGATCTTCGATCGCGAATTTAGACAGACACTTACCGTTCAAGACCCCGCCTACTGCAAAGTCGAGTTTGGACGATTCGAACAGAGTTATCTGCAGCAAGTATACGTTGATACCGACGTCACGATCGGCCATTTGGCGAATCATGAACGAACCCTTCGCACGATTCCGTACAAAGCCTTCGAGAGCATGTCGACCGGACGCCCGTACATCACAGCCGCTTCAAGAGCCGTCGGTGAACTCCTACAGGACGGTGTATCGTGTGTCTTTATTGAACCAGGAAGCGTCGATTCCCTAGTCGCTAAGCTTGAAGAGCTCCGCCTACATCCAGAAAAACTCTTGCGCATCGGCCAGGCCGCACATGAACAAGCGAAGCGTATTTCCATCGAGGCGAACGGCCGAGCCTTCCTCGCGCTTTGCCAAGAAGCGATCGACCTGTGTTAATGTATTCCTATCTATGAATCCTGCTCGCTTGTGGAAAAATCGACGTAACTACACGCTCGTCGCCAAAAATCAGTTTCTCGAACGGTTTTCCCGGCTCTGGCGGAAAGTGAAAGCGCCCACTCTTCCAAAAAATCCAGGTGGCGCCATTTTCATCAATCTTGGCTGTGGCAAAATTAGCGGACCAGAGTTTATCAACGTTGATGCGCTCCCTTTACACAACATCCACCATATCCACGACATTCGTGACCTGAGCTTCTTCCCCGACAATTATGCGGACATGATTTACGCGAGTCATGTCATCGAACACATCGAACGACACGAACTCAAAGCCGTGCTTCAGGAATGGCTTCGCGTCCTCAAACCAGGTGGTGTTTTGCGGTTTGGTGTGCCAAATTTTGACGCCTTGATTGATGTCTATTTGAAAAACCAGCGCAGCATCCCTTCGATTGAAAACCAACTCTTAGGACAACAATCACCGTACGACGACCATCATTCCATCTGGAACGAGGCCTACGCAGAAAAGTTCTTCCGCTCGGTTGGGTTCGCGTCCGTTCGACCTTGGGACCCCGCCACCGCCGACCACCACCCCTTCAAAGACACGACCGTGCGCTCATTGGCTGCAAATGGCGAAAAAATCTGCATCAGTCTCAATTTGGAAGCAATCAAGCCACTCTCTTGAAGTTCAGGGGTGAGCCGGCTATCCTGGGGTAACTTATGCCCGAGGAGATTGTGATACGCCCCAAAAAAACCTTTGATGTAGAGGTTTTTCGGGAAGTGTGGCGGTATCGTGAACTGCTCTATTTTTTTTGTTGGCGTGATTTAAAAGTACGCTACAAACAAACGGCTATCGGCGTGCTATGGGCCCTGCTTCAGCCGCTCGTGACCATGATCATCTTTTCCGTCTTCTTTGGACGGTTGGCTGGCATTCCTTCGGACGGAGCCCCCTACCCGATTTTTGTCTTTGTCGGTCTCTTAATCTGGCAGTTTTTCTCCACCTCTTTGGCGGATACCAGCAACTCACTTATCGATAACAAAGCGATTTTAACCAAGGTCTACTTCCCACGCCTGATTCTCCCCCTGTCTTCCGTCCTCACGAAACTTATTGACTTTGCCATCGCCTCACTCATCTTGGTGGGACTCATGGTGTATTACCGCTACACACCGAACCTCCTCGGACTGCTCGCTCTCCCTTTCTTGATCTTGATCGCCGTCATGACCGCGATTGGAGCTGGCTTCCTCTTGTCTTCGATCAACGTGAAATACCGTGACGTGCGCTACGCGTTGCCATTCTTTATTCAGACACTTCTGTTTTTAACGCCGGTGATTTACCCACCTGGCATCGCTGGGCGTTTTTCTTGGATCCTCGCTCTCAACCCAATGACGGGCGTCATCAAGACAGCACGATCCGTCATTTTAGGCACAACGCCCGTCAATGAACTTCAATTAGCCTTGTCTGTGGTGTCTGCCTTTATTTTGCTCGTGGCTGGAATCTACGTCTTCAAAAAGACTGAGGGGTATTTCGCCGATATTGTCTAAACCTATGGAACCGATCATCTCCGTCCGCGGGCTTGGCAAACGCTACGATATCACTCAGCGACAAGCGGGCTATCTTACACTTCGTGACAGTCTCACTCAGTTTTTCCGCCAGCCATTTTCTTTCATCGGAAAGAAACTGAAGGACGCCTCCAAGAAAAAACGAGAGGACTTTTGGGCGTTGAAAGACGTCAGCTTTGAAGTACAACGCGGAGAAGTGTTAGGAATCATCGGTCATAACGGCGCTGGAAAATCTACCCTCCTTAAAATTTTGTCGCAGATTACCCCTCCCACAACGGGCGAGATTCGTCTGCGTGGACGTATCGGGAGCTTACTCGAAGTCGGGACAGGGTTTCACCCAGAGCTCACGGGCCGTGAAAATATTTTCTTGAACGCAGCCATCCTGGGCATGCGTCGCAAAGAGATCGAAGAAAAATTCGACAAGATCGTTGAGTTTTCTGAGATCGGAAAGTTTCTAGACACGCCTGTAAAATATTATTCCAGCGGAATGTACGTACGCTTGGCATTTTCGGTTGCCGCTCACCTTGATCCAGACATCCTGGTCTTAGATGAGGTACTCGCTGTTGGCGACTCCGCGTTCCAGCGTAAATGCTTCCAAAAAATCCAAGAGATCACACAAACGGATGGACGAACGATTCTCTTTGTCAGCCATAATATGAGCGCGTTGCTGAGCTTGTGTAATCGCGCCATTCTGCTCGAACGTGGTCAGTTAAAAATGGACGGACCGGTAGAAGCCGTTGTGAACAAATACTTGGAAAACCGCGAGAAAACCAACGTTTTTGAACATCCAGCCGACCCCACAAAAGATGTGTATGTTGCCAAAGGCTTTCCTTCGAATGAACAAGGCGAGTTCAAAGATCTCTTCTCGTTTGGAGACGAGATTTCGCTTCAGCTTGAATTCGAAGTCAATAAACCTCAGAACATCTTCATTGGCGTAGCACTCCTCGACAGTTTTAAGCGTCGCGTACTACTCTCGGAACGAACCATCGAACAAACACAGCTCGTAAAGGGCCAACGCTTGCAGGTAAAACTCCGTCTTCCAAAAGATCTCGTGGCGCCAGGCGCCTATTCCTTCCAGATCGGTGTTCAGCTCGCGTTCCCCGAGCGGCGTACGCTTCATTTCATTCAAGAGATGGGACAGATCGAAATTGGCGACACCGGTACACGTTTTGAAAACAAGAAATACGAATTTGGCGTTCTCGCTCCAGACTGCGAATGGGAAATCAACTAAGCTAGCCTGCCTATGTGCGCAATCCTTGGCTCATTTTCTCCAGAAGCGTTTCCTGCCTCAGATCATCTGCGCGAGGCCTTGCTTGTCATGCAGCATCGTGGACCAGACGATGGTGGGCTTGTGACATTCACCGAACGAGGCGTGGCGCACGTTGCACGACGCAGTCAGCTCACAACAGACGCGCAGAGCATCCATGGCTTTCTTGGACACAATCGCCTTGCGATTATTGACCTATCTGAAAACGGACATCAACCGATGGCGTATACGGTGCGTGGCATGACGTATTGGATCGTCTTCAATGGTGAAATCTATAACTACATCGAGTTGAAACGTGAGCTCGGGAGTCATGGTTTTGAATTTCAAACTGAGTCCGACACGGAAGTTCTCCTCGCGTGTTACCTTCAGTGGGGAAAAGACTGTCTCCATCGTTTGAACGGCATGTTTGCGTTTGCCATCTACGAACCGCGGAGCCGGAGCCTTTTCATGGCGCGAGACCGTGTTGGAAAAAAGCCACTCTACTATACCCTGCAGCCAAACGGAGGCATCTCATTCGCGTCAGAAATCAAAGCACTCCGTTTCCTTGATCCAGCCAAGACCTACGAGCTCGATCGTGCACAAGCACGTCTTTACCTAGAGTTTGGATGGAATTTTTGTTCACCCGCGCAAAGCTTCTACGATGGCATTCAGATCCTTCCAGGTGGATATTTTTTGGAATGGAAAGATGGACGAAGCCAGATCACCGAATGGTGGCAGCCAGTATCCAATCCAACCTTTGAAGCGCTGAGCAAAAACCAAGCTAAAGAACAGATCTTAGAGCTCTTCCAAGATGCCGTTCGTATGCGCTTGCGGAGCGATGTTCCGGTTGGCGTGTGTTTGAGCGGTGGACTCGATTCATCGGGAATCATTTGGGGAATCAACCAGCTCTTGAAACAAGACCCCTCAGATCAACCGATTCATGTGTTTACCGCCGTTCGCCCAACTGGCGAAGACTCGGAACAGATTAACGCCGAACAAACAGTAAAAGCGCTTAAGAATGAACGTATCGTTCAACATATTCTTCCGATCGAGCACATTCCATTTGAGACGGTACGAGAGTTTTGTTATTTCCACGATGAACCCATTCGAAATGCTTCCGTCTTGAACCAATACCTCGTGTTTCAATCGGTTCAAAAACAGAACATTCGGGTACTCTTAAACGGGCAGGGCGCCGATGAGCTCTTTTGGGGGTACGCCCACCATTTCCAGCGCTTTGCGCTTGATGATGTGCAACATGGACGGATTAGTCATCTCTTCAGTCTTCTACCGGTCTTACGCGAACGCTCCGGACAATCTACGCTAAAGAGCCTGCTTAACATTGGACGAATCCCCTTTTCAGGCGGGCAGATTCAAAGAACACACGCAAAAAACACGCCCTGGATGCAGCCGGCGTCGTTTGATGCACAAGCCGTTGGACAACTGTATCGCTATCAGCAGCCACTCGAGCTCCACGCCTTCCAGAACGCTGAGCTTCGTCACATGCGTCTGCCCATCTTGCTTCGTGACGAAGATCGCAACAGCATGCGCTTTAGCATCGAGACGCGTCTTCCATACTTGGATTATCGTTTGATTGAGCTTGCTATCTCGTTAAGCAACCTGACTCGAACAGAACTTTCGCATGGCTATACCAAGCCACTCCTACGCGAAACGTTTGCCTCAACAGAATTACCCAAAGAAGTTGTCTGGCAGAAAATCAAGCGCGGCTTTTACGATCCGGTCTACACACGCATTAAAGACTACGAAAAGAATGCGCTCGAAACGATTCGCGCTTCAGACAAGATCAGCGAGTTCATTCGTCCAACCGAGGCGATTGCTCATATCCAAAAAACCAAAGACCACGATCTTCTCTGGAGAATCTTCAATCTCAGTCTTCTCCTGGAACAGGACGCCTCCTTTGATTTTCACGCGTCGAGAATCCATACTACTCCTGCTTAGTCCGAACTCTTCTCTCACCGTATGAACATCTCTCTTTGGCTCAACCGACTGCAGAACTGGCCGAAATGGAAGCTCTACCAGCAGGTAAAGCCTTGGAGCATGGTGGGCGAATCGCGCATTTACAAGCTCTACGATATCGTGAGTGACTTAGAAAAACGTAAGGTTCCGGGTGCGTTTGTGGAATGCGGCGTCTGGAAAGGTGGCTGTGCGGCAGTCATGGCGGCAGCAAGTCAAAAGTATCAACCCGCTCGCCAGATGTGGCTTTTTGACTCGTTTGAGGGACTTCCAAAGCCAAAGCCGGAGGATGGAGAGAAGGCGATGAAAGAATATGAGACAAATCCGAGCCCAGCGACCATCGAAGAGGTTCGAGCGCTATTCGACTCGCTTCAGCTCTCTTGGGAGCCTATGCACGCCGTAAAGGGCTGGTTTCAAGATACGCTACCTCAGAACGCGTCTCAGATTGGACCAATAGCTCTTCTTCGACTTGACGGGGATTGGTACGAGTCAACCAAGCAGTGCCTTGAATCACTCTATGACCAGGTCATTCCAGGTGGCTGTGTGATTATCGATGACTATGGCAGCTGGCCAGGCTGTAAACAGGCAGTCGACGAATTTCTCGCTTCGCGCTCCCTAAAGCCCGCCCTTGAACGGATTGGCACCAGCGGTTCTGTCTTTTTCTACGTATAATCTGTATGGCCTATTCTGTCCTTAGCCCTTACCTCGTTCCACCAAACTTACAGAAGACCAAGAAAGTAAACTTAGGAGACGGGTTCATTTTGGCGCGCGTAAAACAACATCTCGGCCCAGAAGGTTGTCAGGCGGTATTTTCGACACGCGCTCCACTGAGCGCTGACGATATTCGCACCATCAACCAAACAAACGCGCTCATCATCGCTGGTGCAAATCAGTTAAATGACTACTACACCATTGTTCCCGGCGGAACGCTTGATCTCTTTAGACAGATCACCGTGCCGATCATTCCATTTGGTGTCGGTGTGCGTGGCGTTGCAACCGATAAAAGCAAGATGTCCGAAGAAACAAAGGCTATCCTTCGCGAGATGCACACCCGCATCTCACAGAGCTCTTGGCGCTGTTTTCGGACTGTCGCTTATCTCGAACGCGAGCTCCCAGAACTTACAGGGAAGTTCGTCATGACTGGCTGCCCAGTTATTTACGATGAACCACTTCTTTCTGGAAAACCATTCACCACAACTCCCAACAAGATCGCGATCACGATCACAGAACGTGGCGACTGGTGGGAGCGAGAAAAAACAACGGTAGATTTTGTCGTGAAGCGTTTTCCAGAGGCAAAGCTTTTCTTAGTGCTGCATCAGGACTACTCCGAAGAGTCGCTCGGAGAGAAAATCGGCCGGTTCTTTGGACAAGCTCAGCACACGGCGCCAGCCTTCTATCGCTACGCCGAATCGCTTGGAATCACGGTGGTAAAGCCGCCCGATGCAGACGCCTGCATGAACTTCTACGAAGACTGCGATCTCCACATCGGGAGCCGTCTCCATGCGCATGTCTACTGTCTCAGTCGCGCAAAACGCTCGTTTTTAGTACCCGTTGATGAGCGTTCAGCGGGCTTTGCGGATTACCTCAAGTTCCCGTTACTCGATTACCGAGACATTGAACGTGATCTTGGGTATGATTTCGAGGTCTATCGTTCAAATGCCCGCACCCACTTTGAGACGATGCAGCAATTTATTGAGAAATTAAAACCCACCCTATGAGCCCGAAAGTCTTTACCGCCTTTGAAGAAATTTTGAACAAGCAGTACTCCGGCAAACCGCCGGAAGCCGTGGTCGAGGTTGGCGCCTATCACTGGAGTCTCTTGGGCTTAGATGTTTTCAAATCATCTCGTAAAATCGCGCTCAACTTAAGCTTCGACGAACGCGATAAACAGGCACTCGCTGGCTACGAAATCGTTACCGGCAACACCAACCAACTCCCATTCGCCGACGCGAGCATCGACTGCATCATGTCCTGCTCCGTTCTCGAGCATGATAAATATTTCTGGAAATCGATTGAGGAAATTAAGCGCGTGCTAAAACCGGGGGGCATGTTCGTGGTTGGCGTTCCCGTCTATCTTCGCTTGAAAACCGACCGCTTCCACACCACGCTCACCTACCATCTTCACGGCATCAGCTACCACGCCGACTTCTATCGTTTCAGCTTACAAACGATCGAAGAACTCATGCTCGACGGCTACGAACAGAAGGACATTCGCCTCGTTCGACGCTACCCAAACCCGTATGCCGTGGCCTTTGGGATCAAGCCGTAGCCTATGATCCACTTCGTGACGTATCACGTTGATCTTAAGAAGCAAACTGATGGAAAAGGAGAAGCAAAAACACTGAATACCTCGGAAAAGATTCGTTGGTATCTCTCCTATCACGCATCAGAAGTCGATCATAAAACGATGATCGATATTCTTTTTGCATCGATCGACATCCATCACCCAGGCTCTAAAAAAACCATTCTGACCGATGAACGAACTGAATTTCAGCTGAAGGATTCGTCCGTACAGATTCAACGTGGGGCAGTCGATAGCCGTCAGATCATTCTCTCAAGAACGAAACTTCAACTAGCGTTTCTCGAGGCACACACCAACGATGATCACATCGCCTTTGTAGATACTGACATGATCTTGAATCAATCGCTTGATTCGATTATTTCACGCGATTTTGATATCGGACTCACCTACCGCCCAAGCAAAGACATGCCGATTAATGGCGGGCTCATGTTTATTCATGGAAGTCATCGCACAAAAGCAATTACGTTTTTCCGTAAATTCCTAGAGACCTTCGAAACGAGCTATTCAGATCAAGCTGTCTGGTGGGGAGACCAGTCAGCTCTTCAAGAGTGCTGCGCGCTTGATCCAAAAGCGTTGCCAGAGGAGGATACCGTCAAAACGATTCCAGACGGAACACGAGTTCTCCTCTTACCATGCGATCGGTACAATTTCCGACCGAGAAGTCGTTTCGATTTACTGCACACAAAACAACGCACCATTCTACACTTCATGAGCACAACCAAGCGTTGGATGCCGTTCTACTGGAGTCTCTATTCCTCGCGTCTTGGACGTAAGCTCGTGACCCTCTTCTAACCTATGTCTTGGTTTACGCGACAATCCTCGTCTTACCACACGCTCGATCCATACCAAGGCCTCTCGCATCCGGTAAAGTTGCTTTACTTAGCGATAAATAAAGCAAATAACTTGTGTTCAACGCCCAGCGATCGTTCCGTATTTCAGGTTCAGCCCTTCACTCATCGTGAGCCTGAACCACTGTTCCCCTTCCTTAACCCACAGGATTCACCTTCGCGGAAGCTGTGTAATCTGTTTTGGATGAGCCTCCCTTGGGCAGAAATACAAACACAATTGAACGGACAGATCCATGCCTTTGATATTGGTTGTGGCGCGGGGAATTATGGGCCGTTTCTTGAAACACATTCAGGAAATCGCCTCGCTTCGTATACTGGTATCGATGTAGAAGCGAATCCGCTCTGGGAAAAGTTGCAGACAGAGCGTCCTAACTTCTATCAATTTCATCGCTTTCAAGGAAAAGATATTCGCCCATTCTTTTCAGACAAAACAAACTTTATTCTGAGCCAGTCAGCGCTCGAACACATTCCAGAAGACGTGACCTTCTTTGAACAACTCCAAGAGTTCATCGAACGCCGGGAGCAGCCAACGATACAGGTCCATCTATTCCCCGCCGCGGATACCTATTCGCTGTATCCATTTCATGGAATTCGCCAATATACGCCCCGCACGATCGCAAAACTACTCAAGTCATTCGACCGTACGACCTCACAGTTTGCCGTGTATACACTTGGCGCAGAAGCCAGCATTCAAGTGCACCGTGACTTTATTTTCCAAGGTTTTTTGCGTAAAACACGCGATGTACGCAAAGAACAAGCCGAAGCGTACAAAACCGCCGGCGAACAGGCGCTCCGCGACGATCTTCGTACAAAAGACACGAATCACCCATCATTTTACGCGCTCGTGATTCAGTCGTACACCGCAAAACCTCTGCCACCTATCTCACGCTGAAACAACTCGCATAAACGCTTCGTAGGTCTTTTCTGGGGCATGGCGCTCTTCGACCAATGCTCGACTTCGCTCCCCCATCGAGAGTAAACGCTCACGATCCGAGGCGACAGTAGAAAGAGCGCGTACCAAATCCTCCACGTCCCCTGATCGGAATACCGATCCGTTCTCTCCTTCGACGATGTAGCATTTTGTTCCATTTTGATCGGAACAGATCACAGGCAATCCAAAACTCATCGCTTCTAGCAGGGAAACAGCTGCCGGCTCACGAGCGCTTGGTAATACGTACATGTCTGCCCAGCGGTACTCAGCCTGCATGTCTGACCATGACAAATCGAGGCGAATGGAAATACGCGATTCAAGACCCGCTTCTCGAATCAGACGTTGAATCAACTCTAGCTGCTCTGGCTCGCCGCGCTGTCCAACTAAGTGGAGTTCGTACGAGAAATCCGCCTTCATCTTCTGTAACGCCTGAAGTAACAATTGCTGGTTTTTTCGCGCTTGAAATTTGGCAACACAGAGAATGCGAACTGGACCCGTTCTCCCTGCTCGGTTAACAGGAGTCGCATCCACCGCATGTGAAAATGGAATATAATATAAATTTGTATTCTGATTTGGATACCGTGGATCACCTAACAACGGCGTGATCACCTTTGCCTTAAACCAGCGATCGGAGAAGGCCACCAGACCGCTTTTTGGTTGCTTACGGTATTTATCAATTTGTAGATGAACAATGCTCTTCTTTCCCATGAGACGAGCAAAAACCAATCCTAACAAAGAGAAGCTGCTATCGATGTTTTTGATCACCACCACGTCTGCCCGGCTTTGACGCATCACACGCCACAAGTGGGTGATTGGCGGAAACCCGTAGCGTAGCTCAAATCTGTCCTTCAAAAGAGAGGTTGTTTCACGATGAAACAACCGTTTTATCAGACGATACAGACTCGAATACCCAAGCACGATCGGCTCGACTACATCGTGACGCTCGGTTGGAATGGTGTATAAGACAGCGGCCCGCACCTCATGACCATGTATGCACAGCTCTTTCAGCGATTCGTAATAATTGTTATGCAAACGCGGCATCAAAAAGAGGAACCGCATAGCTTCAACTAGACAACTTCCATCACGCCCCACACCTCACCCCAGTTCACTTGATACGATGTAAGCTTCCAGCCTGCCTCTTTGAGCTCAGCTTGGAGCGTTTCAAGCGTATACTCGATAAAATGGGTGTTATCTAAGCGATAGTCGTACCCATGAAGTTTTTTATACATCGCTGTCCAGTCACGATCAATCATGGGGACGCGGAACAGAATCTTCGAACTCACCTTCTTCAGGCTCTGTAAAAAGGCGACGCGATGCTCGATATGCTCCAAGACGTTCGAGAGCACGATGACGTCAAAGCGCTCGGTAAATGGATAGACCGTTGCATCTCCTACTAAAAATTCTAGATTATCTCGCGAAAAGCGCTTTTTCGCTTTCGCAACATTCGCTTCACGAATATCAATTCCAACGACCTGCTTCGCTTTCGCAGCCATGTCGTAGGCAAGGAAGCCATTTCCACACCCAAGATCTAGCACTCGTTCATGTGACTCAATCCGATCAGCAAAGAACCGATGATAATCCATGATCGCATGCTTCGGATGGATCCCCGTCTCAAGCGCCGATGCGTACTCCGAAATCTTGTGGTAGCTATAGTTATGCAAGCGGATAAATCGATCGAGCAAAAACTTGGTGATTTTCGGACTCCGCTTCAAAAGCGTATTGAGACTCATACAGAAGAAGAATGAAGAACAGAGGAGAAAATGGCAAGTAATCGCTCCATATGAATAGGGAAGGCGAACTCATGCGTTGCGCGACTTCTCGCCGCTTCACCCAATCGCTCACGCAGGCCAACGTCTTTCATGAGACGCTCAAGCGCTTCGGCAAGAGCGGTTACATCTTTCGGAGGAACAATGAATCCCGTTTCGTTGTGAGTAATCAGATCCGGCACACCCCCCACATTCGTCGCGACCGAAGCAATTCCGTACGACATCGCTTCTAAGAGCACATTCGGACACCCTTCCCAGAGAGAACTAAGAAGAAAGACATCTGCTGATCGAAAGAATGGGACCACTTCGGGAGGCGGCACGTGTCCGTGGAAACGGACGACCGACTCAAGGCCCGCCTCGTGAACATAAGCTTCAAGCTCCTTCTTCAACACTCCATCTCCAATCAGATGAAGCTGAAACGGACCAATGTCTTTTCTTACAAGCTGTTTCAACGCTTGCAAAAGGCCCATCTGCCACTTCTGCTCCACGCAACGACCAACCGTTAACAGCTGAAGAACCGATCCGCTCGACACATGAGCTTCGCTCGGAATAGACACGCCGTTCAATAAAACGCTGACCTTCGGAGAAAGACGTGCATCGTAGCGAAGCAAGGACCTACGAACCTCGCTCGACACAGCGATGACGTGATCGACTCTCCGGTTCGTCACCCGATCCCACCATTTAAATTTCCATGTCTTTTTCTCAGCCGTATTTGCTTCGCGGATAATGAATCTGATGCGGGCTGGAACAAACAAACTCAACAACCGGCTAAGCGCATTCGCTTCATTTAAGGTCGAGTAGACCAGATCGATCTTCTCTTGCTTGATAAAGCGACGCAACGCACA
>CAYUCP010000014.1:0-19476 GCA_964443315.1 uncultured Gammaproteobacteria bacterium
ACCGCCCCCGCCATCGGTGGGCCCGGCAGCGCCGGCGAGCCCAACAGCGGCCAGCCGGGCGCGCCTGGCGATGCCTCCGAGGCCGACGCGCCCCGGGCGCCCAAGCGCAACCCGGGGGCGCCGCGCCTCGAAATGCCACTCGGCTACGGACAAAACGAGGCGCCCGGCCAGCCCGAAGGGGCCGAGTACACGCGCCAGCTGTGGCCGCAGCAGGCGCCGCCGAGCGACGAACCGGTGCCGCTGCCGCTCAACCCTGTACACGTGGAGCAGAGGCCATGAAAACGCGTGCGATCAGACTGCTGGTGGTGGGTCTGGTAATGGGGCTGGCGAGCTGCGCTCACAACGCCGGGCCGCAGCCTGAGGCGGTGGACGTGGCGCAGTGCGTGGCGGAAAACGCGTCGCCGATGGTGCGGCCGGTCACGGAAGACGTGAACGCACTGGTCCACGGCTCGACGGAGGATCGAATCGCCGCGTCGCTCGAATTGGCGACGCTGGTCTTGGCGCGCTCCCTGAGCGTGGAGCAGTGCATCCGCCTGGCGACGCTACGGCGCGCCTTGCAAGCTGCCAGCGGGCGCGACGGGGCGGCGCTGCTGGACAAGTTCCTCGTCGCACCCGCCCGCATTTACCGAGTAGATATTGTACCCGAGTTCGGTTCTGGTCAGCACGCACTTTTCGACGACAATTCGCCCCTTGCCGTCGATCCACACGTCGCGCACGTAGGACGTGATTTCCGACACGCACCCGCCGAGCAGCAGCGCCATTGCTACCAACATGCCTCGCACCATCGACACACCTCCTATTGCGCGCTGAGACGCGCTCCCGGCGACAACCTTCACCCGGGCGCACCGCGCCTGCAAGGGGCCTCGTGATGTCACCCGTCCGCACGCTCGCCACGCTCGCCGGCGCCGCCGGCGCGCTCTACTTCGCGAGCCGCAAGCAGTGGATCCACGCCGGCGCGCTCGCTGCCGGCGCGCTCGCTGTTCGGCTGACGGCGCCACCCGATCCGCTCGACGGCGCGCGCCTCGGCTACTGGCACGACGAAGAGGCCGTGCGCTACGCTGGCCCGGCCATGGACTTCCACAAGGGCATCCGCAGCAAGGCAGCGCAGCCGGACGGCACTGTGGTGGTGACCTGGCGTGACGGCGTGCAGCAGCTCTACGAGCGGGACGGTGGAGAAGAGGCCGACTTCTGGCATCCGATCGGGCTGCTCATCCCGCCGCCTGGTGGTGTCCCCTTCCTGCCCAAGACCGGCGCCTAGCGCGCCCCGAGGATCGACATGGACGGAGATCGCAAGCTGCTGACGTTCGCGCTCGCTGTGGTGGTGGGCTACCTGGTGGCCGACATGATGGCGCCGGAAACCGCGGCCCAGAAGAGCATCAACCCGCCGCCCGCCGGCAACAGCCTTCCGCCCGCCGACCGGCCGCCGCCCAACGATGCGGTCGGCGTGCCTCGCGTCGAAGCCGGCCCCGATCGCCCGTTCGAGCTCGTGAACGGCAAGATCAACCCCGTCGGCGGTGGCTTCAACCGCGAATGACGCGGATGCGCGAAACGCCCTGGTACGAGCACGCAGCCCGCGTCGGCGCGCTGCTGGCGGTGCTGACGCCGCTCGTGTTCATGGCGCGCGCCATGGGCGCCATGGAAGCGCGCCTTGAGGAAATCGCGACCGTCGTCCGCGGCTCCGAACAGCGTTTCCAGACCATCGATCGCCGCGTGGCGGAGCTCGAGGCGCGCGTGTCCGCCGAGGAAGCCGTCGAACGCGACCGACGCACCGCCTCCCGCTGATTTTTCATCCCCACCCACACGCAAGGCTTGACAGCCGGCCCATTTTCGGGTCCGATTCCACTTGCTCGCCCGCTTGAGGCTGGGCCTCTCACGACCCCCGAGAGACCCGGCGCCCACCGGGAGCCCGCGCGGCACCGCCGACGGGCCCGGCCTCAAGCGGGCGAGCTGCGTTTCAAGCCCTACGGCTTCCGGCCGCTCCGCCGAACCATCAGGCTGCGCCCCGGAGGCGGCTGCCCGCGCGGGCTCCCGGTGGGCCTCTGCGGCGCGCCCGTGGGCGCGCCTCTGAGGGGGTCTCTTTCCCTCCCGCGGGCGGGAGGGCGCGCCCCAACGGGGCGCGGGTGGGTGTCACCCGCCGGACTGGTGAATGAGCCACCCGACCGCACGTCTAACGCAGCATGGGTGGGACTCTGGCCGAGTGGATCACGCGCTACGAACCGCACGCCCGGCTCCGGCTCTCGGCGTCCACCTGGTCCCGCCGGCGTTACGAGCTGCGCGACCTTCGCCAGGCGTTCGGCGATCGGCCCTTCGTCGAGCTGACCGGCGCCGAAGTCGAGACGTGGGCCGCTGCCCGCATCGCCGGAGGCATCCGGCCCGTCAGCGTCAATGCCGCGCTGCGCACGCTGCGGGTCCTGGTGAGCTACGCCCGCGAGGCCGGCGAGCCGGTGGGGCTGCGCTTCCGCATGTTGCCCGAGCGCGCCAGCCGGGCGCGGCGGGTGAAGCTGTGGACCGCGGCCGAAGTCGAACAGCTCATCCACCAGGCGCGGCAGCTGTCGCCGGAACTCGTCCCGCTGCTGGTATTCCTGGCGAACACCGGTTGCCGCAAGGCGGAAGCGCTGGCGCTCACCTGGGACAAGGTTCATGAGGCGCGCGGCGTGGTGGAGATCTCCACCCTCGCCGACGAGGAAGACGGCGCGGACCTCTGGACACCCAAGAGCGCACGGGTGCGCGAAGTGCCGATCAATGACGTGCTGTCGGCGCTGCTGCCGACGCTGCCGCGGGCCTCTCGCTTCGTGTTCCCAAACCGCAAGGGCGGGCAATACGCGGTCTGGCCGCAGCGCGCCTTTGACCGGGCCCGAGAGGCGGCGGGCATCGTCGGCGGGCCGCACACGCTTCGCCACACCTACGCCTTGCACTTCCTGGCGACCACGCCCGATCTGCTGCTGCTCGCGCGCATCCTCGGGCACAGCCACCAGCGGGTCACCGAGATCTACTCGCACTTGCTGCCCGAACACCTGGCCCGGGGGCGCCGCGCAGTGCGCTTCGGAGATGCGGTGCTGTTGGCGCCGCCCGGAAGCGAGGCCCCGGCCGCGCCGCCGGCGACCGTGGTTCGACCTCTTGCCGAAGCGCTCGAGCGGGCCCGGACGTGGGGCGCCTCGCTGTGGAGCGCCGTGAAAGTGGCGCGCTCCGCCGTCGAGAATCACATGACGGAGCAAAAGTCAACGCCCAAACGGAGCGCGTGATGAATCTCGACGCACAAAACAACGCGCCGGTCAATATGCAAAAGTTGCATAGTTCGCAACTCTTTGCACGGCGGTACGCAAAAGGTCGCAGTTGCGCCGCCGGAAAAAATCGGCGCAGGATTCGAGGCGTGCAGCAGCCGATCGGCCAGCCTCACACCGCGTGGAGCGGGAGACGGGATTTGAACCCGCGACGTCCACCTTGGCAAGGTGGGCTCCGTGGCCGCGCGGCCCACCCCTCGACGGGGGGCAGCTCATGCTGAGCACCGAACGCGAGATCGCATGGGTGGCGGTGCGCGCGCTGCGGCAACTGCAACGCCCGTCCATGGACCTGTCCCCGGCAGATCGCGATCTCGTTCGCGAGGCGCTGGCTGCGCTGCTGCCGCTCGTCGAGCAGCAGCCGGGGGAGTCCGCCGGCGTGTCGGTGCTGGGGGGCAAGGTGTTCGCCAACATCCTTCACGACACGAGCGCTCCGACGCGGGCCGGCCTGCTGCAACGGTGGTTCGATCTCGAGGCGCCCATGTTGGTCTGCCTCGACTTCGCGCGGCTGGCGCTGTTCACGCGGCAGCGGGGCGAATCGACGGCGCACCTCCGTGAGGTGTGGGCCTACGTGCGGCGCCTTGCTTCGCTGGTGGCGGATGCACCTGCCGAGTTTGCCGATGCTCCGTCGTCGGAGATCGTCGATGCATAAGCTGGAAGTGAAAGACCGGTGCCCGATCTGCGGCGGGCCGGGCAACTTGAACAGAGACCCGGAGCCGGGATCGTACGTTGGTCGGCTGCTCAACAGCACGTGCCGCGATCCCAAGTGCGGATGGAACTTCACCAGCGAGCCGCGGAAGCCGCTGCGCGGCGCTCGCCAGGCGTGCGGGTTCTGCGAGCGAACGAGCCGTGAGCCTCAGGCGTTCGGGTGGCGGAAGGTGGGCGGCCGGTGGCTCTGCACGAACCACGGGGGGGAGCCGGTGAGCGTCGGCTGCTCGCGGATGATGAGCGACGCCACGCTGCCAAGTGGTGCGCGCGTGGTGACCAGGATTTACGACGATGGCGAGTCCTTCGCCGTGTACCTGCTGCGCCCGCCGCTGCCTTATGTGGTGGGGCGCGGCGCCACGAAGATCGAAGCGCTGCGGACGATGCTTCGCGTCGCTGCATCGTCTGAGGGCTCAACGTGAGGCGCGGCCCGAAGGTGTTGCCGGGAAACGACCTGAACCGAATCGCGGCGCGGCTGCGTGAGCTGCGCGGACAGCGTGAAGAGATCGACGCGCAGATCGAAGCGCTCAAGAGGAGGCGGGCGGACGTGCAGCAGAACATTCAAGAGGGGCTGCGCGTGGTGCGCGAGCTGCTGTGGGAAGAGCCCGACGCGGGCTCCCGGCGTGGCGAGGAGTCTTCCGACAGCTGCGACGGCGACGGCTGCGGCTACTGCGACAGCTGCAACCGCGCGGCGGCGGCGGAGTCGCAGCGTGGCCGGGAGTCATCCGGGGGCAACGGGTGATCCGCATCGTCCCTACGACGCTCCGAGAGGCGCGCGCCTTCGTCGAGCGGTACCACCGGCATCATCGGCCACCGCAAGGCGGATTGTTCGCGGTCGGCTTGGCGCGCGAGGCGGAGATCGTGGGCGTGGCGATCGTCGGCAACCCGGTGGCGCGCATGCTCGACGATGGCTTTACGAGGGTGTCACCCTCGACGGGCGAGGGTGAGTCGTGAAGCCGCGCCGTCCGATGGTGAGGTCGCTCAGTCGGGAAATGATCAAGTGGCTGCTGGTGGTGAACCGGGAGCCTGACGGCACTTGGCCGATCGGCTCACTGCCCGACCGCACGGCGTTCGCGTTGGAGCGGCGCGGCCTGGTGCGCTGGGGCGCCTCCGTGGTGCATATCACCCGCGAGGGGCGCGCCGTCGCCGACTGCCATACCGGGCGGGAGGAACACGGCACCGCGATGGTAGAATGCCGGCGACGCTCGCCTCGCCCGCTACCAGGACTTCGTGCGCCGCAACCCGCCCGCGGTGGTGTTGGCGTCCCAGCGTGGCCGGGAGTCAGGCAGCGAGGGGCGGGAGTGATGCGCGCGGGAACGGCGCGCCTCGGCAACAAGTTTTTCGGCTACGCCTATCGCGGCGTGTTGCGCGACGACGGGGGCGCGATCGTTTGGACCTGCCAGTGTTCGACGCCGCACGCCAATCGCAGCATCAGCGGCTCGCGCTTCGGGCGGTCTGCGCTCGCCTGCGCCGAGGCCGAGATGGCGCGACGCGACGGGGGGCGGCCTTGAGCGCGTGCGCGGGTGACACCCGCATCGAGCCGTCGCCGCTGTGTGCGAACGCGCCGCACTACGAGTGCTGCCGCTGCGGCGCGCCGCTGTGCGGAGCGCACGCCTGCCTCGACAACCGCACCGACCGAGAGAACCGCATGCTTTGCCTTGGCTGCTCCGACGACGTGAACGGGCGTTGCACCGCGGGGGACGAGTGCGATAGCGGCAGGGTGTCACCCTCGACGGGCGGGGGTGACGCTTGATCGAATACCCGCCGAAAACGCAGGAGCCGTGCGGCGCCTGCGGTGGAGCGCTCACCAGGAGCGGCGATTGCGAGACCTGCGACGGCGAGGGCACCGGCTGCGACGATCTCCGCTGCGCGCACGACCACTGCTTGCGCTGCGGCACGCTCCTCGACACGTGCAACTGCTTGCCCGAGGAGGTGGAGCACGCCGACGAGCCGCATCCGACGGTCCACGGCCACTGCACCGACTGCGGCCGGCGGCTTGAGTCCCATTCCGACGGGGAGTCACCATGAGCAGCGTTACCAGCGTGCTGCTGTTCTGCGACGCCAGCGCCGACAAGGCGGCTTTGTGCGGTCTGAACGAGCAGCTGTTTCGAGAGGCCGGGTATCGCCTGGAGGATGTCGGCTATCTCGACGGCTGGGGCGGCAGCAGGCGTCCGCAGTGGGATTGCTGGGGTGCCGGGTTCAACTATTTTCAGCCGGAGCGCGTGGTGCAGCTCGTCGCCGCTGCCGGTTGGAAAGCGTACGGCTCGGTGCGCCTGGTGGTGCAGGGGGAGCACGACGTGGCACCTGGCGTGTGGGCGTTCGTCGGCGACGCGTTCGTGCCGCTGCTGCCGGTGGTGAGGGACTGAAGTGCCTGCGAACCAACCTGAGGGCGAGTGAAGCATGTTCGACGAGACCGGACACCGCATCATCGACGCGTCGATGGAGACGTTGCCGATCATCTGCACCCGCTGCGGCCTGTCGGTGCAGGCGCACCGTGACGGCCACCGGGAGGCGTGCCAGTCGTTCACGGCCGCGTGGCCGCTGCTGTCGCAGTCCGAGCCGGGCGCGCCCGAGATCTTGCGGCCGTTGGTCCTTCGCGCGCACCTCGCCAAGGCGGCGGGCGTGCTGCTGCGGCGCCGCGACGCGCTGCCGTGGTGGCGCTGGCACCGGCGCGCCGTCCTTGAGGCGGAGGCGCGCGGCCTGCTCGCAGTCTGCCAGGTGATCAAGGAAGCCTGCCAGCCGGAGCGGGAGTGATGCGCGCGATCGGCAACCTGCTCATCGTCGGGACCGCCGCCATCGTCGGGTGCTTTGTTCTTGATCACGAGGGCGCGGTGGCGCTGCTGCCCGAGTTGACGCGGTTGGCGCTCTCCTTGGCGCTGGTCGCCTTTGCCATGTTCGGCGCCGCGGCTGGCGTCGCCTTCGGCCGCGCCACCGCACCGGAGTGCACCAGCTGCCCGGTGTGCCGGGCCGCGGCAGGTGAAGACCATCGGGGGCGGGAGTAAGGCGATGGGGCGCAACGGAGGTGCCGATCGCTGCTCGCGGTGTGGCGTCGAGGGGCACAAGGCGCCGACGTGCACCGGGCCCGACCGCTCGCGGCTCGTCGTCGAGCTGCGCCGCGTTGCCCACAACGCGCGCACCCTCGCGGCCTACCGGGCGCGGCGCCCGGCTGCAACGCGGCCCTATCGCTGCCGCCGGTGTTGGAAGCTGGGGCACAGCGCCAAGACGTGCCCGGAGGTGCGGCCGTGAGCGCCGCAGCGCCGAAGCCGCGCCGCGCGACGCTGCGCTTGGTGCTGGCCGCCTCCGCCGGCGAGGTGCCGATCAACCGGGTCGACCCGCAGACGGTCACGGCTGCGATGCGGCGCGGCCTCGTCGTTCCCGGCCGCCGGCCGCGTCATGTGGTGGCCACGCCCGCGGGCTTGGTGGTGGCGGATCCCTACTTCCTGAAAGGCGGAAAATGAGCCGACGCGTGCTGTGGGTGGTGGCTGGTTTCTGGTGGCTGGCCGTGCTGGTGTTGCTGCTTGCGACGAGCTGCACCGCGGAAAATCCGCTGTTCGAGGGCAGCGGAGGCGGCGACGAGCTGCCCGATCTGACTCGGCGGCCGGACATGGCGTTGGTGTTCGAGGGCCCGCCGGATCTCGTTGTGACCGGGGAAGACGGGCTTCCCGGTGATCCGGATCTGGCCGTCGAGGTGTTCGACCTGGGGCGGCCGGCGGATCTCGCACCGGCGCACGACCTGGTGGCGCCCGTCGATATTGCTGCGTGGTGGTGCCCGCGGGTCGCGTGCCAGCAGCAGATCGCGCCCGGCGTGTGCCAATGCTGCTGGGGCGAGTGGCGCGGCGGTTTCGTCGGCTGCTATTGCGACCCGGGCAAGGGGTGCTCGCCGTGTCCGTGCCGCGGCTACGACGGGGGGCCCTAGCGTGCTGGCGCTGCTGGCATTTTCCGTCGCTGCGATGGTCGCTTGGCTGGTGGCCGTCGTCTCGCTGGTGACGGTGGTGCGGTGGTTCGTGGGGCGCCGGCGCCGGCAGGCGGAGGAGCGCGTGGCTGCACTCGAGGAGCGCCGCGAGGCCGCGCAGTTGCAGCGCAAGCTCAAGCGGAACTTGAACCGCGCGCGCTGGAAGTTCCCGCGCCGTCGGGGATGTCGGATCCACCTGGTGGCCTGATGCCGCACGTCGAAATAATTGTTGACAGCTGGGCCGTGGAGTGGGCCGTGCAGAACGGTCAACGGGGCCGGCCGCGGCACGAACGGTCCAAAGGGATGTCTCTCGAGGCCGCGCGCGCGGAGCTCCACCGGCTGGTGGCTCATGCTGGCCAGCGAGCGCGGATGGTCAACCTGCGCACGGGCCAGATCGGCGGGTGGTGCACGCCGGCGAGCGGCACCGCCGATTGCGATGTGGTGTCCGGGTGACGGGCGCCGCCGCGTCGCTGCTGCTGCTCGTCGGCGCGGATGCGCCGCGTCCGGCGTGCTGCGAGGCGGAGCGGTGTGCGGCGCGGCACCCGCGGGGCGCGGGACGCTGCGAGCTCGCGGTGCACGTCGAGGGCAGCGAACACCAGGCGCGCGGGCGTCGGTGGGTCGGTTCCGACCGTCGAGGCAGTCGATGATCTCGAAGTGGTGGACGCAGCACGTTCGGCGCTGCCCTCGGTGCGACCTTCAGGTGTTCGACATGCGCGGCGCGGTTGGGCCGCTTGTCGTCGAGGCGGACACGGTGCGGAAGGACCACACCGGCGGGCGCTTCGACGGGCGGACGATGGTGGTGCACTCGGCGCACCGCTGCGAGCGGCGGTCGGAGCGCGCCGGAAAGGCGGAGATTCAGTAATCTGGATTGCGTTTTAGCGGCCCGCTTCGGGCCGCATACCCCGGGTGGGTAACACGGGGGGTTCTCAATACAGAGGGATCGCGTAACCCGGCTTAATTGCCGGTTTTTTCAGGGCCGCAAGTGACCATATGTCACATGCAATGTCACCAGGAGGGAGCCATGTCGAAAGGGAACGAGGAGATGTTCGAGGCTGAAATGTCCATCCTCGAGGACGAGCCCAGCTTCGCGGCGCCGCGGGCGGAGGTGCTGGGGGCCGCGCGGGAGCTCGAGCGGGCCGCGCAGCTCGGGCTGGCCGCCGGCCGCAAGCTGCTGGTGAACGCCGGCCGCCTCGGACAGGCGCTGTACGTCCAGATCCGCAGGGAGGGCAACCGGGCGGGGCAGGCTGCGTCGGAGGCGGCCATGCGCGCCGCTGACGCGAGGGACGCGCGCGCCCTCATGGCGGAGCAGATCGCCGACGCGCGGGCGGAGTTCAACGCGATCGGCAACAAGGTGGCCGCGCGTGCCGGCGAGACCCGAAACGCCCTCGAGGAAATCCAGAAGTCGCGAGACGCATTGCTGGTGGCCAGCGAGGGCGCGGCGCGCTGCGTGGTCGCGGTGCAGGCGACGGAGCGCCGCGTGCGCGAGCTGCTGGCGTCCGTCGAGCTGCTGCCGGTGGACGGGCCGCGGATGCGCCGCGCCGCCCGCCGCGCCAACGCCGCCACCGGCAGCCGCCGCAAGTAGGGCAACCGCCGGCGCCTGATGGCGCGCGGCAGAAAGGACCGTGAACCATGCTCAAGTCCATCCTGTCCCTGTTCTACCGCTCGCCCGACGAGGCCGGCGGTGCCGCTTCGGGCCTCGAGGTGCCGCCCGTCGTCGAGGCGCCGCCGGTCGTCGAGGTGCCGCCCGTCGTCGAGGCGCCGCCGGTGGGCGTGTCGGAGGCGCCCGACGGCGACGACGAGGCCGACGAGCGCGGGCCGCTGCCCGAGGAGGCCGCGTTGCCGGCGGACCTCCGCACCACGATCGACGTGATCCGCCGCTTCGGCTATCCGGCCGCCCGCCAGGTGGTGAACGCCGCGCGCGGCGACGCGTTCGCGCGGGCCGTGGCGTCGGGCATCCTGTCGGGCATCGCGGCGCGGCGCGAGCTCGTGCCCGGTGACACCGTGCGGGCCGCGCAGCTTGGGCTCGACACCGCGCGCAGCTACGTGCGGGAGGCGCCGGCGTTCGTCCGGCCCGAGGAATTCGCCGACCTCCTGAACCTCTTCCAGGGGCTGGCCAAGCTCGGCGGCGGCGGCGACAAGGGGCCCGGCGGCGGCGCGGCCGGTGACATGAGCTGCAAGCCGGCGGAGGTGCACGCCGGGCACGAACAGCCCGACGCGCTGACGGGCGCGGCGCCCTCGCAGATCCCCGGGCAGCAGCCCATCGCGCCGGCGGTCTGCGGCGCCTCGAGGGGAGGCGTGGCCTGCAACGAGGCGCCGCACGGCCCCGAGGCGTTCCACCGCTTCACGCCGACGGCGGAGCAGCGGGAGGGGGGCGCGACCATCGTGCAGTGGATGCCCGGGGGCGTCGCGTGAACCGGGCGCAGATCGAAGGCAATCTCGGCGCCGAGCCCGACTTCCAGTACACCCGCGGCGGCAAGGCGGTGTGCCGGCTGCGGGTGGCCACCGGCGGGCAGGAGTACCCGGACAAGAAGACGGGCGCGATGCTCCGCGCCCCCACCGAGTGGCACACCGTCGAGTTCTGGGACGGCTGGGCTGAGCGCGCCGCGAAGGTGTGCCATAAGGGCAGCTTCGTGCACGTCGAGGGGACGATCTGCTACCGCACGTGGGACAAGCCCGACGGGAGCAAGGGATACGCGACCGTCATCCGTGGCCGCCTGCTGTGCGTGTTCCCGCGCCGGCCGCGCGCCGGTGGTGACAACGTTCCGCCCATCGAGGAGCCGGCGGGCGCGCAGCCGAGCGCGCCGCCGCCGGGCGACCACGACGGCCACGACGACGACATCCCGTTCTAGGCGCTGACGTGGACCCGCACCCGCTCATCCTGGCGGCCGGCGTCGACACGCTGTCGCTCACCTGGTCTCCGCCCGCTCCTCGAGGGGCAGCGGGCGGAGACCGGGTGAGCGCCTGTGCGGTCGGCGGTCTGCCGCTGTCTGTGGAGCGGCGCCTCGAGGAGCAACGCGTCGAGGCGGAAGAGCGCCGGCGCGCGCGCGAGGCGCCGCCAGTACAAATCGAGCTCGCCGGGCGCCTGTGGAACGTGTCGCACTTCGCGCGGCCTCCCTTCCGGTGGATGTTGAACGCCCTCGACGGCGACCACATCTTGACCGTCGCACCGAACGAGCGGCCGAAGGGATCTCCGCTCGTTCGGTGCGAGTCGTCCGCGCACGGGCTGTGGTCGGCCGGCTGGGATGGGTGGGTGCGCGCGGCGCGCGAGGCCGCGCGCGAAGTGACGATGGACCCGGAGACCGGGGAGGCGGCCGACATCGTAGAAGAGCACGTCGCCCGAATGGATCTGGCGGCCGACGTGCAGGGAATCGACTTCCGCGGCACCGACGAGGAAAACGGGCGCCTGCTGTGCCGGGCGCGGCCGGTGCGCAACGCCGGCGTGGGCTGGCTCGCAGAAGACGGCGACGCGGCCGGGCGCGGCAAGGCGACGGCGGGGCGCGAGTGGCGGAGGCGGCACGGGCGGCCCGGCGAGCGCTTCACCGGATACAGCATCGGCGCGGGCGATGTGATCGCCCGCGTCTACCTGAAGACGCTGGAAATTGCCGTCAACGGCAAGGCGTGGATGCGCGAGGTGTGGGCGCGTCAACCTGGCTACGATCCGGCCGCGGCGGTCTGGCGCGTCGAGGTGCAGCTGCGCCGCGGCGCGCTGCGCGAGCTCGGCGTGACCGCGTTCGAGCCCGACAAGCTGGATGCGCTTTGGGCGTGGTTTGCCCGGGGGCGCGCCGACGACGAGCATGCGAAGCGCCGGACGGCGCCGTGGCTGTCGCTGCGCGTGCGCAACGGCAGCGACCACAACCGCTCCCGTTGGGACGTGCACCCGTGGTGGCTGGCGGTCGGTGACGCTCGATTTGTCGACTACGCCACGCCGGCGGTGCGACGGCGCCGCGTGGTCGACGATTTGGAGATGATCATCCGTCAGGGGCTCGGGTCGATGGTGGCCGCCGCGCGCCTGCTGGGCCTGAAGCCGGTCAACGTGCAGCACGACGATCCCAGCGAGCGCGGCCGGCTGCAGCGTGTCGAGGATGCGCGCCTGGTAGAACGCGTGCTGGCCGAGCTGCGCGCCCGCGTGGCGCCCGACGATTTTCACGATCGGCTGTCGCTGAAGCTGGCCAAGCGTGGGCGCGTCGAGACGCCGGCGCTGGCGCGCACCGGTGGTGAGGAGGATGCCGCGTGACTTACACGTCGAGGCCGAAGCTGTGGGGCGTGTGCTGGTGGTGTCAGCGCGCCGAAACGTGGAAGCGGCGGCTGGTGTTGGGTGGCCATGAACGCTGCTGGCAAGAAATGGTGCGGCTGTGCGAGATCTGCGGCGGCCCGGGGGAGCAGCCGAGCGGCTATTACTACGGCGTGACGACGATCGGCGTGGGCCTGATGAGAACGGAAGGTGCGGTGTCCCTACTCGTGGGGCGCGCACTGTCCAGATTTAAAATAGCGGACCCGACGGCCCTACGGTTGCGCGCATGGCGACCGAAATCGGCAGTTACGAGGCCGCACCGCGCGAAGGTGTCGAGGGCGCGCATGCTGCGCCGACGGATGAGAGTGCGCGAAGCGCTCGCCGCGGCGCGGCCCGCGTGAGGATGCCGCGCGCGGCCCGCTACAAGTGCAGCAATTGCGGCAAGCGTGGCCACAACACGCGCGCTTGCCCGGAGCCGAAGCGCCGCCGGCGCGGCGCCGCAGCTGCCGGCAAGCCCAGCGACGCGCCGCCCGCGGCGCCGCGGACCTCCGTGGACGTGGCGCTGGCCGGTGGTGTTGAGGAGGTGCTGCCCAACCCAGTCGCGCCGCGCGAGGCCGGCTCCGGCCCGGGCCCGGTCGGTCTGCCTGTCGGGCCCGCGGCGCAGTCGGAGGCCGCCGCAGCAGCGGTGCCGGCGGCCGATGGCGGACAGCGCGCGGAGGCGCCGGCTGCAACGCCTGCAGCGCCCGCCAGCGTGGCGCCGCGGCCCGGCGAGCTGCACCTTGACCCGCGCCTCCTCGAACGCGCGGCGCCGGCGGCGCGCATCGTCGTCTACCGGCTGGGCAATTTCGCGCGGGCGAAGATGGCCCGGCTTCCGCCGGTGTCGCCCTACGACGATCGGGGGCGGGTCACGGCGGAGGCCGACGAGATCGGCAAGCTCACGGCCGAAGTCGCCCTCGAGGCCGTGGATCGCTACGCCTCCGGCAAGGTCGATCCCTTCTACGTGAAGTGCGGCGCGCTCGTCGCTGCGCTGTCGACGGTGTTCCTCGGAATCGACCCCAACGACATGGGCGCGCACTTCGGCCTCGAGGACGCGCCGCCGCCGGCGCCGGCGCCGACGCTGCGCGTGGTGCAGGATCCGCAGGGAGGCGGCGCGGCGCCGTCCGGGTAGCCCGCGCGCGCTGCGTCGCCGGCGATGCCTCCGCGCACCGGATACCGCGTCTTCAATCGCCCCATGGTGCAGCTCGTCATGGGGCGATGCGGCGTGGGGAAAACCTACTTCACCGACCGGCGGTTGATCCCTGCGCTGTTGGCGGATGGGCGCGACGTGGCCTTGATCCACGATCCGCACCCGGAGCACGAAGCGAATTACAGCGGCACGGCGTGGCGGGGCGTCGAGCACTTCCGGCGCGGCTGGGCCGCGGGCAAGGTGCTCACCAGGCGCAACGTGTTCCGGCGCGTCGAGCCCGCAGAGGTGATTGCGCTCGGGCGCGAGCTCGCGCGGCTCGGCTGGCGGGTGGTGGTGGTGGTGGACGAGCTGAACCGCGTTGCGACCCGGCACGGCTACCTCGACGGGGCGCCGCGCAAGGCGCGCGAGCCGCGTCAGCGAACGCCCCTCGAGACGTTGATCCGCGAGCACCGACACGAGCGGATTGACTTCGTGGGGACCATCCAACGCCCCGTTGATCTGCACGTCGACTTCACCAGCGCCGCCGGCCGCATGTGGATCTTCGCGCTGCGACACAGCCGAGATGTCGAGTGGGTGGAAGAGCAGACCGACGAGTCGACCGCAGCGCGCGTGCGCGCTCTCGGGGTGCGGCAATTCGTCGAGTGGAACCCCGACGACGTGTCCGACTTGCAGCAGCAGCACAACGCGCCCGCGCGGCGCCAAGAGGTGACCCGTGTCCGTCGTCATTGAGGTTCGCAACCCCGGCGCGCTCGTCGAGGCGCAACTTGGAATCGGCCACGTCGGCGACGTGGCGCGCCTGCTGGGGCAAGACCGGCAGCTTGCCGGCCTCGTCGATCAAGCCATCGTCGAGCAAGTGCGCTCCGCGCTCGCCGCAAACCAGGTCGACGCGGACGTGTACGCCACCGATCCCGCCGGTGCGCCGCCGCCCGCCGCGCCCACCACCGGCAACCTGCGCGCGCTCGCCGTCAAGATGGGCGTCGTCGGTGGCGCGCTCTATCTCGCGTGGACGCTGCTGCGCGCGCCGCAGTAATCGCACTGCCGAAACTAAAATAAAAGCGCGCCGCGCCCGAGGCTGGGGACTGCAACGCGAAAACGCGGAGACAGGACCCATGATCAAGGAACTCGCGAAGATGGCCGGTGTGTCGTTCGTCGTCTGGTACCTCCTCGAGGGCACGCGGCCCAAGACGGCCCAGAGCTGGATCGTCAACGCCGACAACAAGCCCAAGGACAAGTAGCGCCTCGTTCGTCGCCGGCCGAGCCGGCGGCACGTAGGCGCGCCCGCCCCGATCGGGGCGCGGCTTCCTTCGTGTGCGCCGGCCGACTGCGACGGCCATCCGTCAACCGGAGACCGGAGCACACGTCATGAATCGTCCCTTCCTCTTCAGCGCCTTCGACACGAAGACGCTCACGGCCGACGCCGCAACCGAGGTGTCGTTCAACCTCTCCAAGCTGCCGCTCAAGCGCGAGGGGCAGTGGGCGCACCTGCGCGCCGTGATCCTCTGCTTCACCCTCAACATCGTGCAGGCGGCCAGCACCGGCGCGGCGGTGAAGATCGTCGACCTCTACCGCCTGGTGCAGGCGGCGGTGCTGAAGCGCAACGGCAATCTCGGCCGCATGCGCTTCAAGACCGGCCACCAGATCCGCATCTTCAACGCCATCATGAACGGCGGCACCTGGCGCGACTACAAGCCGGCCTCCGACATCGCGGCCAACGGCGGCGGCTCGCCCGTCACCACGTCGGTCACCTTCTACCTGCCGCTCTACCTCGACGCGCCGTGTCTCGAGGACCCGAACAGCCTGCTCTACCCGTGCGCGGCCTACGTGAACGGCAGCTTCGACTTCAACGTGGGCGCCGTGTCGAGCGTGCTGGGAGCGACCATCAGCCTGTCCGGCACCAACACGGTCAAGCTCTACGCCGACCTGGTGACCCGCGACGAGCTGCAGGCGGGCGTCGATCTCGAGGTGTTCAACAAGTCGAACAGCGCCACGAGCGGCAGCACCACCACCGCGATCGACCCGGGCGCCTATGTGCTGATGGCGCTCGCCTGCGAGAAGACCGGCACCACCACCGGCGGCGACGATCACGGCCTGTTCTCCGACGTGAGTTCGCTGAACTACTTCCCCGAGCGCTTCCCGTCGGCGACCGGAACCTTCCTGCTGCACCGCTACATGCAGCAGAAGACCACGGACTGGACGCGCAACGTCGCCTATGGCTCCAACGCCCTGCCGCTCATCTACCCGGCCGGCAGCGACGGAGGCGGCGCGCGGCTGACGCACAACGTGCTGAACCGCCGCGAGACCACCGCCTTCGACATCAGCACCACGCTGTCGAGCTCGCTGTCGCTGGGCATCGAATTCCTGCTGGGCCGCGTGAACCAGCACGACCCGGCGCACCTCGCCGACATCCTCAACGTGTGCGAGGTGCCGCAGACGGCCGGCCGGTGGGTGCCCAAGGGGAGCTCCGGCCGTGCGCCCAAGGCGGAGCGCACGCCGTACGTGCCGATGGTGTTCCTGCCGTCGGGCGCCGCCGCCGCCTAGCCGTTCTCTCGAGGAGCGGGCCCGCGGTCACTCCTTCCCGCGCGCTCGCTCCTCGAGAGTCGTCACCTCTCGCCGGAACGGACTGAAGCCATGTTCGACACCATCCTGCTGGGCCTGGGCGTGGGCTACCTGCTGCGCACGTTCGTCTTCACCGGACCGCCCGTGTCGACTGCTCCGGCCGGTGGTGGCCCCGGCGGAGGCAGCGGTGGCGCGTCAGGCAGCTCGGGTGCGCCGCGCACCGGTGCCGGCGCCGCGCGGAGCGACGCGCCCGGTCAGAACATCGTCGGCGGCATCAATGATGCGCTGGCGCTCGCCAAGCAGGGCGTCGAAGCAGCCAAGAAGATCCGCGATCTCTTCCCCGATGGTTCGCAGGATGCTCCGCGCGCGCCCGACGACACCAGCGGCAGCAGCGGCGGCAGCAACGCCCCGGTGGGGGACGGCTCCGCCGACGCCCCGGTGGAGACGCCGGACGGCTGGGTGGATCCCGGCTTCGACCCGTAGCACCTCGCAGCGTGCGACGTGGCTGCGCCCTCCCCATACCGCCTCGGATTTGGTCCGACGGATCGTCTCGGCGCTGACGCGTTCGAGGGGGAGGGGCCGCTTTCGGGGCAGCTCGTCAAGTTCGATCGCGTCCGCATTCCCGCCGAGTTTCCCTCCGTCGCTCCCGGCAACCCGCTGCGTTCGATCCTCAGGTGGTCGATCGTGGTCGACATGTGGGGCAACGATTGGTTGGCGCCTTCCGACGGGTACAACTGGGAAGGCTTCGTGGAATTCCACGGCGACAACATGTTTTCCCGGGGCTGCGGCCCCGTGCGGCAGGCTGTCGATGCGGCGGCGGCCGACACCATGGAAGCAAACGGCTGGCGGGAGAGTGAAAACGCCGGCTATGTGTGGCTCGACGAAGACACGTCGCCCCGCAACGCCTACGTCGAAGACCTCTACATCTTCGACCGGCACGTGTGGTTCCACGGGCCGCGCGATCCGGTGGCGCCTCCGTGGGGCGACCCGTTCCATGGTGACTACGACCTGAAGCGCACGGCGTGGGTCTACGGGCTGCGCTTCACCTTCCGAGACGCCAAGGGACAGGAGATCGTGTTCCTTGGCGCGGGCAACAAGTGGACGCGCCAGGCCTACTTGTTCCGCGTCGCCAACCTCGACGGGTGGAGCATTGCGAAAGACGTGATTCTTGCGTCGCTGAGCGGATCGATCTCCGGCTTGCTTTCTGGCCTTTCGATCGGGTCCATGATCGGACCGATCGGGGCCGTCATTGGCGCCGTGGTAGGTGCGGTCACTGCTGGAATTATTGCAGGCATCAAGGCGCAGCGCGTCGACTACGAAAACGAGGCGACGCGGCTTCAGGCAATGCGCCGCGCTGCTGCCGCTGCTGTCGTTTCTCCCGATCTCGCTGCAGTGCTAGGGAGCAACGCTCCCGGTGGCCTGGCGCTGTCCGCCGGCGCGTCCGTCGCGCCTCTGCCCGCGTCGCGCAGGGCATCCCCGCTGCTGCTCCTCGCGGCGGCTTCGCTGCTGCTGATGGTGGTCGACAATGGCTGAATCCCTTCTCGCGTGGGGCGACGGGCGTCCCGGCTTCCTCGCCGATCCGCAAGGCGCGATCGGAGCGCTCACCGATTCCGAATGGTTTGCCGCGTCGCAAGCTGCGCCTTCGGTGGTGACGAAGCTGTGGGCTGATGGTCGCGACGGAATCCACGCGCTCGGTGACATCATGCGGCCGGCGGTGGCTGCTGGCCTGGTGTCCTTCGCCACGGTCGATGATCGGCTGGCGCAGCTCGAAGAGTATTGGCGTTCGCCGTCGGTGCAGGATGATCCGATCGCGCGCTTCGTCGTCGCCGATTACTGCGTGTACCTGTGGCTCCGGGCCCGCGCCGCCTACCTCGACGCGGCCGGCAACCCGCTTCCTCAGTACACCGTCACCGGTCGCGCGGGCGCTGCGGTGGGCGATGCGCTACGCCAGGGCGTTACGGCGCTGGCCGTTGTGCTCGGCGCCTACCTCGCCTTTCAACTGCTGCTTTCCGAGGTGCGCCGGTGAACGGCGGGATCGCGCTTGTTGGCGTGGCTGCGCTGGCGCTGCTCATCGCGCGGCGCACGCGCGCCGCGGTTCGCGCTTCCGCCGCCGGCGCCGCGCCGCTCGTTGCGCCGACGCCGCAGGACACCGACGGGCCGTACTACCCTGGGATCGTCGCCTTCGTGCGCGCCGCCAGCTACCGCGCAAATCGACGCGTGCCAGTTGCCGCTATCGTGATCCACATCAACGACGGTGGGGACAGCGCCAAGAACACCGCTCGGTACTTCGCGCAAGATCCCGAGGGGCGCGGCGCCTCCGCGCACTACGTGGTCGGCCGGGAGGGCGAAGTGTACCAGTGCGTTTCCGAGGCTGACGTGGCGTTCCACGCTCACGACGCCAACGAATATTCGATCGGAATCGAGAACATCGCCCGCACCCGAGGCGAGCAAGGCGACGGCGATCCCGGCCTGCCCGTCACCGAAGCCAACTACCGCGCGACGGCGCTGCTGGTGGCCTACCTCTGTCGCAAATACCGCCTCGAGAGAAGCCGGCGCACCATCGTCGGCCACGCCGAGATCGACCCCAAGACCTCGCACGCCGACTGCCCCGCGGGGCAATGGGACTGGGATCATTTCATGACCACGTTGGCCAAGGTGCAGTGACATGCGCGCCCCATACGACCTGAAGCGAATCGCCGCACCGACGCTCTACAGCCGCGCCGCCGCCGGCCGCCGCGGCTACGAGGTGGCGTATCCCCTGCCGCTTGACGGCGCCCACTTCGACGGCGTGAGCATCGACCCGGAGAGCGGCTATCGGCAGCTCGTCGTTTACCTCGACGACGACACCAACGGGATCCCGCTCATCGCCGGCAACGTGATCCGCGCGCCCTTCAGCGCGCTGCGGGTGGCGCCGCTGCACCCGGCCAGCTACTACGTCGGCAACGTCGCCGGCGCGTCGCCGGCGGTGGCGCTGGTGGCGCAGCGCGCGGTTCTGCGGCTGTGGCGCTCCGCGCCGCCGCTTCCGGCCGAGCTCGCCCCCTTCCCGCGCACGCTCGTGTTGACGCAACGCCTGGTGACCATCGCAGCTCCCTCCGGCTCGCCGGTGGCTGGCATGCTCGTGCACTGCCCCGGCGTGCGCCGCCTGATGGCCTGGGTCTCCGACGACAACAACGCGCACACCGCGAACATCAACGTGGACGTGTACGGACTGCGGCCGGAGGTGGGCGACGATCAAGACCTGTTTTCGTCGTCGCCGCAGAACGGAACGCTGCTGAAGACCCCCGCCGGTGCGAACCTGTCGTACACCATCAGCAGCGGGGCCGGATCCTACAGCGCGCAGCAAATGACCGTCGTCGACCCGGGGATCGTCGAGGTGGGCTTCACCCTCAACAGCTCCGACGCTTTCTCCGTGCGAGTCGGCGTGGTGCTCGACTTCGACGTGGGGGCGTAACCGTGGAATACCTCGCAATCGGAATCGTGGTGCTGCTGGCGCGGCGCTGGATGCGTTCCAGCACCGCCCCCGCCATCGGTGGGCCCGGCAGCGCCGGCGAGCCCAACAGCGGCCAGC
>CAYUCP010000015.1:0-16832 GCA_964443315.1 uncultured Gammaproteobacteria bacterium
CCACGAACAGTGCAATTTGCCGAATCATCCGCGGCCCCGGTCTTTGGAGAGATCGCCCAGTTTTTGATGTCGTATTTCCACATCCAGCCAGAACGACCGTTGCCGAAGGGCAGTTAATTTTCTACCATGAACTTCCTATGAGTCTCCGAACGATGTTGGAAGGCTGGCTAGGCCAACAGGCGAAACGCGTGCTTTTGCGCGAGCGTCCGTTTGTGATCACGGTCAGCGGTGCGGTTGGGAAGACCACCACCAAACGAGCGATCGGGGCGATGCTTGAATGCCACGACCACAGCGCTCCGTTTCGGGTTTCTCCAAAAAGCTACAATAACGAACTCGGCGTTCCGTTAACTGTTTTTGGCCACGATGCGCCAAGTCGCTCTGTCGGTGCCTGGTTTCGTTTGCTGAAAGATGGGTTTCTGTATGGATCTGGCTTGAAGCGGCTCGGTGTAAAAACATTTGTGTTTGAAATAGGGGCGGACAAGCCTGGGGACTTAGACTACCTTTTGAACTTGCTCACGCCAGACTTGGCTGTGGTAAGCGCTGTCATGCCGGACAACGAAGGTCTGACGCCTGTTCATACGTCCAATTTTCCATCTGCCGAAGCTTTGGTAGATGAAGAGACAAAGCCGGTCATGCGAACGCGCACCGAAGGAATGGTTGTCTTAAACGCCGATGATCGTCGCGTGTTTGCGATGCGTCATGCGACGGCGGCTCCTTTGCTCACCTTTGGTGAATCCGATGCGGCGGATATTCGTATCCTTGAGCACAAGGTGATCACCAAGGCGACGGATCATGGCGAGGTCCCTACGGGCATCCAACTCCGCTACAAGGTCCTTCAGCGTGAAGAGACATTCTATATTCCAAATGTCTTCGGTCGCTCGGTGGCGTATGCAGTTGGGGCGGCTCTGGCAGTAGCCGTTGCGCTCGATTTCACTCCAGAGGAGTACCGTGCCTTTGCGAATCACTTTGAGCCCTACCCAGGCCGCACACGCATCATTCCAGGCATCAAGGCTACGACGCTCTACGACGATACCTATAACGCCTCTCCGTCGGCCGTGTTGGCTGGTCTTCGCGACTTAGCTGAGACGCCTGTTCGTCCAGGTCAGCGCAAGATTGCCTGTATCGGCGAAATGCGTGAACTAGGGGAGTCGGCTGAGCGAATGCATCGCTTTATTGGCGCCGAAGCAGCGAAGCTCAAAATTGACCTCTTGGTCCCATGTGGTAGGATGGCGCGGGTTTTGGCCGAAGGTGCGCTTGCGAATGGTATGACCGACGAACAGGTAAAACAGTTCGACGACGTGCCAGAAGCCGGGCAGTGGCTCCAGCGCTTTATTAAGCCAGGAGACATTATCTTCGCCAAAGCATCAGAGGGTCGGTTAGACTCGGTCGGAGCTCGTATGGATCGGTTGGTGAAGGAGCTGATGGCAGAGCCAAATCGAGCGGCGGAGTTGTTGGTTCGTCAGGACAAAGCGTGGCAACGCTACAGCTAGCTGTAGCGCTCCACGAACATACGGCCTCATCGTTTAATGGCTAGGACATCCCCCTCTCACGGGGAAAATGGGGGTTCGATTCCCCCTGGGGCTACCATACAAAAACACATCCAATTTCGGATGTGTTTTTGCTTTCTAGTTAATACCTGGGAAAAATGACCTTGTTTTACAAAATATGCGGGAAATACACCGCAATCACCACCCCAACCCCAATCAAAATAAGTGTTGCCCAAATAAAAAACACAACAAAGCGCGTGCTCGAGCCCGTCTCTGTCAGCTCTGAGTGATCTTCTAGCCATTCCCAAGCCTCTGGTGAGGTTTGTTTGTAGACGAGCTCAACCGTTGTTGGTGGATTCTCTCCACGGTTGAGGATTATTTGGCCTGTTCCTGTGTAGGTATTTCCGTTCACGACGTATTCGAGGTTGATATCCAGCGCCTGTCTTCCATAGCTGAACGTATCCGTTATTTGAGAAGCGATAACCTTCGCATCGACGCGCTTCCAGGGGGATGATTCAAGTTTTTTTGAGAGAGGCTCATTTCGGATGGCTTGGTAGGTTTTGTAGAAAAAGTAGCCAATGATGAAAACGATTATACCCCAGGCGATGATGAACTGAATGGTGTCGAGGATCATGCATTAAGGATGAGCTTTTTTCTCTAAAACAGCAACGCACCCGTGAGCGGACGTCGTAAGAAAGACGAGGGCGCTGCCGCGGGTGCGGAAGAAGAGGGGTGTAGATTGTCCTGAATCAGTTCGCACTCCGTTGCTCTGAGACGGCCAGGCCGATTCTCACGTAGGCGATGGCCTTGGTGCCGGGCGAGCGGATCTTGTCCGCGTAGGTGCGCGCCTGCGCGACGTTCCGCTGGTTGAGGGCGCCGCGGACGGCGCAGAGGTAGACGTGGTCGACGAAGGCCGGAACTTCCTTAAGCTTGATCTTGGCCGCGATCTTCGAACCCGATTCGAGCGCGGCGGTGGCTTCATCGGTGGCACCGAGAAGCGCGATCTCACCCAGGTCGTTCAGGACGAGCCATGGTTCGGGAGACGTCTTCGTGAGCAGCGTCTCGATGTTGGTACGGTAGCCCGTGAGGAGTCCTTCACGCGTCGCCGCATCGTAGATGGGCGTCGTCTCGGGCTTGGGCGCTGGTGCCAGTCCGACGAGTACAGCCGTCTCCTCACGCAGATCGTTGTGTTTGATCTCGTTCAAGCCTCGACGAAGCGTACTGATGTCGCTTGGAGTCATCTCCTTGATGGCGCAGGTCGCCAGGGCGCTTGCCAGGGCGTCTCTGTCTGGTATGCGGCTACGGAGCTCCTGGTGGGGGAGGTAGAGCTTGTAGTTCGCCTCTGCCTCGCTGAGATCGGCTTTCGCCTTCGTGTTCACGTGTAGCCGCCACCACAGGTAGGCGCGGTCGCTGCTCGCGAACAGCCGGATGATGCCGCGTGCGAGCGGTGCGTGCTTGGCCGCGAGGAGCGGGATGAGCGTGATCGCGGATGCGATCCGCTCGGCGTCGGGCATCTTGCCCTCGAGGAGAAGCCGTACGCCGCTGCGGAGCTCGTACACCGTGGCCAGGTTGAGCACGTGTGTGAGCGCTGGGGATTTTTTATCCATTGGACCTCCTGGTAGGGAGAGGCGTTGAGGGATGTGAAGAGGAACGCGAAAAGGACAAAAAAGGCTAGCAGTTTGCGTTCTCTCCGTCAACGAAAGAGTCGTTCATCTACCTTTATTTCTTAGGAGTTCGGTTGGTTCGTGCGAAATGAGGTACTATAGTGCCATGTACCCCGCCGCTCCTTCGCCTTCGACAACATCTTCTCTAAATCAATTAGTAGGCAGCTTGGTTCTCAAATTTGGAATTATTGGCTTGTGTATCGCCTTCGTCGCCGCTTGTGTTCTGGTTCCGCGTTGGTATGTGAGCACGAAACTTCGACCGACCCTTGCGCCACCAGGTAGCGCCACTCGATTTGACTTCGTAGCTGCACTGCCGGAAGTGAAGGCATACGTTGGAGAAGGGGCACAGCTCTTATCGTTCGATGCTCGACACGTCCGCGCGGATGGAACGATGGATCTGACAGCCGTCTATCGGCCGAGTCCGGAAGTTGACTACGTCTTTACTCGAGCTGTGCCACCACCGGATACCGCTCCACCCCTCGGCACCACGCAATCCAGCTCCACCTGGCAACAACGTGTCACGGTCAAAGTCTCACGCCCTGGTCAGCGCTTTTTTGTGAATAGCCGCCAAGGCGGACTAACTCTTTCGTATAATTACGTGAACAAAGGGATGGAAAAGACAGTTCATGATCCTGCGTTGACGAACGTGCCAGATGTATCTGGTCGCCAAATCTGTTCTCTACGTGACCTCTGGCAGCAAGCGATTCAATTAGGCGTGCCGCAAGATGGCGTAGCGACGATTGTCTACAATGCCCGAGATTACCGTTTCAAACAGCACGGGAGCGTGAAAACGTATATCTTTGGATTAGATTGCAAATTAATTCCCTAAACGGTGTATCCAAGCAAAGTAAGATCCATTAAGTACTTCGTTGGATCACCAGGTTTGATCAAAACGTCTACCGTTTTTCGTCCCTGAAGTTTTTTCATTGGGTCTTCCCACAAGCTATCGCTTTTAAACGTGTGGACGGTTTGCGTGGCTGGATCTTTCCAGGTCGTTACGAGTCGATACGGGGACCGACCATTGACCTTGATCTGACGGTTGAGTTCAGAGCCTTGGATGTCGGTTGGAATACGTTGACCATTTTGACGAAGCCATTGTTCTAATTGACGCTTTTTAATGAATAGGACGATGCAGAAGATTCCTACAGCACCCATCACGGCTCCAACTGACCCGGTAATGGTCGGGATAAGCCACAGCTGACTAAACGAGTTGATGACGGCGTCATCTGGTTTCTGTGCGCGATAGAGGACTTCGACTTTTTCACCTTCGGTAAAGGCGGGAGGATCACTCCAGCTTGATGATCGCACAACGTGCGTCTTGTTGGCTTTGTCTTTGAATTCGAAGATAGGAGCGTAGACATACCGTACACCGGTACCAGATTTGGATGAGCCACGCTTTTTATCCATCTGTATGACAACTCCCTCTGTTCGTTCACCTTGCGTGAGGAAGCTACGACTCTCGTTCGCATAGAATCCCCCGATCCCGAAACATAGGACACTGATAAATAAGAAAAACGCCCCAAGGTACGCTTGATGATATTTTAAGAAGGACATAGAGGAAGGAATACTCCTATGATAGGTGAGTTGCCTAAAAAAACGAAGTACCGCGCCACCCGGAAGGTTGGTCCCGAGTGGCGGGGTCCTTCGTCGGATGACGCGGTGGATTGTTGAGCGCTCAGCGGATGAGCTGGGCGCAGATCTGCGTGCCAGGCTCGTCCGTGGGCTGGAAGCTCACGGGTCCCTGCTGGCAGGCCCGGTCACGGCCGCACTCGATGCGCGGGCGGATGGCACAGGGGATGGTGTCGCCGACCTGTCCGCGTCCTCCAATGCGGAGGTCGTTCTTGTAGAGCGACTCCGCGATCCCCACGATGGCGAACCGCGCCGTCGTGAGTGCCGGCACCTCCACGTTCACGTTGAGGGCGTAGATCTCCTCCTCCTGGCTCGCGAGGCAGCCGAGGAACCGCGCCTGGAGCGGAGCCGTGTCCCTCCAGTCGAGGTGCACCGGCGCCGAGTAGCGCCGCCAGGCGATCCCGTCCTGGGAGAAGTAGACCTGCGCTGTCACCCGAACGATCGGGCCGATCTGGCCGTAGATGTAGAGGTTCAGCGTGTCCATCCGGCCGGGCGTCAGACCGATGCCCTGCAGCGGGCTGATGGTGAAGCTGTTCGTGACCTCCGGCCGACCGCAATCGATGGGCGGTGCGGCGTCGCGGCTGGGGGCCGCGGTCGGGGCCGGGCCGCAGCCCAGGGTGAGAGCGAGAAAGGCGGTGACGAAAGAGCGCTTCGGCATGAGGGCCTCCTGGCCGTCTGTGGTCACACTTACGACATGCAAGTGGACGAGAATAATCAATTAATTTCCGTTATTTGTCAATAAAATCAGCTAACCAGGTGCCATTTTTTCAAAAATGGCGTATCCTCCGCCTATGTCTCTCCAAGAACGCTTGAACGCTAATGTTCGCTCCATCCTAACCCACTCTCTGCCCTGCAAAGCAGGGGATGAGGTATTAGTGATCTACGATGAAGAAGTTGAGCTGACACGCCAGGTGCTCGAAGCATATCGAGCGACGCTCCCTTGGGCCATGTTTCTCTCTTTTCCAGAAGAAGGGCCTGAAATCGTAAAGCGAGCGATTGAGCGTCTTTCAAAAGGGGCGCTCGTGGTTCTTGTCCAGTCGTCTAGTTTTCGTTTGGACGCGTTTCGAATTCGTATCGAATTGTTTCGTCGGGGTTTACGTACCATCGAGCATCCGCACTTGAATCGTCTGACCGTCCCAGCTGAAATTGAGGCCTACATTGATTCGCTGGCCTATGATCCAGCGTATTATTTGTTTCATGGTGAGAAGCTCACGGAGTACATTCACGAAGCGAAGCAAATTCGGGTCGTCTCAAAAGATGGATCTGTCTTGACCTATACTGGCCCATTCGAGCTCGCTAAGAAAAACACCGGCGACTATCGTTGGATGGAAAACGTGGGAGGTACGTTTCCGATCGGGGAAGTGTTCACGGAGCTAGTCGACTTATCTGGAGCAAGTGGCAGCGCGGCGATCTTTGGCTATGGCGGAATGGATTTTCGCACGCGGATTGTAGAACCATTTCAGATTGAAGTTGAAAGCGGTCTTGTGACAGCGCTCGGCGATAACGCGCCAGACGAAATGCGTGAGATCTTCCAAATGGTGAAAGAGAACGAAGATCCCTATATTCGTGAGCTGGGCTTAGGTCTCAATCGTGCGTTCTCTAAAGAGCGCCCTGTTTCTGACATCACGACGTTTGAACGGCAGGTTGGCGTCCATGTTTCCCTCGGCGAAAAACACGCGATCTATAAAAAAGAGGGGATGAAGCCCAAGGAAACGAAATATCACATCGATCTGTTTATCGATGTAGATGAGGTTTGGTTTGACGAGGATCTGCGCTTTAAAGATGGCGAGTACCTTCTCGCTTAGGGTGTTTCGAGCCTAGCGCCCTTGAAGATATCTCTCAAACGGAAGAGAGAAGCGATGCGCGCGTTCTAGGCAGTCGTGAACGACGCTGAGGAGCGGCGCTTTTATATGACGCCGCTTCGCGAGCTGGATAGCGGTTTTGGTAGTCGTGATGCCTTCAACGGTTGTAATGCTCATGCTGGCCGGATCTTTGGTCAGGCTTGTGACGAGTTTTTGTCCGTAGAGACGATTTCGCGCATGAAATGAGTTGCCCGAGACGAAGAGATCACCCATACCCGCGATCCCAAAGGCTGTGTCACGAAGTCCGCCAGCGGCTTCAATCAAGTCAGCCATCTCTTGAATAGCGGTTGTGAAAACGAAGCCTTTTGTGTTTGTCGAAACTTCCAAGCCATCACAGAGACCAAGCGCAATCGCATAGGCATTCTTCAAGGCGGAACACAGGCCAACGCCGACTGTGTCTTCAGATAAAGAAATACGCACCTGCGAGTGGGAGAGGGCCTGTCGCACCGCTTCACATGAAGGCCGATGTTGCGAGGCGGCAACGAGGCCCGTCACCTGGCCCATCGCCAGTTCGTTTGCGATGGCTGGTCCACCCAAAAGCACTAAATGCTTCTGGATCTCGCGTGGCATAAGCTCGATCTGTTTGAGGATGAGTGGGTGGAATGTTTCTGGATCGATGCCCTTTGTGATGCTTACGACGATCGTATCTGGTTCTAAGTGAGGTCGAGCGAGCGACAAGACTTCTGCTACCGCATGGGAAGGCAAGGCAACAAAAACAAAGCGAGCCCCTTTGAGGGCTTCACTAATTTGGTCAGTCGCAAACACGCTGGGCGGAAGGATGTGTCCGGGCAGGTATTTGGTGTTTTGGTGTTTTTTATTGATGTTTTGCGTGACCTCCGGTTCGATCGAGTAGAGAGCCACATGCCGAGCCCGTTTTCCAAGAATCAGGGATAACGCCGTGGCAATGTTACCGGCTCCGAGAAATGCAATCATGTTTTTATGACGACTGTAGTTGGCCTATCGGTCGGTAGCTTACCCGATGAATGGGAGATGGTCCAAGGCGCTGGAGGGCGGCTCTGTGGAAAAGCGTTCCGTAGCCTTTGTGAACGGCGAGCCCATAGCCCGGAAACTGCGCATCAAGTTCACGAAGACGAGCATCTCGCAACACTTTCGCGATGATCGACGCGGCGGAGATAGAGGCGATAAGCCGGTCACCTTTGACGATTCCCTGGCTTGGCCAGGGATAAGAGGTGGGAAGTTTGAAGCCGTCGGATAGGACTAGCTCTGGAACGACACCGAGTCCTTCGATCGCTCGTCGCATGGCGAGAAATCCAGCTTGGCGAATATTGAGCGCATCGATTTCTTGTGCGCTCGCTTCACCAACCGCCCAGGCTTCGACATGAGAGGTGATCCAGTTGAGTGCTTGTTCACGTTGGGTGGGTGAGAGGAGCTTGGAGTCTCTGAGAAGTGGCGAGAGACGAGGGAGTTTTGTGGGAAAAATGGCAGCCCCGGCAAAGACCGGGCCAGCCCACGCACCAGAGCCAGCTTCATCCGTGCCCGCAATCACAATCACGCCACTTTTTCGGAGACGTTTTTCGTGAGCAAAGGAGGGGAGGAGCATAGGTACATTTTACGACGCAAAACTCGTCTGAACACCCAAGGCATGCTACGCTTAAGGTCCTATGGAGTATACCATTCGACGAGTTTTGAGCTCGCTGGCAGTATTTTCCCTTGCTTTAGCACTTTTTTCGCCAGTCTCGGCAGAAGCGGCCACGGCGAAAAAGAAGAAGGTAACCGTTAGATCCGGAGGAGTTAGTATGACCGCTCTGGCGAACCCGGTTTCACGCTGTGTAACGGCTGCTTCAAAGAGCGCGCGTCAGAAGGATTTGAAGACGTTGTTGGAGGACGGGAAGAAAGTGGAAGGGATTGAAGAGGCAACCCATCCGTTAGCGAAATCGTACAATAAATACAAGAAGGACCTTGAGTTCGCTTGGGGCGCTATGGAAGAGCCCTACTGTGGTTTTGGAAGTATGGGCTATTCCGCTGCCTTCAAGTCGTATCAAAAGACGGTTGTGCGTGCACGAGCGGCGTTCCTAGACGCAGTCAAAAAGCAGAAATAGCCCAGAACGACCATGCGGCTTCTTGGGGTAGATTACGGACGCGGTCGGATTGGCATTGCGTTAGGCGATACAGATAGTCGAGTAGCGACCCCGCTCGAAGTCCTCAAAGCTTCGGGTGGGTCGCTTTTAGTATTAACAGAACGGTTAGTTGCGCTCGCGAAACAAGAAGGGATCACGAACATCGTAATGGGCGTTCCGTTTCCGTTGCATGATCAGACGCACGAGACCGCCCAAACGAAGGAGATTAGACAAGTGATCGAGGCCTGCAGAGCAGCAGGGCTTGTTGTACATGAAGAAAACGAAACCTGGTCGACACGCTTAGCTGAGCGCCAAGCGAGAGAGGGTGAGCGTCGCGGACCAGCGGATGACTTGGCGGCAGCAGCTATCTTGCAGGGCTATCTCGATCGAACCGCGCAAACACGCTAGGCTGTTGGTATGAGCAGTTATCTGCGTGATACGGCCTTCGTGCTCTTAGCAGAACCATTTAAAGAACAGGACGTGTGGCTCACGTTATATGGTGAGCGGTATGGCAAGCTGGTTGGAATCGCTCGTGGCGTGCGAAGTGCGCACTCGAAACAGCGTGGGCATATTGAGCCGTATTCAAAAATCGAAGTGATGGTGGCGAAGGGGAGTGCCTACGACAAAATTGCGGTTGCACAGACGTGCGCATCGAGTCACGGCCTCAGGTCTTCGCTTCCGGGTATGGCGATTTTTGGGAGTGCGGTGGCGTTGGTCGCGCGTTCAACAGAAGCCGCTGTTCCGAACGAAGAGATCTTCGCGCTTTTAAATGAGTTGCAAGAGCTGCTTTCTGGTCCAGAAGCTTCGCGTATCTCGACCGATCGTTCAGCGCTGATCTTTTCCTCGTTTGCTTTGCATACGCTTCAAGCCGAAGGCTATGGTATGGAGTTCGATCGTTGCCGTTTATGTGGCGACGGTCTTGAGAAAGAAGCGGTCTGGCTTTCATTGGAGCAGGGTGGCGTGATCTGTCGAAGTTGCGTGACCCGTACGCCGCAATCGCCAAGTATGGGGGATTGGATTTCGTATCCGGTTCTTCAAACCATTCGCTTCCTCTTACGTGAGCCGCTCAAATCGGTCTTAGCACTCAGTGCGCCACGGTCGGTGCTGCAAGAGGTAGCGACAGCCGTTGATCAACTAACGACACTCTTACCACGCTCAAAACAGAAGTCCGTTCACGAGTTTTTGTTTTCCTTGGCGTAGCGCATTGACGTCTCTCGGAAAAACCGGCAGCATACGTTCACAATTTATTGTGAGGGCGCTTAGCTCAGTTGGTTAGAGCACCTCGTTTACACCGAGGGGGTCGAGGGTTCGAATCCTTCAGCGCCCACCAAAAAACACCGCTTACAGAGGCGGTGTTTTTTGACGCTGTATCCTTCTCACGCGACGACACATGTCATCAGTTGAGAGGGGTTGCCGCGGAGGGCGCCGAACGGGGTTCAGCGATGCGGCAAGAGGGGAAAGGGCGGTGTGGATCAGGTGCTACTGCCCGGAGCGGGCACATAGACGGCTGGAGACAGCTGATCCTCAATGATGGGAACGTACCCGTCGTCATCATCCTCGTAGCGCAGTTGAGGCATCCGGAGGATGGCTAGGGCCATCTCTTCGAACGCTTGGCAGGCGCGGCAGAGGTTGTCGGTGGGGCAGTTACAGGACCTGCGAGACACGTGGATCTTGTTCATGGCTTCTCCTAGCGAGCGACTGACGTGGGAAGGGGACCTTGTCTTGTGTCTTGCAAGAATGAATGAGTTCCTGAGCAAAGCGATCTAGAATCTGAGTGCTAACGATTAATAATATCAAATTATTTGTAGTTTGTCAATACCTCTCCTTACGACCTATATGCAATTCTATAGTAGGTTTTTGCTTTAAAATAAAGAAAATTTAAGTAATAAAAACTCAGAAATAGCTACAGCAAATTCCCTGATGTATGCAATTGCTTTACAGATCAACTGATCCAAAAATGTAATTTCTAGTGTCTAACCAAAATAATCGACAAAACCAACCAAATTCGCTAGAGTTGCCGCTAACTATGGCGTATTCGCCCGAGCAGATACAGAAGGTGAAAAGTCGCCTATTGGAGCGAAAAGATCTCCGAGCGGGGGAGGGGGAGCCGATTGCCGTCCATGCAGCGGTGACCAAGGCTTCCACGCTCTACGAAAAGCTGCGCAACGCGATTGATTATCGTGACGAACATCTGCTCCGTAAGGGGGCAATTGCGCGTATTTTGCGTCGTCGTCTCACATTGGATCGAAAAATCGAAGACACATCGATCGCGTTGCTTCGCGAGCTGGTAGCGGCTGGTTACCTCCCAAATGCAGCGCTTCCAGAATCGTTGGCACAAAAAGTGACAACGATCCTTCGTCGGTACCAAGCGGTTCGTCAGTGTAAGACGGGAACAGACGCACACTATGCCTGGTTGTATGGCGTGACAGTGGCTGAATTGGATGAACTGTTTGATTCTGCCGTTGAACGTCGTTCGTTGTCTTTTTTTCTGTATGAACGTCTAGCGGAGTCAGTTATTCCAAGTAAGGGCGAAATGGATGCGAACGAGCGTCGGCTTCAAATCTATATCGCTTGTATTCGCGCCTTTCAGAAGGCGGATGATGATACGCTTTCGTTAACCTTGCTTCGTGGCTATTTGCCTGAGTGGACGATGTCGGAAACGTGGGTGGATTCGCCTCAGGACGTGGCGTATCGCTTAGTGGGGGTCGAATCGCATATTCGGCGCCAACTTCGTCATCCGCTCTCGGCCAAGTTTGTGCAAACGGTCCGGCCACACGCCGTGGCGTTGCGCATGCTGGTCGAAGCGCTGAATAAGGATGGGGGATACGACCTCGAACGTTTGGAGAAAACAGATAAGCTTGAGAAAGAAGTGGCCGAGGTGGCAGAGAAACAGATGGCTAGCGCAAAATCGCGTCTACGAAAGGGAATGGTTCGAGCGATTATCTACCTATTCCTGACAAAGATTTTGTTTGCGCTTGCCCTTGAAATTCCATTTGAAGCGCTTATCTACAACCATGTCGATCCGAAGACGTTGGCTGTTAACGTGGCGTTACCGCCAGTCCTGATGTTGATCTTGGGTTCGTTGATTCGGTTGCCAGGTCGTCAGAATACGGAGCGAATTGTTGGGATGGTGAAGGAGCTTCTCGGTGATCAATCGGTTCCAGTGCTTCGAATGGCAATTGCAAAAACGAGAAGCTTCTTTGGCCGTTTGATGATTACGCTCGCGTATCTGTTGATGTTCTTGATCACCTTTGGGGCGGTTTCGTATATCCTCCACCGCTTTAACTTCACCCTGGTAAGTGCGCTCATCTTCTTGTTTTTCCTCTGCGTGGTGAGTTTCTTTGCCTTCCGTTTGCGAACGAATGCCCGTGAAACGGTTGTCTTGCGTCGTCCAGAACGCTTTACGACTGCGGTGGTCGACTTCTTCTCGTATCCCATCCTGAGGGCGGGTCACTACTTGTCGACGGCGGTATCAAAAGTGAATGTGTTGATCCTGTTCTTCGATGTCCTGATTGAAGCCCCGTTCAAGCTGTTTCTTTCAGCCTTAGAGCACTGGTTGGCCTTTATGCGTGACCGTCGCGAGGAGATTGAATAATGAATACTATGTTTGAACTTTTATTTTCTTCAGAAAAATCACTAGCTCGTCGCGGTCGTTTGCAAACAGCTCACGGGACACTGGAAACCCCATTCTTCATGCCGATTGCGACGCGTGGAGCGGTGAAGACGCTGTCGTCTTTGGATGTAGAGCGGTTAGCTTCGCCGATTTTGCTTTCAAATACCTATCACCTCTGGCTTCGTCCGGGGATGGAAGTGATGAAACAAATGGGCGGTCTCCACAAGTTCATGGATTGGAATGGAGCGATCCTTACCGACTCCGGTGGCTTTCAGGTGTTTAGTTTAGAAGGTCTTCGTAAGCTCGACGACGATGGGGTGTGGTTTCAGTCTCATATTGACGGGGCAAAGCTTCGCCTTACTCCAGAAACCTGCATGGAGATTCAGCGAACGATCGGCAGCGATATCTGTATGGTATTGGATGTGTGTACGAAATTGCCGGCAACCGATAAGGAGATCCGACGGGCACTCGATTTAACTGGTGCGTGGGCAAAACGTTCGAAAGATGCGTTTTTAGCCTTAAAAGACGGATCAATCAATCCAGGTGCGAAACAATTTGGCATCGTCCAAGGCGGAACAGATGTCGCGCTTCGTAAGGAAAGTGCGAACACGCTGGTTGATATCGGTTTTGATGGGTATGCGATTGGAGGGCTTTCCGTTGGAGAGCCATTTACCGAAGCTTGCACAGTCCTTGATGCACTACACCAAGAGTTGCCGCTCGATAGACCACGATACTTCATGGGAGGTGCTAAGCCACACGAGATTGTTGGCTATGTAAAACGTGGCGTCGATATGTTCGACTGCGTGCTCCCGACTCGTAATGCACGTCACGGAGTCATCTATCGCTTTGTTCATGATGATTTCAACCGAGAGGATTTTTATGAAGTCGTGCACATCACGAATGAAAAATGGCAACGTTCTGAAGAGAAGCTAGTCGAACTTCGTCCAGATTCCACCCCGATCGATCAGGAGCTTTCACGCTACACGTATGGCTATGTCTGCCACTTGTTCCGTGTCGAGGAAATGCTTGGTCAGCGCTTAGCAACCTTGATGAACCTGCGCTTCTACCTTGAACTCATGAAAAAGATTCGCCAGCAGATCGAAGAGGGGAGATTCTAGAAGAGTTGCCTTACGGGCTCAACCTCGGCACACTTCGTCACATGTCATCTCCTCCGAACCTTCTAGAAGGCCTCAATGAAGCTCAAAAACAAGCGGTAACCCATGGAGCGGGGCCGCTCTTGATCGTGGCTGGAGCCGGAACGGGAAAAACAACCGTGCTCACGCGTCGCTATCAGGCGTTGTTACAAGAATCGAAGGTCACGACGGATTCGATTTTGGCACTCACCTTTACCGATAAAGCGGCGGGTGAAATGGAAGACCGTGTCTTGAAGCTCATGCCCGTAGGGGCCTATGATTTTTGGATTTCTACTTTCCACGGGTTCTGTCAGCGTATTTTAGAAAACCATGCGCTTGAGATTGGTCTATCAACGCCGTTTCGACTCCTCACACCGACTGACTGTTGGCTGCTTCTTCGGCGTCATTTGTCTGAGTTGCCGCTAAAGGCCTATCGACCATTAGGGAATCCAACCAAATTCCTTCGAGCGCTTGTCCAACACATCTCACGCGCCAAAGATGAAGGCGTTACAGCCGATCGATATGCCGAATTTGCAAAGTTGGTTGAATTTCCTGTCCAGGCAGAGGGCCAAGCGGAGGAACGTGAACGGTTAGAGGAGTTGGCGGCGCTTTATGCTGTGTATACGCAGATCATGCGAGCCGAAGGGTGTTTGGATTTTGGTGACTTGATTTTGGAAACGCTCCGCCTCTTCCGTGAACGTCCGCTGCTACTTGAGAAGTACCGCGCGCAGTTCAAATACATCCTGGTCGATGAGTTTCAGGATACGAACTGGGCACAGTATGAGCTTGTGAAGCTCCTGGCGGGAGCGCAGAAGAACCTGACGGTGGTAGGAGATGATGACCAGGCGATCTACAAGTTCCGTGGAGCGTCTTTGGCGAACATCCTGCAGTTCCGTGATGATTTCCCCGAAGCGACGACAGTGGCCCTGACCAAGAACTATCGCTCCAAAAAGGAGATTCTGGATTTAGCGTATCGTTCAATTGAAAAGAACAATCCAAACCGTTTGGAGGTGAAGCTCGCAGATACGGGTCTGAGCAAGCGACTGCAGGCAGAGATGGGGGAAGGCGGTTCGGGAACGGTTGAGCTTCTCTGGACACGCACCGTTGAGCAGGAAGCCGACAAAGTGGTTGAGCAGATTGAGCGCATTAAGCGCACCGATCCATCAGCGACCTGGAATGATTTTGCGGTACTTGTTCGTTCGAATGATGGAGCGGAGGCGTTTGTGCGAGCCATGGAACGAGCGCGTGTGCCGTTCCAATTTATGGCCTTGCGTGGGCTCTACGCCAAACCGACTGTAATCGATCTCGTGTCGCTTCTGACGTTGCTTGATACACGCACAGATTCGGCCACTGTCTGGCGCGTGCTGACGATGGACTGTTACGGGCTGGGTGCGTCTGATGTGGCTGAGCTTTTGGCGTATGCCAATCGGAAGGGGTATCCGCTCTGGAGCGTGGTGCGTGAAGCGACTTCGTCTGAAAAGACAGCGTTCTTGAGTTCGGGTGGGAGAAAGGTGCTGCAACGCATCTATGAAGATATCGAAGGGCTGGCGGAGTTGGCTCATCGCGCTTTGCCGTTCCAGGTATTTCAGGCGCTTCTGGAAAAAACGGGCTTCTTGGCCTGTGTCTTGCGTCTCACCGAACGAGATCGGGTAGAGGCGCTTCGTCATGTGTCTGGCTTTGCCGATCGCCTGCGTCGCTACGAGCAGATTACGCACGCCCCAACGCTCCATGGCTTTTTGGAGGAGTACAAAATGGAGATCGAGAGCGGGGAAGAGGGCGCGCTTGATAGCGATCCGGAAGCAGAAGGGCCAGACATGGTGAAGATTCTCACTGTTCACGCCGCAAAAGGCTTGGAGTATCGTTTTGTCTTTGTCGTGTCGATGGTTGACCAGCGCTTTCCAACGCGAGCCCGCAGCGAAGCGATTCCGCTTCCAGACGGGCTTGTTCAGGAACGGTTACCCGAAGGAAATGCGCATATCGAAGAAGAGCGTCGCTTGTTCTATGTCGCGCTTACTCGTGCCAAAGAGCGTTTGTTTTTGACCGGATCGTACGAATACGGTGGAACACGTGATAAGAAGCCTTCTTCTTTCTTGGCCGAAATGGATCTCACGCCTCCGCCAAAAGAGGCCTTGGCGCAACAAGAGGTAGTTGAACTCCTGACATCACGTTCTGATACCCACGAAGAGTTGGCGAAAGATTTGGCGCTCTACCCTTTGAAGCGTCGTTTTAGCTTTACACAGCTGGCCGCCTTCCGAAAATGTCCACTGCAGTACAAGTTCTCGCACATTTATCGCATTCCGACGCTCGGTTCCTACCAGCGTAGCTTTGGGCAGTCGATCCACCTGACGTTCCAGAAGGTCTTTCAGCTGCACCAAGCGCGTACAGCTGCAACGCAAGCCTCTTTGTTTGAGGCGCCAGCTTCAGGCGTAGCGACTGGCGGTTGGGCGGTGACGCTTGAGGAGGCGCTCGAGATCTATGAAGACACGTGGATTGACGAATGGTATCCAGATCGGACCATGCATGATGACTACAAAGCAAAAGGCAAGGTTGCTGTTACGCGCTCAATGGAGAGTTGGGCGGCGCATCCGCCACAGCCCTTGGAGCTCGAAAAGGAATTCATCCTCCAGATCGGCGGTCATTCAATTAAAGGAAAGATTGACCGGGTTGATCAAAACTCAGATGGTACAGTGACGATTTACGATTACAAAACAGGGGAGGTGAAGGAGAAGCTGGAATCAGAAGACAAAGAGCAGCTCTACCTCTATCAATTGGCATTAGAGGGACGTGGTTTTACGGTTGCTGGTTTGAAATATGTCTATGTGCTAGATCATCAGGAGTTGGAGGTGGATCTGTTGGAAGAGGCGAAGAAAGAGCAGTTCTTAACCAAGATGGCCGAGCGTATGGATGCGATTTTGACGTCGAAGTTTGAAGCGACACCTGAGCCATTCGTCTGTAAATATTGCGACTTCCGCCAGGTGTGTACCTTCCGTAAACTGTCGTAAGCTATGGCCTTTCAACCAATCCGCCGGCTCATTCCGGGTGCTATCCGCCAAGCCGGTATCGAAGAGCAGGTTTCGAGCGTTCGTGTGCTCGCCCTCGCGAAAGACATCCTTGAACGGTTTTGGGGGCTAGAAAAAGCGCAGTACATAGAATGGATCTCCTACAAAGAAGGAGCGATCAAGATCCGTGCGCATGCACCAGCTGCAAAACAAGAGCTAAAAGCCTGGGAAGTGCGCTTCATGAACGAGTTGAACCGAGCCCTGGGGGCAAAACGCGTCACAAAGATAACGGAATAGGGTATGATGCTGCCATGCCCTACGTGCGGTTCCTTCTTCTCATGGCGATAGCGACGATTCTGGGTCTTGG
>CAYUCP010000015.1:16932-19128 GCA_964443315.1 uncultured Gammaproteobacteria bacterium
CGCTTGGTTGAAGAACCGATTGCGGCAGCGGTGGGTGCGGGGATCGATATCTCGGAGCCAACGGGGAACATGATCGTAAATATTGGAGGAGGAAACACAGAGATCGCTGTCATCTCATTACGCGGTGTCGTCACCTCAAAGAGCATCCCGATCGCAGGTGATGAGCTGAATAAAAATATTGTTCAATATGCACGCGACGTGTTTAGCATCATGTTGGGTGAACGAATCGCCGAAGAATTGAAGATCGGGATCGGTTCGGCGATGGAATTGGAAGAGCCGCTCGAAATGGCAATGCGTGGACGCGATCTCTTGAGCGGGTTGCCGCGTGAGATTATTGTGAACGATGGTCAGATTCGTGAGGCCCTTGGACGATCAGTGAAGGCGATTATCGAACAGATTAAATCGATTCTTGAAATCACCCCGCCTGAGCTGGTCGCGGATATCCAACAAAAGGGGATTGTCCTCACCGGCGGTGGGGCGTTGTTACGTGGTCTTGATCAGGCGATTGGAAAGTGGACGGGTCTGCCGGTGCGAGTTGCTGACGATCCAATGACCAGTGCTGTTCGCGGAGCGGGCATGTTGCTTGAACGATCGGACTTAATGGCAGATGTTGCCTTCCCAGCAACGGATGCGGGTATTCGCTAAGCTATGCGCCCCTGGATGATCAAGGGAGGGATCATTCTCGCACTGCTCGTTGGTTTGTTTATCGTACGTGGTCCACTTGGGCGATTAGCTGAACGAACGTTCTTGCCAGTTGTCGCGCGCTTCTCTCTGTGGTCTGAGCGGATTGATCATGCAGGTCGAGCGATCGCCTTGCCGAACGATGGGTCGATCGAACAGTGCGAAGAGCGCTTACAGACCCGTATTGTTGATGCGGCTCGTCTTTCCGCGCTCGAGCAGGAAAATCGGTTGCTACGTGCTCAGGCCTCTTTTTTGGCTGAGTCTGGGTATGATCACGTGGGTGCGCGTGTGATTGGTCGTCGAATCGATCACATTCATGCTCGTCTTCTGATCGACCGAGGAACCAACGATGCGATCGAAGAAGGTCAAGCCGTGATTACAGAAAATGGCCTTTTGGTTGGAAAAATCGTGGAAGCTGGTTCGCGTGTGTCTACGGTCGAGCTTCTCACGGACGTGGATAGCCGTATCGCGGTGGCTTCGGCGAAAGACGGTCAGCTGATTGGTGTGTTAGAAGGTCGTGGAAATGGGGCTACCTTGCTGACCTATATTCCTTCATCAGTGGACGTCGTGGCTGACGATCTCCTGCTTACGGCAGGTACCGAAGAGAAGGTTCCGCCACGTTTAGCGATTGGCGTAGTGAACTCGGTGACGCGCTCAGCGAAAGATCCTTTTTATCAAGCATCGGTCGATCCCACCATCCGTATTGAGCGCCTGTCGTTCTTGTCGGTTCTTCGACCGAGCGCCTTAACGCGTTAAGCTATGATTCGGTATGTTGCGTGGATCATCGTGTGGCTCTTCGCCTTGGTTTGGTGCCTAGGCGTCCGACCTTTCGTGCCTGGGTTATTTCCGATTGAGCCATACATACCGTTTTTGGTCGCCTCGCTCATGTTGGGTCCGCTCCGCTTAGTGATCCCGCTCATACTCGTCGGCGGATTATTGCTCGACGTGTTCCAACCCTTTCCGCATCCGATTGCCTTTTTTGTGCTCCTAGGGCTTTCCTGTTTGATCGGTTTAGCGATACGCTTCGTGTTGGCGAGTCGATCGTTTTATAGTGCACTGATTTTAGTGCTTATCTCACGCATTCTGATTGCTCTCGCGGTCTATGGGTTCGGAGCAGGTGTAGCGGTGTGGCCTGCTGAGAAAGCCGTTCTTTCAAGTCCACTCTTCCTCCTCATTACCACTGTGTGCGATGCAATTCTCTTATTGATCGCGTTCCGCTTAGTTGCCCGACCGCTCCTGGGAGCAAAGCGGGTTCAAATCGCTCGTTAAGCCTATGGATGCACGTCGCTACTTTTCTGACATCACCGAGACCGGAAATTTGCGCATGCAGAACCGCACGGAGGAAGACGTGCGGCATGAATTGTTATTCGAGCGTGATTGGAACCAGGCCAAGCAGCGACCGTTGTATCTTACTTCGTCTTTTTCAAAAAAACGCTTCTTTCTAGCTCTGGCAGTTGTCGTTCTCTCGGTTGTTACGTTATTAGGACGAGCGCTTTGGATGCAGGTCGGTCAGGC
>CAYUCP010000016.1:0-18002 GCA_964443315.1 uncultured Gammaproteobacteria bacterium
ACAAGAGCCGGGCTCGTTCAGCTATATTCGAGATCGCCATCATCCAGAAGAAATTATCGGGGCAGCGTTACGAACCAAGAAAGACGTGAAACCCATGTTTATTTCACCTGGCCATAAGATCACCGTTGATGAATCTGTAGCCCTCATCCAAACCTGCGTGAAGAAACACCGCCTCCCAGAACCAACTCGTCACGCACACAACATCATGAACGACTATCGAAAAAAGGACCTGCTCTAGCAGATCCTTTGTTCTTATTCTTTGTTGAGCTCGGCCGCTCGATCCACCCCTTTCGCCCGCCAGCGCAGATACGCCTCCACAAAACGATCAAGATCTCCATCCAGCACCGCATCCGGATCCGATGTCTCCGCTTCCGTGCGGTGATCCTTCACCATTTTGTATGGATGAAGCACATATGAGCGAATCTGGTTCCCCCACTCGGCACTATGGAATTCGCCACGCAACTGCTGCTTTTCTTTGGCGAGTTGCTCTTCTTTGATCTGTAAGAGCTTCCCTTTCAAAATCTTCATCGCCATTTCGCGATTCTGAGTCTGCGAACGTTCGTTCTGACACGAAACCGTGATCTTGGTCGGCAAGTGCACAATACGCACCGCCGAATAAGTCGTATTGACGGACTGGCCGCCCTTGCCGCCACTCATAAACGTATCGATGCGCAAATCTTCCGGCTTAATCTCAACATCCACGTCTTCATCGATCTCCGGAATCACTTCGACAAGGGCAAACGATGTCTGACGGAGCGCGTCAGAATTGAACGGCGACTGACGAACCAAGCGATGGACGCCTGCCTCGCTTCGCAGATTGCCGTAGGCGTAGCGACCTTCAATCATCATCGTTGCCGACTTGATCCCTGCCTCACCTCCGCGGGATTCATCGAGTAATTTAATACTCCAGCCTTTTCGCTCCGCGTATCGCGCAAACATACGCATAAGTATCTCTGCCCAATCCTGTGCGTCTGTTCCACCAGCACCTGCATGAATTGAGAGAATGGCCGACTTTCCATCATGCGCACCAGAAAACAGCAGTTCAAACTCACGAGATAAATATTCCTCTTCTAACTTCTTCAAACGCTCAATGAGCTCCTCTTGAAGCGATTCATCCATTTCGTGCGCTAGCATCTCTCCCAATTCTTCACATTCAAGAAGAGAGATTCGTAAACCATTCCAACTATCGAAAGATCGCTTGAGTTCAGCCAACTGCTGACCCTCTTTGCGCGCCCGTTCTTGGTCAGCCCAAAAATCTGGCGACATCGTAGCCGCTTCGAGCGCTGCTATTTCTTGTTTAATCGCATCGAGGCCAAGCAAAGCCCAGGCTTCATCCACCTTCAATCGTAAAGCCGCGATACGCTCCTGCAGATCTTGGATCATGGCGAGGAGCATACCGCGGCTTCGTTGGTTTTTGTAGGGCTAAGCGATCCTAGAGCTTTTCGAGATGAATCTTCTTGCGCCAGACACCGAGAACCGGGATTTCCCAGAACTCACCCATGAGACACTTCACGAAGGCCACGATCGCACCGATCGCGATGACAAGCGCGAGCAACCAGCCAAGAAGTGGGATCCAGAACACGAGACTTCCCACAATCCAAACAATGAACAAAATCACACCCTGCTTCGCATGTTCTTGAGCGAAGGCGGACTTACGCGCAAGGAATAGTGGGATCAGCACCAAAATACCGATGTAAGACAAGGCGGCGATGAACTTATTTTCCTGAACATCTTTGGCGTCAAAAGCAGGAGCTGCACCAGCTGGCACGCCATTCACAACTTGCGGAGGGGTTTGTTGGGTATCCATATAGCTAGTATCCTAGTACAATTCGATGAATCTTCCTACACCCCTCTCAACATATGCTGTCTACTAACACGTTTTCTGAGCTTGAAGAGCAGTTTTTGAAGCCGCTGATTGCGCGCCGACACATCAAGCGAGAGGATATCCCTCTGGAGCAAATGCAGGGCTGGGAACTCAAAGATGGGAAGCTCGCCAACTCGTTTTTTGAAATTATCGGAACACGAACCTTATTTGAACAGGAACCGGATGGGTTTCAGCCAAGAGGTTGGGATCAGCCGATCTATCGCCAGGGCGCAGGAACACTCGTGTTATTCGTTGACGAACAAAAGAATGTTTTAGTTCAAGCTGTATTCGAACCGGGAAACGCGGCTCGTGGCTACCAGAACCGAGGCCTCACACTCGTGAACAGCTGCAAGTTCTCTCCAGGAAATCTCGCCTTCTTAAAATCACAAGGCAAGATTCCACCTCTCTCTGATCTCGTCGATCATCCAGACGCGAAGATCCTCTTTTCTCATCTCGCCCCAGGCGATAGCGGACGAGCCGACAAGCAAAACGAGCATCACCTCATTCAACTTCCACGAACCGTATTAGAAGAAGCGGTGAACAAGCTTCCGTCGCCTCAACCAGAGTTCTACGCGCTCATTTCGCTCACCGTGTTAAAGGAGTGCTACAAACAAGCGCTCGTCAACGAACATCTGCGCGACCTGTCTTCGATGCTCCTGTTCCAGAACTAGCGTTCACGCAGTACAAAAACACCTCGCATTGATACGAGGTGTTTTTGTTTGGTTCATGCTTAGAACCCCATTCCCCCACCCATGCCACCGTGGTCGTGACCACCAGCGGCCGGCTCTTCTTTCTTTGGCTTCTCTGTAATCACACACTCCGTCGTGAGCAAGAGCGACGCAACGCTGGTCGCATTCTGCAAGGCAGAGCGCGTGACCTTGGTTGGGTCGATGATTCCGGCCTTCACCATATCAACGTATTGATCATCTTCCGCGTTGTAGCCCATCGTGCCAGATAATTTCTTCACTTCTTCGACGATGACCGAGCCGTCCTTACCCGCGTTCGAAGCGATCGTCTTGAGAGGCTCTTCGACCGCACGACGCACGATGCGTACACCGATCGCCTCTTCACCTTCCGCCTGCACCTTGTCCAAGACAGACATGGCGCGAAGCAAGGCAACACCACCTCCTGGAACAATGCCTTCCTCGACAGCCGCCTTGGTTGCGGCGATCGCGTCTTCGATGCGGTGCTTCTTTTCTTTCATTTCAACTTCCGTTGCTGCACCGACCTTGATCACACCAACGCCACCAGACAATTTCGCCAAGCGTTCCTGAAGCTTTTCTTTGTCGAAGCTCGATTCCGTCTTTTCAAGAATGACACGAAGCGAGGCGGCACGATTCTCGATCTCCTTCTTGTCACCTTTGCCATCAACGAAGGTTGTGAACTCCTTGGACGACACAACTTTGCGAGCGCTTCCAAGATCTTCCAACTCAACCGAGTCGAGCTTGCGACCCATGTCTTCGGTGATGTATGTCGCACCGGTCACAATCGCAATGTCCTGCAACATTTCCTTGCGGCGATCACCAAAGCCTGGCGCTTTAATCGCAAGAGCATTGAAGATGCCGCGAAGCTTGTTCACAACGAGCGTTGCAAGCGCTTCGCCATCCAAATCTTCCGCGACAATCACGAGCTCTTTCTTTCCTGCCTTCAAGACTTTTTCCAAAATTGGGACCAACTCCTGAACCGAGGAAATCTTTTTATCCGTGACGAGAATGAGTGGATCGTTATATTCCGCTTCCATGCGATCCTGGTTGGTCACCATGTAGTGCGACACGTAGCCCTTATCGATGCGCATACCGCTCACCGTCTCTTCGCTGATGCCGAACGTCTGGGACTCTTCAACAGTAATGACACCATCGCGGCCCATTTTCTTCACCATGTCAGCAATCGTCTTCCCGATTTCACGGTCGTTGGCGCTAATCGAGGCAACGCTTTCGATCATGTCACCCGACACAGGCTGCGAGACTTTTTCCTGAAGTTCTTTGACCATCGCTTCCAAGGCTTTCTCCATGCCACGGCGAACCGCCAATGGGTTGGCACCAGCCGTGATGTTCTTCAGCCCTTCGCCAACCATGGCCTGAGCAAGCACCGTAGCCGTGGTTGTACCGTCACCAGCCACATCAGCTGTCTTGGAGGCAACCTCTTTTACGAGCTCGGCACCAAGGTTCATCTGCTTGTCTTCCAGCTGGACTTCTTTAGCGACTGTCACACCATCTTTTGTGATGGTTGGGGAACCATAGCCATGGTCGATCACAACCGTACGACCTTTTGGACCAAGCGTTGTTTTCACTGCGTTCGCGAGCGCGTCAACACCTTGTTTCAGCAAGCGGCGAGCTTCTTCGCCATAGACAATGACTTTTGCCATAAATGTAGGTGAAATAACAAATTATTTTATTCAACAACCGCCATCAAATCGGATTCAGCGAGCACGAGGTAGGTTTCGCCATCGACCTTGAACTCATCGGGAGCGTACTTCTTGAACATCACGACATCACCGACTTTGACGCTCATCTCAACACGTGCACCGTCTTCACGGAGCTTACCTGGACCAACAGCAACCACTTTCCCCTGCTCTGGGCGCTCCTTATCGACGGTATCTGGCAACAAAATTCCCCCTTTGGTTACTTCTTCTTTCGCGAGCGGCGCAAGAATGACGCGATCACCTAATGGACGGAGCTTCATACACGTTCAGTGAGAATAAAAATCAATTAAGAACGAATGAGAGCGGGTGAGAGTTAGCACTCGACAGTCGAGAATGCTAATTCCACCAACGAGCCAAGAGTGCCAAGGAGCAGAGGGGGTGTCAAGTATGAAAACGTTCTTGAAACAGGTCTGAAAAAGAATCCGGGGGAGGGCGCCGCCTTGCGTTCGACTGCGTAAGCAGGATCGAAGACGGCGCCCTGGGGAGAGAGGAACATCAGCGCCCGTTCGCTGACGTTCGAAGGAACCGTGGCTGCGCCCTGAGGCGAGCGATCACGATGCGGGACGGCAGTGAAGCCGGAGCCCAGATGAGGCGACGACGATCAAGCGCCGATCTGCTCGAGGGCGTCCCGGAGGAGCCCGAGGTTGACCAGCGTCATGTCGCTCGTGCACTCGCCGTACACCTCGCTGAAGCGCCGGAAGCGCCAGCCGCCCCAGGCGCCCTTGTTGGCGTCGGGGTCGTCGCCCTCGACGACCTCGGACCGGAGCTTGAGCACGGCGTGCTCGTGCAGCGGCTTCGGCTCGTCGGTCACGTCGGCGTCCTCGACCTCCGGCACAGCGAAGCGGAACCCGAGGCGCTTGACGCCGGAGCCCGCCGGGAGACGCCCCGTGTCCCAGTAGCTGTCCTGGGGGCTGGTGGCGCGGAGCGGCACGAGGCGCCGCTTGCAGAGCTCACCGGTCACGCCACCGATCTCGCGGAGCACGTCGCAGGCCTGGCTCGCCATGACCTGGGCGGCCTCGGCCTGGGCGGCGGGCTTGAGGAAGGCCCGGGGGCGTTCCAGGTCTGCACCCCGTTGAGGGGGCGGTTCGGGGCCTTGTCGACCACGACGTAGAGGCGGTCGCGGAGCGGCCCGTCGCCGGGGAGCACCACGAACGGCGTGAACACGTACCCGCCGCCGTCCTGGGTGGTGGCCTCGTCGTTGGGCAGGGCCTCGAGGAGCGCGAACTGGCTCCAGGCGGCGCGGGGCTTGGGCGAGCCCGGGTCGGCGGGGTCGTGCGGCGGGTCGCCGCTGTCGGCCATGCCGAACACCATCGTCTGCCAGGACCCGCGGCGCATCACGGCGAGGCGCCCGACCTGGTCGGTGGAGAGCGTGTAGAGCTCGCCGTCGCGGCCCTGGACCACGATGAAGTGGCCCACGTTGTCGCCGTCGCCGATGGGGCGGATCGTCGACTTGCGGAGGAGCTGCTCCGCGGCAGCCCGGTCAGCGCCGCCCAGCAGGGCGAGCACGAGACCGAGGGTGGAAGGGGCGGACTGGTCTGGACGTTCCATCGAGAATCACCTCACGCCAAGCGCGTCGTGCGACTTACAGGCCGCAGGACAGTATCACTCATAATATTTTATAGCAAGATTACGTACGTACTTTCAATTTTAGACGCATTCACCCCGAACGAGCTCCTCTCTTGGCTCGTCCGGGGTGTTTGCCTCCTTGGTCTTATTACTCCTTTCTCTTGGGCTTCACAGCTCTTGCCTTGAGGCGCCCGTCTTCGAGCGCCTCGCGAAACACGTTGACCGCTGCAACCGACAGTGCGTCGATCACATCGTGCCCTTCGCGACCGCGCTTGTTGAGCAGCTCACTCCAGGGAATGAACTTGCCCTTCATGTGCGCTGGTCCGAACCGCTCGGGGCGAATTCCCTTCTCAGAGTCGCCGTAGACAAGGCGCTGCAGCTGGTCAGGATCATCGATCGCGATCTCGAGCGCGAGGATGTTGATCCAGACAGCACTGCGTCCAGAGTTCTCCGGCAGACGGTCCAGGAACGTGAACCGAATGGGACGAACTCCCGGGCGAGCGAAAAGCGTTCCGGCCTTGCGGGTCACGACGCGCTTCGCCGCTCGGGCGAGCTTGGTGCGGTCGAACGGAGCATGAACCGGCGTGTCACGGAACACCTGTTCGCCCATGGCAGGCATACCTGCACGCAGAGCGAATGCCCGCAGGAATCCGTTGATCCAGCCCTTGCGAGGCTTTTTCACGGACCCGTCTGACATGCGACGCTCGAGCCGCATTTCGCGCTCATCGAGATAGAGTGCGCAGCGACTTTCACGAACGACCAGAACGTAGATCCCTCGCTCGGTTCGGACGAACGGCACGACGAGCGGAGCACGCTCTTTATAACCGCCTTCATGCGCTTCGAGGAGAACTTCTTCCGTCGTGCCCGTCGGTGTACGGATCACCAAGCAGAGATCGGCTGCACAGGCTCCTTCGCGGCGAATCCCCTTCATGCCGATGATCTTGCAGCTATCATCACCGGCGGACGTACCATAGAATCGCGGAAGACCGAGCACGATCAGCTCGGCGTTGAGACGTGCGAGGAACTGCTCGTCCGTTTCCACCTCGTCTCGAGGCGGGACGATCCATCCACGATAACGCGTTTGACCATCGTCCAACACGTCGCTCTTGCTCCGATCCGGCGGTGCCACGACAGGAGCGCGCTTTTTTGCTAGTTGCAAGGTGCACCTCCTGTCCCTGAGCGCCGAAATTGACGCAAACGAGGAACAAGTGAGTTCACCATATTTTAATATATATGTCAATAAAAAGCCTCAACCATCGCATAAAAATGACGAGGCCGGCAGACGGAGTGATCCATCTGCCGGCACGTGTCAGTGGCACGCCCCAGGGTAGGGCATGCGCGATTGTACGTTGGTTCCGATTGTCCCTTCAGGCCTTCTTCGCGAGCTTGGCCCGCACGGCATCCGCCTCCCTGAGGATGAGATCCCACAGGATGGCGAACACGACGACGAGCGCGAAGAGGCGGCTGGTACCGATCCCCTTCGCCACGGCCGCGAGGAAGCGCCCGTCCTCAGACTCACGGAGCGCGCTCCCGAGCCGCATGAGGAACTGCCCGTCCGCGAGGGCGAGCTCGATGTCCTCGCCGAGGTGCGGCACGAGGACCACCCCGCCCAGCCCCACGATCCGCTTGGGGTTGAAGGCGATGTGGCCGTCCTCAGCGAGACCAGGACCGACCTGGCCCTTGGCGATCGAGCTCGGCGCCGCCTCGATCGTCTTGAACCCATTCGGACCAGTGCAGGGCCGCATGAGCACCCCACCCCGGAGGCTGAAGGTGATCACGACCTGTCCGACCTCACCCCACGGCGACCCGTTGATGGGCCGCGTGGTACCGAACTGCTCGACGGCGAAGGGGGCGTAGTAGCCCCCGGCGTCGAGCACGCGGATGGCGTAGAAGTCGGCCTTCCCCAGCTTGCGGATCTGGAGCGAGCCGACGACACCATCCTTCGGGTCGGCGAGCGGAGCGACCGGCAGCACCCAGAACGCGTCGAGCGCCTTCTGACGCGGCGTGGGGTTCGCGGGGTCGTACGTGTCGACCTGCGGCCCCTTGGCGTCCAGCTTGGCGCGGTCGAAGGGCTCGACCGCGATCACGAGCCGGTCGATGTCGAGGCACTCTGCGGCGGGCTTGCCAGCGTTCTGGGTGTCGACCCAGAGCTGGAGCGCCTCGCGGAGCTCGACGGGCGACAGGACGTGACGCTCAGCGTGAGCATCGGAACCGGAAACACGGAGAGAGGAAAGAGCGCTCATCGTCGTAGACCTTTGTGCATTGCACACGCGGGTATCACTTGCAGCCCGGCTGCAGAGCAACACGATGATGTCCGGACCCGGCCGAACGGGGGGACAGTAGTCTATTTCATTATTTTTGGTCAAGCGGCTTGAGATTGCTTTGTAAACACAACTTAGACCTTATTGAACCGCTTTAACATAAACATGCCAGCAAAACAGAAAAGTGCTTTTCCGCTCCAATAGGACCAAAGATAATGGTCGAGAACAAAGATAGGGAGAAACACGGAGAGAAGTATAACTACTTGAGCAATGAGAGACTGATTAGAAGAAATCAATCTAGTTTTTTCTTTAAAAAAGAAAATCGCTGAAACAATAATGATCAATGAACCAACTATTCCTACCTCAGCTATTCCTATGAGCGGTACAACATGTGGCGAAATAGGAATAGATGGTGATCGACCTTCTTTTTCATCAAGTCGAGCAATAACCAAGGCATTCGCCCCCAACCCAGATCCAGTCAGTGGGTGCGCACGTAGGATTTTCCAACCGTTCTGAATTCCCTGTGCACGCTCTGAAAGTGACTTTTGCTCCAAACGTGCTCCTGTCTGACCTCGCGCGAAAAAGAGGTGAGGCCTTAAGAAGATTGGCAGTGCACAACTGGCAAGACTAATCATGAGCAGAACACTTGAGAATCGTTTCTGCGTGTCTTTTTTTGCAAAGAGGAGAGATAAACATGCGAGACCAACAAACATCCCGAATGCTAACCAAGCACTTCGCGAATAGGTTAACGCTAACGCAATCGAGAAAAGGATAAGCGATGTGTAATATAGTATTTTCTCTTTTTTTAAGCTGAGCCGCTCTTTCAATGCAACAAAACTACAGACAATCCCCATCACCAACCATCCTCCAAAGATATTCGGATGTGGAAATCCCCCATAGGAACGGAGCCAACGAACACCATTAGACTCGATCACCGCTACACCACGAATCACTGGATCTTGTGATGCGATTCCAAGAAAAGACGTGCCGAACACTCTCTGCGTGAAGGTCTGTGCAATTCCCAGCAACGCATGCGGAAGAAGTGAGAGGACGAACCAGAAAGACAACTCCCTCCATGACACACGTTCAATCATGACTCGAACGAACAAGATAAGAATGCTCATCTCCACCCACCATTCTACCGTTGCTCGAAGGGAGATCGTTGTAAAAATAGATACCAAGAAATATCCAACGATGAATACAAGAGAGATGTATCCCTGCCTCTTTTCAACAAGTATCGTTCTTTTTTCCGTGCAACGAAGGAACAGATGAGCCAATACCACGAATACCATCAGAAGCTGCGATGCATAGATCGAGATTCTCCCCTCTTCCCAAGGGTATCCCGCAATCTGTGGACCTTCTTGAAACCAACGCGTCTGCCACGGCAACGTAACTACAGCGAGACGCCACGCCCACGGAAAGGCACGCGTCACGACACTCGTTATTCGATCACGGAGCGACGCCATACGAAGCACAAAGCTCAGCATACGCTTGCTGCAAGCCTTCACGTCCATCGTCGACATGGAACTTCAACCGTTCGTCGGAAATCATCACATGCGTGTCTTGATTTGCACGCTCTCGAATCGCTCGCGGGAAATACTTCCACTGCAGAGTACGCGCAGCACGTTCGAGTGTGTCACTTACTGGAATTCGCACTCGAGGCAAGACGACGCGCACGTCAGGCGATGGAATCCAAGACTCCGCCAATGGATGACGCGCACGCAGCGCTTCGTTCGCGCTCCAAAAGACTTCCCCTACTCCATCATCCACAAGAGGCAGGAGCCCCAGAAACCACTGTCGGAAATACACGTCATCCGGCCGCAGTAAACAATCTGACAGATCTAACGCCTGATCGGAGAGGAAGAATGAGAGGCAGACAACATCTCGATCTTGCTTTCCCGGCTGAGGACGATCTCGAAGTAGCAAAAACGGCAGCCCAGCCAAACCTCGCGTCTGCCAGATCGAACCATGACGAACAATCAAAAGAAAATCGAGATCGCCATCGTCGTGCGGCAACCCAAAGGCCGTACGATTACATAAATACACCGCGCGGACACCCTCCAAGCGCGCTAACCATCGAGCGACTTTACGCGCCTTTCGTAGCTTACGTGGCATCCATTCCTCGCCAGAAAACACTGGTTGTAATTCGTCCCGAAGGGAAGTTGGGAAATATCTTCCCCGTTGAACGGTGAGGACATTCGTACGAACGAGCCAATCCAGCGCTGCTTGTAGTTCGATCAATTGCGGGATAGGAGTCTCCGCCGTTCGTCGATCAAAACTGTTGACGAGCTCAGGCCACGTAGGAGGAGCTTCAAGCACCGCGAGAGCTGCCGCCGCACGAAATACGCCCTCTTCGATCAAGGTCATACACTCGGAGCGATCGAGGGAACAACAGCCGTCCCTTTTTCTGGCACAGCCGCGTCTTGTATCACAAGCTGTTTTTCATCCCACGAGATCACATTGCTCCAATCAATAAGAAGCTCATGCGCAACAAGACCTCGCACAAAGCCTGCTGGGCGCACTTCAACTTGAACAATACATCCACGCTCTGTGTCCAAAACAAATCCCAAGACACTTCCGACGTCTACACCGGACTCTGTCACAACCGCGAGACCTTTCGCCTGAAGAGATGAACAAAGAGCCATAGATGCGGCTATTCGACGACATTTCCGCCGAATGCCTTCAAGATATTCGATACCATGTCTGATTTTTTCTGGCCATCCTGACCCTGCTCTTCGCCAACGGTTCCAGCTACCTGAAACGTCTGACCGAGGACTGCTTTCAACGCTTCTTCAAGTACTTTTCGATGACGTCCATCTGTAATGATTTTGTCGTAGTGGAATGGGTATTGGAAGCGAATCGTAATCGTATTCCCCTCGACTTGCTCAGGGCGACTGATCTTTAGAATGAAAGGGAGTGAATGGTTCTGAATATCGACCGCACTAATGATTGCGTTCCATTTGGCGCGTACGACATCGAGCGTGATATCGGAACCGCTTTGGGAACTAGCAACCGGCGCAGAAACCGGAGGAACTGGAACAGACGCGATTGGGGCAGGCTCGGTGACTGGTTCAGAGAGAGACTCTTGAGGTTCAGCTTGTGCAACCGAAAGGGTTGGTTCGTTCACAACTGGAAGCGGTGGAGCGGACTGCGATTGCGGCTGCGACTGAATTGGTGCTTGTAGCTTTACTTCTACCGGTGGCGCAGGAGGCGTGTATTGAACGACAGGCACCGAATCAGCGCTCCTTCCGAATAATCTATGACTCGCAACCGTACTCGTGAGTTCAAGTAAAAAGAGCGGGTCAACACCAAAGCGAATATCACGTCGGCGTTCAATCAAACAGATCGCCAAATCGTGTAGCTCCGCCGAAGTCCAACGACCAACGAGCGGCACAAAGACACGATACTCGGTCTGTTCCCAGTCTTTCGCTTGAGCAGGCAGTGCGCCCGCAACGAGCAATAACCGAACAGCGAGTAACAGGTCGTCGAACAACGGACCGAGCGCGATTCCCGTATCAAATAACTCACGTGCGTACGCGAGCGAGGCGGCCAAATCTCGATTCGTCCAGCGCGTCATGAGCTCAGCCGCCACTGGTAATCGGCTTGGCGGAACAATGAGATGAGCAAGCTCAAGGGTAAGCTCAGACTCGCCCAAAGCGGCCAACTGACCGAGCAACGTCTCAGCATCGCGCAAACAGCCCTCAGAGCGAGACACGATCAAGCGCACGACGTCTTCATTAATCTTCCAGCCCTCTTTTTCGCTAATCGAACGTACGCGTTCTGCAAGCTCTTGGTCCGGAATACGACGAAAATCCGCCCGCTGACAGCGAGAAACAATCGTCGCCGGAACTTTATGCGACTCTGTTGTCGCCAAGATAAAGAAAGCGTGCGCCGGTGGCTCTTCCAACGTCTTCAATAACGCATTCCACGACGACGTGGAGAGCATATGTGCTTCGTCCAAAATATAGACCTTTCGCTTGCCCATCATCGGCACAAAACGAGCGTGCTCGATGATCGCTTCACGGACGAGCTCAACCCCGGTATGAGTCGCTGCATCAAGCTCAATGACATCAACGAGTGTCCCCGCTTGAAACGCCTGACAAGCCTCACACGCGCCACACGGCTCACCGTCTTTCAGAGACTGACAGACCAATGCTTGCGCCAAAATACGCGCAGTTGTCGTCTTCCCTACTCCGCGCGGACCAGAAAACAAAAACGCATGCGCCAAGTGGCCGGTCGCCAAAGCCCGACGCAGCGGTTCTGTGATGTGCGATTGTCCGGTGACATCTGCAAACGAGTGTGGTCGATGACGTTGGCTAAGCGATGGCATACGTCGCCTATCATGCCCATCGAGCAGTAAGATCGCAAACAGCTAGATAGTCGCCGGAATATACACAAAAATACACCCCGCGCTGCTCGGCTTATCTCGCTGACCACCCGCTCACACCTCTGGTGTTCGCTAAGGTCTGCGAGATGCCTCCGCTTTGCTTCGCAAATAGCTTAGGCTAGTTCGGGTGTATTTTTGTATATATTCCGGCTTCACTATTTTAGACAGGCTGCTCTTCTTCTGCCGTAATCACCTCATCGCTATCGCCCTGTTTGATGATATTCTCAACGGCTGCCCAGGTAGACGGCGTTTCGCGAGGCACAAGAATTACAACATCATCACCAGGCTCACCATGGTAATACGTCACCGATGCTGTGAGAACGCGATACTTAGCTCCATTGGCGGCCACAAACCAGTGATCTGTTTGCTCATCGTAGACCAACATTCCGATCATGCGCTGACGCTCGTTCGGTCCTTTTTGTTTGAAGATAAAGCGACCACCATCGGTAATCGTGAGGCGGAGCATGTCCCCTTCTACTAGCTTTGATTTCGATGCGTAGTTGGGAGGAACAAGATACTGTTTTCCGTCTTCCCCAACCATGTGCTCACCATCAAAAACACCATCTACCACACGATAGGCGCTTGGCGGAGCATAGGCTTCACCCCCGCCTGATCCGCGCACGCGACGCACGATGCCGTCCATATCAACGGACGCATGCTCACCACCTGTTCCCGCCTGCCCCATTAATCGTTCGAGTTGGTCAATACGATCACGGAGATCTTCAAACAGTCGGCGGATCGTTCGGGCGTGCTGAGATTCGTGATCAAGCTCTGGTCGCAATACTATTGAATCGTCACTATCACTGGAAAAAGTGGAAAAATCATTTTGCATACGGGTGAATAATTGATTTTGAACGCGCAAAGAACAAACACGCGTCGCAACGATCGTAACATGAAACGCCTCACCAGAAAACTTGTGTTAGAAGAACGAATCTGCTGGCTTTGAAGCACTCATCGCTTGCATGGTCGCATTCTGTCGTTCCTGTAATTCGGCTTCGACGATTTCACGACGACGACCGTACTTATAGCGCGATAGCTCTTTCACCATGTTCGCTAATTCCTTGCTCGCTGGCATACGTGGGCGTGTCGGCTTCATGTTGAATGGACGTGACGCTTGGTTATCGATCAGGAGCTTCACATTGAAGGTTAACGCTTCGATATTCACCAAGTCGTACTCTGTAAAGACAGGGGCGAATTCTTTCGCCAAGAACTCGGCATCTTCGACACCAATACGGTTGATAAACATACTTCCCACGTTACCAAAGATCGCGTCTTTGATTTTCTTATTCACCTCGTTTCCATCCAGCTGCCCCAAGAACTGGTGCGCGATGATGAGGTCGAGCGCGTATTTACGAGCTTCAGATAAAATCGTCGACACAGAATCCGTGAGGAAGTTCTGGAACTCGTCGATGTACAAATAGAAATCTTTACGATCTTTTGGATCCATGTCCTGACGACCGAAAGCAGCCATCGTGATCTTACCAACCAGCACCATACCCAAGAGATACGCATTCAATTCACCGATTGTACCCTTTGGCAACTTGAGAATCAGAATCTTCTGGCTATCCATCGCCTCGCGTACATTGAACGAACTCTTCTGCTGACCAATGATCGGTCGCATGTAGTCGTTATAGATAAACGGCGTAAGCTTGGAGGTGATATACGGCACCATGTTGGCCAAACTCGCTTCTCCACCAGCTTTCAATGCTTCTTTCTGCCAGAAGTCTTTCACTTGTTGCGACTTACACTTGGAAAGTTTGTAGTTACGGAAATCATCATCAGCTAAAACTTTCGGGATATCCATAAGCGTCGAACCAGACTCAACATCCTCCATCATGAGCAAAATCGCGTTGCGCATGTAGAGTTCGAACATCGGACCACCCGTCGACTTCAAGTCGTAGAGCTTATCGAAAATTTTCAAGATCTCGTTGATGACGAACGTCTTTTGCTCAGGATGGGCCGGATCGAACTCGAGCATGTTCAGCCCAAGTGGACGTTCATAGTCACCTGGATCGAAGAAAATCACATCGTCAGCACGGTGCTTTGGCACGAACTGCAAGGCTTCGTCCGCAAAGTCACCGTTTGGATCGATGATACAGACGCCATGCCCTTCTTCGATATCTTGCTGCGCCATCGCTTTCATCATTTCCGTTTTACCCGTACCAGACTTACCGATCAGGTACATGTGACGACGGCGATCCCCCGGCTTGATACGCACATCATATCTCTGACCACGATATTCCGAGTGACCGAGCAAAATACCTTCCTTTGGGAGATTTGATGGCGGCAGCGCCTTGCGACTCAAGAGCCAGTTGATCTTCGGTGTTTCGGTGGACGGCAACGGGAAGTGATAGACCGTCGCCATTTCTTCGGAGCTCAACGTCATTTTATATTTATCGTCGAAGTGGCGATAAATGAAGTGACGCATAAGCGGCGCCTGAAAACGCGGCATGTTTTTTACAAAACTGTTGCCGTATTCGTAGATATTGAACTGCCCGTAGGCGGCTAAGACATCGTTTAAATAGCGCTGGGCGCGATCCGGCGTCTTGGACGAAGCAATGATACGCAAGTTCACTTCGAGACCGGCTTTCGAGGCCTTCTCTTCCAATCCCTTCACCATTTCTTGCTCAAGAGGTGAGAGGTGATATGGCTCTTTCTCCTTCTTTTCTCCCCCCGAAGACTGCATCATCTTGCTCAAATCCTTTCCAACGGAAGACAACAAATCCGGCTGTTTTTCCACCGAAGACAGCTTCTTCCCCTGCTGCATGCCACGAGCAATACGTAAGCCTTCTTTATTCCAATAACTTGGAGCGCTTCGCACAAGATATTGAATCGCTACCCCTTCCCCCGCCTCGACACGCGACAAAGCATTCGTGATTCCATTCATGGAATCAGACTCCATCTTGCGGTAGTTCTTTAGGGAGAAATAGGTTGGACGGCGCAAGGTGATGTAGCTTCCAAGCGTAACACTGGTTGGCGCAAACAGGTTATAGTCTGGCACCTCGTCAATCTGCGCGTTCGGGTACTGCGCATGGATCTGCTGTTCGATAAATGAGGCGTAGGAGTTGGGCGAAATGACGTAGAACGAAATCTTGTCACGATGTGCCACAATTTCGAACCCAAAGACATCCGTACGGCCATACAACCAGGTCATGAACCCTTTCTGCCCTTTCACCGAACCGAGCGTTGAAAACAGCGTCTCCATCACTCCAATCGCTTCTTGGATCTGCTGCTGTGTTTTATCGCCACGGTTATCATCAGCCCGAAGTTCTTTTGGAACACGAATCAAAAAAACCTTTTTATCAAAGGCGTCTCGGTACCGACCACGACGCAACAAGAAAAAGCGAACGACATTCAAAAAACCGATGAGCAGAAGAACACCGACGACCACCCAAAAACCAGCAATAACGAGCGGCTCTGAGGCGAGATCTCGAAATGAGCTAATGAGGGATGCATCCACCAATGTGTCGACCGACGGTGTCTGCAGAGGAATTTGAAGGAGCATGGGAAAGATCAGAGTTAGGCCGGAGCCGCTTCGTGACGAAGTCGTTCGAGCTCAAGAATGCGATCGGTTTTAATCTTCGCCTCTTTTTCAAGGAAAAATTTGTTGATTCCGGGAATAGCCGTAAGCCACTCTTTCAGCATGCTGAGCACACGCTTGACCTCGACTTTGTAGTGGCGAACCATGTCGGCGACGATCGTCCCAATTTCTCTCCCTTTTTGGAGGAAGCGCTGCTTTGCCTCTTCCGGCATGGTCACAATCGCCTCTTCAAGCCCATCTTCGAGGATCTTTTGCACATCTTCGCTCACCTTGTCCGGTGGAACGGCGATCGCGGCCGGAGCAGGGGCCGCAACAACCTGGTCAGCTGGCGGCTCTTGGGCCATGACTTGCACAGCTGGCTGCGTCTGAACCGCTTCCGACTCAAGCTTCGTTTCGTCGAAGACTTTCTGCTCAACCGCCGGAAGGGACCCCTGGGCCTGCTGTGTTTCAGGAGTTAGCGAAACGGGCACCTGCTCAGGTGCCTTCGGTGTTTCGTTTGAAGAGGACAAAAAACCGCTATCCATGGCGACAGGATACCACAGCAGCTAGAGCTTTCGAAGACTGCTTCCGGTAGCGCTGTCCTCAACCAACCAGCCTTTTACTTTTAGCTCATCACGCAAACGGTCCGACTCGGCCCACTGTTTGGAAGCACGGGCGGCGAGACGGGCTTCAGAGAGAGATTGAATCTCTGCGGGAATCACTTCGTTAGATGGTTGCCAATCTTCCACGCCAAGACCGAGAACACGGTCCATTTCGCGCATTGTTGAGTAGGCGGTGGAAGCTTCCGCATCCGACGGAGGTACGCGCAACAATCCATGTACTAACGCCAGCGCTTTTGGCGTATTTAGATCTTCCGCGATAGCAGCTCGGAACTCTGCAAGAACCGTCTCATCAAGTGCGCCTTGATTTTCGGCCTGTGTCTTTTTGTAATCCACTACCCAACGCTGAATCTTGCGAAGCGCGTTCTGGGCACCCTCGAGCGCCTCCCATGTAAAGTTGATTTTCGAACGATAGTGGGCTCCCAAGCAGAAATAGCGATACGCCACGGGGTCAAACCCACGATCCGTGATGTCTTGCAGCGTATAGCCATTCCCCAGCGACTTCGACATCTTTTGCCCATCAACAGTAATAAACTCGCTATGCAACCAATAGTTGGCGAGCGCTTTATCATAGGCTGCTTCTGATTGAGCGATTTCGTTCTCGTGATGAACCGGGATATGGTCAACGCCGCCGCAGTGGATATCAAAGGGCTGGCCGAGATATTTCGCCGCCATCGCCGAACACTCAATATGCCAACCTGGACACCCTTTTCCCCACGGACTCTCCCACTCCATCTGCCATTTCACTCCGGCTGGGGTGAACTTCCAAAGCGCAAAATCGGTTGGATTACGCTTTTCTTCGTTCACTTCGACGCGTGCACCCGCCTCTTTCTCACTCAACTTCTGGCCGCTCAACTTTCCATAGTCTGGAAATTTCGCCGTATCAAAGTACATCCCGTCGGATGTTTTATAGGCAAAACCTTTTTCTTCGAGGACTTTCACGATCTCAATCTGTTCTTGAATGTGATCTGTCGCGCGCGGCAACGCATCCGGCATCAACATACCCACAGCTTTGATATCTTTTAAAAACCAGTCTTCGTATTCGCGGGCAATTTCCCAGGCCGTCTTTCCTGTTCGGCGTGAACCTTTCTCCATCTTGTCCTCCCCTTCATCGCCATCACTGACAAGATGGCCAACATCTGTGATGTTCATGACATGCTTTACGCTGTAGCCAAAAAAAAGCAGCGTACGACGAAGCACATCTTCAAACAGAAAACACCGCAGGTTTCCAATATGACCGCGGTCATAGACCGTGAGACCACAGGTATACATTCCAACCTTTCCCTCTTCGATTGGGGTAAATGGCTCAAGCTTGCGATGAAGCGTATTCCAGAGATGAAGCATGTTCCGAAGCGTAGCGAA
>CAYUCP010000017.1:0-16380 GCA_964443315.1 uncultured Gammaproteobacteria bacterium
ATGACGATCGACCTTACGTCCGTTGATATCATTGGCTGGAAAGCCAAACGCGCCGTCTCATCGATTCTCGATACCGCCAAATTTGATCACGACCCAGAAGCGTTTTTTGATCCAGTCTTCAAACCAACCAGCGGTGAACTCGTGCTTCACCCAGAAGAGTTCTACATTCTTTCCACAAAAGAACGGATCATCGTACCCCCAGACTACGCCTGCGAAATGGCGCCGTACGACCCATCCAAAGGCGAGTTCCGCTCACACTTTGCCGGCTTCTTTGATCCAGGCTGGGGTTGGCAGGCAACCGATGAGAAAGATCGAGGAACGATTGGCGTGTTAGAGGTGGAAGCCTACAGCCATGATTTTGTGCTTCGCGATGGCCAGCCAATCTGTTTGATGGTCTATGAACACATGGTCGCTCCACCAGAACGCTTGTACGGAGCCGACCTCAAATCCAATTACTCCGGGCAGCAAGGGCCACGTCTCGCCAAGTGGTTCCGCTAAGCCGCTTCCGACAACAAACGATCGTGCTACACTAGGCAGCGATCTATGCTCTTTCGAAGACGTCCGACGTACGACGTGATTACGATTGGTGATTCGGTGTTGGATACATTTCTCCATATCCAAGAAGCCAGTGTTGCTTGCGAATTAAAACGTGACGAGTGCTTGCTCTGTATGAAGTTCGGGGAAAAGTTGCCACTGGAATCGGTCACGCGCATCCCCGCTGCGGGCAACGCATCGAATGTCGCGATCGGCGCAGCTCGTCTTGGGTGGAAAAGTGGGATCGTGAGTATTCTTGGGGAAGATGCCACGGGACAAGAAATTGTCGCACACTGGAAGAAAGAGCGTGTCGATACACGGTATGTCCAGTACGATCCAAAACGTCCGACAAATAGCCACACAGTACTTCACTTTCAAGATGAACGCACCATCTTGGTCTACCACCAGCCACGTACCTACACGCTCCCCGAATTGAAATCAACCGCTTGGATTTATTACACATCGCTTGGCAAAGGTCATGAACCTCTGGAAAAACAGCTTCTTCCTTGGCTCGACGCACATCCTGAAACCAAGCTCGGATTCAACCCGGGCACCTTCCAGCTACAGCGCGGACTAAAGAAATTGATTCCCGTCCTGGAGCAGTGCACGGTACTCTTCGTGAACAAACAAGAAGCGCAACGCCTCCTCAGCACAGACGAAGACAAGGAGACGCTGCTCTTGTCGGGTCTTCGCCGCTACGGACCAAAGATCGTCGTCATCACGGATGGTCCAAAGGGTGCCTGGTGTTTCGATGGAACCACTCGACTCTTCTGCAAGGCCTTCCCGGGGAAAGCGGTAGAACGAACGGGTGCCGGTGACAGTTTCGCGATGGGGTTCATACACGGACTACAGGAAACCGGATCGCTGACCGAGGCACTTCGTCACGGGAGCGCTGTAAGTTCACAAGTGATTCTCAAAGTCGGTCCACACGAAGGTCTTCCCACACGAGCCGCCCTTCAAACTCTTCTCCATAAACATCAGAAGCTTCAACCAAAGAAAGTCTAATCATCGATCTTTATGCTCATTTCTTCTCAAAAACTTCTTCAAACCGCTCGCAAGCAAGGTTTTGCTGTTCCGGCGTTTAATATCAATAATCTTGAGATGGTTGTAGCGGTCATGAAAGCTGCCACTGAATTAAAATCACCGATCATCCTTCAAACAAGCGAGGGGGCAATCGAGTATGCTGGCATGCCATATCTCATCGCACTTGCGCGCATTGCGGCGGAAGCAAAGCTTCCTGTCGTACTACACCTCGATCATGGAAAGAATCTCACAACGATTAAAGAAGCGATCAAACAAGGCTACACCAGCGTCATGATTGATGCCTCACGATTGCCGCTGAAAGAGAATATCGCGACCACCAAGAAAGTCGTCACCTGGGCCAAGACAAAAAAGATTTCCGTTGAGGCCGAGATCGGCGCCATTCGTGGTGTGGAAGATCATGTTTCCGTCGCTGAAGCAGAAGCTTTTCTCACCGATCCGGACGAAGCGGCTCAGTTCGCGAAAGAAACCGGCTGTGACAGCTTGGCGATCTCCATCGGAACAGCGCATGGCGCTTACAAGTTCGAGGGCATGCCCCGACTGGATTTAAACCGTCTCAAAGAGATTGCCGCTCGTGTTCGGATTCCGCTCGTGCTTCATGGAGCATCAGGCGTACGTGAAGACTTAATCGATCTCGCTGAACATCATGGAGCGAAAATTGGCGCAGCGCGCGGCGTACTTGATAAGGACATTAAAGCAGCTATCAAGCTTGGCGTCACAAAGGTAAACATCGATACTGATCTTCGTCTCGCTTTTACCGCCGGCATTCGCGAAGCCATTGATGCGCTTCCAACAGTGATCGACCCGCGTAAATTTCTGACCCCCGCCTCACTCCTTATGACCGAAGTGGCACGACAGAAAATCAACCTCTTCGGCAGCGCGGGGAAAGCCTAGCGTATGCGTCGTACCAAGAAACGAGAGGCAGCTCGCCCCGTTCTTGCCTGGATCGGCTGGATTGGGATTACATCAGTTCTTCTTGGATACGCTTTGAACAGCTTCAGTCTCGTGACAACGAGTCATCCAGCGTACTTTGCGCTTAACCTAGTTGGTGCGCTTGCTCTCATCGTTGAAGCCTACCTTCATAAAGATCTCCCACCGCTCGTTTTAAACATCATTTGGGCTGCCATCGCCGTGGTGGGACTTGTGCGCTTTGCCATAGGATGGTGAGATAGTGCCATGCGCATCCTTTAATCACTCCCCTTCTCCCGACTTTTTTGGGGCAGCTTGTGTTTGTTGGTTTTTTTTCACTTGTCTTGAACTTCCAAATCTATGCAACGTCTTACGCTAACGCCACGAGCGATTTTAATCGACGTCATTCCGCCGGACATGCCAAAAGCAATGGCCGAACGACGCTTAACCGAACTTGATGCCCTGACCAAGACCTATGGCGGCATTGTCGTCGTAAAGCTCTTGCAAAAGCGAGCTACACCCAACTACCGAACCTACATTGGTCCTGGGAAAATTGAAGAACTCATCGAAACAGCCAAGCAGGAAAAATGTGAACTGATCATCGTGAACAATCTGCTGAAACCGAAGCAGATGTTTGAGTTAGGCGAAATTCTCCGCAAACAAGGGCTGCGCGCCTGGGACCGCGTTGACTTGATCTTAAAGATCTTCGACAAGCACGCCAAAACAGCTGAGGCGAAACTACAGATCAAGCTCGCCGCGCTTCGCCACATGGGTCCACGCATCTTTGGCATGGGCATGGAACTTATGCAGCAGGCGGGTGGAATTGGTGGTCGCGGAGGACAGGGTGAAACCAACACGGAGATGATGAAGCGTCACTTGGCAGCGCAAGAAGAGCACGCAAAGAAAGAGCTCGCAAAACTCGCGATCGGTCGTGCGGGTCATCGCACGCGCCGTGATCGCCTCGGTCTCAAAACCGTCTCCATCGTTGGTTACACGAACGCGGGAAAATCCTCACTCCTCAACGCCCTCACAAAGAAAGGCGCTTATGTCGCGAACCAGTTGTTTGCAACGCTCGATACACGAGTTGGGAAGCTCTGGATTAATAAATCCGTTGATGAAAAAACCGGTAAACCGCAGGGCGAGGAAGCCCTTCTCTCGGATACGATTGGTTTTATTCAAGATCTTCCACCACAGCTCATTCAAGCGTTTCGCTCGACCCTTGATGAAACAATCGATGCAGATCTAATCCTGCACGTCATCGATGTCAGCGACCCGCATCGTAACGAAAAAATTCAAGAGGTTGAAGCCATTCTGGATGAGCTAGGCGTGCACGACACACCAAAACTCTACGTCTTTAACAAGATCGACTTAGTGAAACGCGTGCCAGAAAAAACCCTCCAAAAAACCTACCGAGCCTATTCCCCTGTCTTTGTCTCAGCCGGTACAAAACAAGGGCTTGATTCGTTAGTAAATCAACTAAAAAACAGCCTTGACATTGAGTAAAAGAAAAGCCTACATTACTCCTCCATGCGCCTATCGCGTGGAATGGGAGGACAGTCATGAGTCGACGTGCCGGTGATCATCGACGAATCAGTTCAACGGGGGAAGGCCCCGCAAGGCTGAGCGAGGACGACGTACGGACAGCGCTCGGAGACCCCCACAAGAAGCCGTTCATCGGCATTGGCTGGATGATGCTGGCGATCCTCGCCGGCATCATCGTGGGGGCATTGCTCACCAACAGGCTGTAACACTTGGCCCGGATGAGACCATTGAAAGGAGGGTGCCTCATCCGGGCGCCGCTTTTTTTAACAAATAGGTTTTCTTTTGCAAAACGAGGGGTCAAGCCTTACTCTAAGCACATGATCTCTCTTCTAGGGCCATTTTCTAAACAGAACCCCCTTCTCGTGGGTGCAATTATAGACGTGTGTAAACTGATCGCAAAAGAACCACCCGCTCACGCTTCCATCATGCCTCGAGCTGTTATTGTGGGGGGCTATGTACGTGATCTGCTACTTGAACAAGTACCAAAAGACGCGGACGTGGAAGTCTTTGGCGTCAGCGCGGAACGCGTTCAAACCATTCTCGAACAACTCTTTCCTGGACAAGTCCACGATGTTGGAAAAGCCTTCGGTATCTTAAAAGTTCATTTATCACATGGTGTCGAATTCGACATCGCCATCCCACGAACCGAGTCCAAGACAGCTCCCGGCCACAAAGGCTTCGCTGTAAACACCAACCCATTTCTTTCTGAAAAAGAGGCGGCGCGGCGACGTGACTTTACGATCAACGCCATATCGCTTGATCCACTCACGGGCGACCTCATTGATCCTTGGAATGGACTCGTGGATCTGAAAACGCGAACCTTGCGGGTCGTCGATCCAAAAACGTTCATTGAAGATCCGCTGCGCGTGTACCGCGCGGTTCAATTTTTGGCCCGTTTTGAGCTGAATCTTGATCCACATTCACGCGCTCTCATGAAACAGATGGTCAAAAACGGCCATCTCAAAGAACTATCACCCGAGCGAATCACGGATGAACTCACAAAACTCCTTCTCCTCGCAGAGCGCCCGTCTCTCGGCTTTGAACTCTTGCGAGAGCTTGGCATCATCGAAGCAGACTATCCCGAGATTCAAGCACTTATTGGTACGCCCCAAGAACCAGAGTGGCACCCAGAAGGTGATGTATGGATTCATACGATGATGGTCATTGATCAAGCAGCCAAGATGATCCGCCGTGAAAGCAATGCTGATTTCACACGCGAAGAACAGCTGCAGACCGTCTTTGGCGCCCTGTGTCACGATCTTGGCAAACCGGTCACGACTCACCGCGCCGAAAAAGACGGTGTCATGCGTTGGCGCTCTCCCGGCCACCAAGAAGCTGGCGAGGCTCCAACCGTCGCACTCTGTAGTCGGTTACGCTACTCTGAATCCGTTTCAAACGCGGCCCGCCTCATCGCGCTCCATCACCTTCGACCAGGCGAGTACTACCTCAAAAAACAGAAAGGCGAGCTCACGGATGCGAGTTATGCGAACGCTATTCGCACGCTGCTCAAAAAAACCAAGCCTCTTAACTGGCGCGTACTAGACGCTGCGGCCGAGGCCGATTTTCGTGGTCGTGGATTTCCCGACCCGGATACACGCGAGTATCCATATGGCGCCTTGTTTAGAGAGACCATCATTCGAGAGAGGCTCGATGAAGAAGCCCTTCATCCTCTTGTCATGGGTCACGAATTGATTGAAATCTTCCACTTAGAACCAGGCCCCTATATCGGCGACCTCATGCGAACGATTGAGCACGCACGTGACCAAGGGACTATTAAAACAAAAGATGAGGCGCTCGTTTTTATCGGCGACCTCATCAAAACCCGTGGGCACAAACACGATTAGTTACTTCGCTAACAAGTGGAAGTGAAGATACGCGACATCCTGGTAGCCTGGACCGCTCGTTCTCATGAAATAGGTCTGCAACCCGTCTCGCTTCACAAGCTCCTGCATCACCGCAAACGCATCCAAGAGATACGCCTGGTCTTCATTTTTTAATTCACCAATATTCTTGATGTCTTTTTTGGGAATGATGATGTAGTGAACACGCTCCTCGGGGAATGGATGACGAAGCGCAATCGAGTACGGCGTCTCCAGGACAACCTGCGGAAGAAGATCCGGGACATACTTCACACCAACCGCCGCGGCTAACCCGATCACCTCATTCATCCGCAGACAGGAGCCATCCGCACAGGCATTCCACGCCAAGATCGTGCGCGGCTCAAGTGGCCGAAACAAACTCGCTCCAACAATTGCCCCAATTCCAAGACCGAGTACCAACAGCAAGAACGCTGGTATTCGACGTTTTGGAGGCAAAGTAACATCCATAATTTAATATGTGATACTAAAAGAAAACGGCTATTTTGTCAATAAATCTAGACGTTTCCTCCATTTCAAGGCATACTCCGCGCATGTCTTCTTCCCGCGCCGTTGCGACCCTCAAGCCCGGTCGCCATATTCCTGTCCGAGCTGGCCATCCTTGGGTCTTTTCTGAGGCCATCGAAACTCATCCCATCGGCGTAGAGCCGGGAAGTATTGTTGAAATTCAGGATCACACCGGCAAAGCGCTTGGTCTTGGCACCTGGAACCCCCGTACCTCCATTCGTATCCGTGTGTTGACGCATGACACGAGCGCAACGATCAACGCCAACTTCTTTGCAAAACAGTTCCAAACACTCCACACCTGGAAAATCTCACATCTTCCGCCTAAGACAACGGGCTATCGTCTCGCGCACGCGGAAGCCGACGGCCTCGCTGGACTCATTGTTGATCGCTACGATTCTACGTACGTGTTCCAACTTCACACGCTCGGCATGGATTGTTTGCGTGAAGAAGTAATCGCTGGTTTGAAGCAGTTCGCTGCAACTCAATCAAAAGCGTTCACAATCGTTGAACGTTCCGACATCGAAGCCCGCCGCACAGAAGGACTGCAACCACGTGAAGCCGAAGTTCATGTTGGCAAAATCGATGGTCTCGTTTCATTCTTGGAAGATGGCGTAACCTTTTTTGCCGATGTGCTGAACGGACAAAAAACCGGATTCTTTTTGGATCAGCGTCCAGCTCGCTTGGCCGTAAAACGATTAGCGAAGGATCGTCGCGTACTCAACTTGTTCAGCTACACAGGCGCCTTCGGCATCCATGCCTTGAAAGGCAATGCGAGCTTTGTACAACACTTGGATGCATCACACGGAGCTCTAGAAATCGCAGAAGAGACAACCAACGCCAACGGCTTTGACGCCAACAATGAATCAATCTGTGAGTTCATGGAAGCAGACATTTTCCCAATGCTCGAAGAGGACACACTGCCCGGCGGACCCTACGATCTCATCATCTGCGATCCACCCGCACTCACCAAAGACGGTTCGCATGCCGAACAGGCGTTAAAGGCCTACACGTTCCTGAACACCTCCTGTCTTCGCCATCTTCCAGTCGGTGGAATCCTGGTAACCGGCTCGTGCTCTGGTCGCGTCACTCCCGAAGACTTCCGTTCGATGCTCCGTATCGCTGCCGGGCGCGCCGGAAAACAAGTACGTCTTTTGGAATGGATCGGCCACGACGTAGATCACGCGGAGCTCCTCTCCTTCCCTGAAGGACGCTACTTAAAAACCGCCATTTTGCAGGTGACAGGCGAGGTCTAAAAACCCTTGTCTTCACCCAGAAAACCTGCCATTATACCCCCACAAATCAACAGGCGGGTATCGTATAGTGGCTATTACTCCAGCCTTCCAAGTTGGAGAGAGGGGTTCGATTCCCCTTACCCGCTCCACGCAGGAACATCACCAATTGGTGGTGTTTTGTTTTTACATACCTAGGAAACAGCCGCTCAATAAAGGCGTGCGTTTCTTGACGAAGCGTCCTTAGAAATAGTACATAAAGGGGCCCCTTTGCTCCCTTTCGGACTCAACAGGCGGCTCAGATAAGGAAGCGCATGACACGAGAACAGTTCGTACATTCTGGATTCTGGATGGTCGCGATGACACTCGTCAGCTGCCTGAACGCCATCTTCAACTGGCCGCAAGCCTGGAAGGTCTGGCGACAGCGCATGACAAGCGGCCTGTCCGCAAGCTCCCTCTGGATGCTGTTCGTCGTCCAGGCGGGATTCACCATCCATGGGTGGTGTCTCGGCGACACCTTCCTGAGCATCTCAGGCAGCATCGCGAGCGCTACCACCGCCTTCATCATCGTTGGCTATTACTCCTTCCGATCGAAGTGAGTGATGCAAGCGAACGTCCACACACCACAGAGAAAGGGCTCCACCGACCGCCGATCGCAACGCTTGCGCCGGCGGCGTTGCAATTTTACAGGCGTCTCACCCCATCGCGCGACGGCGACGCAAAATCTGCTCTTCCGAAATCCATCGTTCACGCAACTCACCCGCTAAAAAGAAAGAGCCCGTAACCACAATAAGATCTTCATCAGCAGCTATTTCAAGCGCCTTCTGTAAGGCGCGTTGCGGGTCGAGAAACACTTCGCACATTGCCCTGGGCTTAAGATAGTCCTTCGCGGATAGATAGAGCTCTTTTGGCGGAGTACAGGCTCGATCTTTGATCTGAAAACGAGTGATATAGAGGCGGTCAGCGAGAGGAACGATCTGCTCCAAAATAGCCGTCTGATCTTTGTTTTTCGCAAAGCCGAGAATAAGGTGCAATGTTCGATAGCGAAGAGCATGAATGTTAGTAACCGTCGTACGGATCTTGGCGCGATTATGAGCCCCGTCCAAAACAACCATCGGCTCTTTCTGCATCAACTCAAAACGACAAGCTAAGCATGCATTACGGATACCTCGATCTATCGACCGGTTATGAATGCCTAGTTTTTTCGCAATCGCACGAACCAATGCCTCATTTTCCGCGCGATACCCTCCCGATACACGGATCGCTTGATAGGCAGCTCGCTTTTCTTTACAAATCATCCGGAACAAACGTAACAATCTTGGACGCTTCTCTGTTGTAAAAAACAGAGAGCTTGGCTTAATGATGCCTGCCTTATCATAGGCAATTTTTTCGAGCGTATTCCCCAAAATGTCCATGTGGTCATAATCAATGTTTGTAATCGCGGTGATCAAAGGTCGCCGGATCACATTCGTTGAATCATACCGCCCACCTAACCCAACCTCGAGCACCACGTATTCGCATTTCATGCGCTTAAAATATACCAACGCGATCGCAAAAAATAACTCGAAGTATGTCGGCCGTTCATAGGGGCCAAACAGATACGCGCGATCAATGACTGGCTTCAATTCTTCGACCATCTCTGCAAATTCTCCTGGTGAAATGTAGCGCGCTCCAACTTTTATCTTCTCAATCGATGTCGTCACAAACGGCGACGTAAACGATCCCACGCGATGGTCGGCTGCATGCAGAACTTCGTGCAGCATATTCGTCACACTGCCTTTTCCTGATGTGCCGGTAATGTGAATCATCTTCAAGCCTTTCTCTGGATGTCCAACCAACGACAAAAAGTAATCCATACGCTTTAAATGAATACTTCTGTCACCAGTTCCACCAGCTAAATACGGCTGTTGCGTAGGTAAATTAGCCAACCCCTCCAAATACCGAATTGCGTTTTGATAGCTTGTGTCTGAGTTCATAAGAAGAAAATAAAAAACACCTCCGAAGAGGCGGTTTTTATTCCCTCTTCGGCTTATATTTTTTGTGTATGAACGAATCCTGACCAGGTTGTTCTCGTTTTATTTAGCAACATACAGGCAGAGCACTACTCCTTCGTACGAGAATCATCAAGCAATGATGCTCCCGTCATGGCTTGAGGGACAGGCAGAGCGAGCAGTTCAAGCAAAGTTGGAGCAACATCTGCCAACGTTCCGCGTGAGCGGAGCTTCACTCCCCTCTTTGTTACAATCCCAGGAACCAAGTTTGTCGTATGCGCGGTGTGAGATTGATTTGATGAGGCGTCAAAGCTCTGTTCAGCGTTTCCATGATCCGCTGTAATGAACAAGATTCCACCTTTCGCTTCTACCCCCTCTACGAGCCGTTTCAGCTCAGCATCTACCGTTTCAATCGCTTGGATAATCGCGGGGTGATTCGCCGTATGCCCCACCATGTCAGCATTCGCGTAGTTAATGAAAATAAATTGTGTGCCAGCTTCTATCTGTTTCAAAGCGGCGTCGGTTATTTCTTTGGCTCGCATTTCCGGTGCCTGATCGTGCGTTACAACCTTCCGGCTTTCGATGAGAATAAACTCTTCCCCTTCGTGCGGCTCTGCTCGGCCCCCATTTAAAAAATAGGTCGCATGCGCGTATTTCTCCGTCTCGGCGATATGCGCTTGGGTAAAGCCACGCTTCGCGAATTCATCTGCCAACGTAACTGGTGGAACAAACGAAGGAAACGCCACCGGACAAGCCAAGTTCTCGTCATAGATTGTCATAGTAGCGAAAGACACATCCATCTCTTTTATCCGTTCCAAAATACGGCGACTCAACTGAACGGCCCGGTCGGCACGGAAGTTAAAGAAAAAGACACCGTCACCCGAACGAATCGGCGAACAGGTTTCCCCCTGTGCGCCTGGAAAGACAAGCGGCGTTAGATGCTCGTCGAGCTGTTGCTGCGCATAGAGCGACTGCAAGGCTTGCATCGGCGCGTCTGCTGAAACCGTTCCAGCGTGTTCAAATAAAGCAGCTTCCGCCTTTTCGATGCGCTCCCAATTCTTATCTCGATCCATCGCAAAGAAGCGTCCACATAACGTAGAAATACGACCGATTCCAATCTCTTTCAACGATTGCTCCAAGTCCGCCACAAAACCAGCCGCACTTTGTGGCGCTGTGTCGCGACCATCCGTAAACCCGTGGATGAACGCGTTCGTAACCCCTGCTCGTTTCGCAGCCTGCAAAATCCCAACCACATGCGATTGGTGGGCATGGACTCCGCCGGGTCCAATGAGTCCCACGAGGTGCAACGCTGAGCCACGAGCCTTCACATGCGCAAACAGCGCCTGCAACACCGGATTCGTATCCCCTTCTCCCCGATCAAGCGCTGCTTGAATACGAACGAGATCCGTTGGAATAACCATTCCAGACCCAATCACCATATGTCCAATCTCACTATTCCCCATTTGGCCAGGCGGTAACCCTACCTCAACTCCACTCGCATCAAGCAACGCATGTGGATAGGCGTTCCAAAGATGGTCGAAAAAAGGCGTTTTCGCCTCAGCGATTGGGTTATGGTGCGCTTCTTCGCGAGCTCCCCAACCATCCAGAACGACGAGCACACAAGGACCAGTTGGTTGTTTCATAGATCAAGGCTTCTATGGTACTTCATGGCGGTGGAAAACAAAACGAAGCGGCCGTTTGCAAACAGTCGCTTCTATGGCAGAGTTCTGCCAGTTATCTTTCTTTATTTCTCCTCTTGAATTATGGCCCTGTCAGACCGCTTCAAAGCGCAAGTTCAACGCCTCCTCGAAGGGAGCGACATTCAGCTGAACGGCACCCGTCCTTGGGACGTCAAAGTCCACGATCCACGCTTCTATAGCCGGGTCCTCGCCGAAGGAACGATGGGTCTCGGGGAGAGCTATATGGATGGCTGGTGGGACTGTGACGAAATCGATGAATTCATCTATCGCATTTTTGAACATCGCATCAAAGATAAAATCCGTCCGTCGCCACAGCTCCTCTTCAACTTGCTCGCCTCACAGATCACCAATCGCCAAAACAAACAACGCGCCTTTAAGATCGGTGAAGCCCACTACGATCTTGGAAACGACTTGTACCAAGCGATGCTCGATAAACGCATGGTCTATACCTGCGGCTACTGGAAAGACGCAAATAACCTAGATGAAGCACAAGAAGCAAAGCTCGACCTTGTGTGTCGCAAGATCGGATTGAAGGCAGGTCAACGCATTCTGGATATCGGGTGCGGCTGGGGAAGCTTCGCAAAGTTCGCCGCCGAAAAGTACGGAGCCAACGTCGTAGGGGTAACCGTTTCCAAAGAACAGATGGAACTTGCCCGTGAACGCTGTAAAGGCCTCGATGTCGAGATTCGCTTACAGGACTACCGTGACGTAAACGAACAATTCGATCACATTGTTTCGCTCGGCATGTTTGAACACGTTGGCTACAAAAACTATCGTTCTTACATGGAGGTCGCCCACCGTTGTTTGAAAGACGACGGCATCTTCCTTCTTCACACGATCGGCGGCTTACGCTCTGTTACGACCACAGATCCTTGGATCGAAAAGTATATCTTCCCCAATTCCATGTTGCCGTCCGTCGCTCAAATCGGAAAATCAATCGAAGGGCTATTCGTAATGGAAGACTGGCACAATTTCAGCGCGGATTACGACAAGACCCTCATGGCTTGGTACAAAAATGTGGAAGCTGCTTGGCCAGAGCTCTCGAAGAACTACAGTGAACGCTTCCACCGCATGTGGCGCTTCTATTTATTGATTTGTGCCGCTGGGTTCCGTGCTCGCTACAATCAACTGTGGCAGGTTGTACTGAGCAAAAAAGGCGTTCGCGGAGGCTACCAACGTGTCGTGTAACATTTGACGGAGATTTCTTACAAAACTACGTATAACACCGCGCCAATCTCATTCAAGCGGTCAGAGGAACGAAAATACTGAATTCGATCCAGTCTTCGCTCTTTTTCTAGAAAACGTCGAATCTTGTCCTGTAGCACCCCCGCTCCCCGACCGTGAATAATTTTCGTAACATTCTTTCCTGACTTGCGTGCATCTTGAAGCGCCTGTGAGACGTGCCTAACCGGATCCAACTGTAACCACGATTCATGCAGATCAATCGTCCAGCAGACAGACTCATCTAATTCTGCCAAACGGACAAGGCTCTCAGGACTCATAGTGCCCTTACAATTCACGACAACAACACCTAACCAAACACATTACCGGAGAATATCGGAAGTAAAATACTGTTCTTGAAAATGGGTAGCCGTACGGATTTCTTCATCCGTCATCGTTACACCTTCTGGCACCACAACTAGCTTGTCATCGTCATCCTTATGACGATGAATAAGTGCGATACATGTGCCCGTATATTCTTCCATCGCTTCATTCACCCCCAGCACATATGCATCCACCTCCTGATTATCCGGCGCTAACGTACCTTCGATAAACCCGTAATTCACAGGATAGACGTACCCATACTTCGGATGTTTGGAACCAAGTGGCCGATCCATTAATACCGTCACCGTCTTCCCAAGAAATTGGCGTGCGTCGGTATACATATACCCCAAGCGTATACCAAAGAGTTCACCCAAACAAATAGAAACAAAAACAGCCGATTTGGCTGTTTTTATATGGTGCCGGGAGTCAGGATCGAACTGACGACGCAAGGCTCTTCAGGCCTTCGCTCTACCACTGAGCTACCCCGGCATCTATTCTTTGGGAACGGTGAGAAGGTACCAGATCACCCTAAACTAGACAAGAAAGGGCGAGGGATCCAGGGAAAGCAAGCTGTTCTGCCGAAAAGAGTATTTTTAAGACCGGCGTGAGGAATCGGTTTGCCATCGTATAGATGGGCCACGCCGTTCCGTTCACGACCGCACCAGAGAAGACCAGTGCAAACGTCAACGGAAAAGTGATTCGCCGCGAGGGGTAATCGTGTGTGGCGCCACAGCGCCATCCCCATCCAAACCCCAAAAACCGAGTTTTAGCCCGAAACCTCACGACCGGTCTTTTTTAGCATGCCACAGATTTTTAAGAAGGGCTAGCGAGGACGAATATACTTTTTTGAAAGCTCAACCAATTGGTCATGGAGTAGACCGTTTGAGGCGATCATCCCTCGAATCGGCTGATCGTAGCGTTGGTCATCGCCAAACAAATCCGTGACCTTTCCACCCGCTTCTTCAACGAGAACTTTTACAGCCGCCGCGTCGTGAGCTGTATTTGCAGGCATAATGGTAAAGGCAAATTCGCCAGCTGCCACTAATGCTGCTGGATAGATAGAGGATAACATCCGAAACGTCGCAGCTTGCACGTCATCACAAAGGTATTCTGTGAGAGCGTGAACCAAATACGGGTGCGAACAATGAGCTTCAATATTACAGACGCTGCCCTTGAGCTCTGTTCGAGGAGAAACGTGAATTGGTTGGCTATTCAAGGTTGCGCCCTTCCCCTCTTGTCCAACGAACAGCCGGTCACCAAAGGCGTCGTAAATGACGCCAAGAATACTTTTGCCATTCTGTACAAGGGCAAGAGAAAAGGTACAGACTGGCATACCATGAGAAAACGGCGTTGTTCCATCGATCGGATCACAGACCCAGCAATAGTCGCTCAGTCTACTTTGATCACTCGCTTCCTCTCCCCGCACGTTGTGCCCTGGGAATAGTTCATGGACACGCTGTATGAGCAGATCATTAATTTCTACATCCGCTTTTGTGACTGGCGTTCGGTCCCCTTTCCAGCCCTTTGTCATGCCCAGAGAATAATAGCTCCGCATGATTTGGCCAGCATCTTTCGCCATCTGTTCAGCAAACCGTCTAAAGTCATCTCTAGATTGGCTCATAACACTAGAAAAGTAGCAGGTAGATTCCTAGTACGGAAGCTGCCGTCATCAACACAACCGTAAATCCGCCAAGCGCGTTCGACCATGGTCCGCTCTTATATTGCCGCATCATGGGCGCATTTCCCATCCAAACGATAGCTGCCAAGAGCGGCGGTGCCACAACCGCATTACCGACCGCCGACAGAATCAACAAACGAACCGGGCTATACGGCAACAAATTGATCAAAAGACCCAGCAGCGTCAGCACGACAACAATTCCATAGAATAATCTTGCTTCACGCCACGTCTTAGACAGTCCTTCCGTCCTCCCGAGAGCTTCACACACAGCATAGGCGACTACGCTCGTGAGAACGGGTACCGCTAACAACCCTGTAGCCAAGGTTGCTAATGCAAATAACGAGGAAGCAAATGGACCAGCCAATGGCTCAAGCAGTCGAGCCGCCTGATCCGCCGTTTCAATGGTCTGTTGCCCCGGTTGCGTACCCAAGACAACAGCGCCTGTAAGCAAAATGAACCAGGCTACCGTGTTCGAAAAAGTCATGCCGGAAAACACGTCCCAAAACATGTCCCGAATACGACGTGGTAGTGGCAACGCGCGCGTTTCCAGAGCCTTCCGCTCTTCATTTTCTTGATTTGCTTGCCAAAAATACAAATACGGAGAAATGGTCGTACCCAAAAATGCGATCATGAACAATACGAACTCTCTATTGAGCACGACCAGAGGGAAAAAAGTCCTATGCACAGCCTCCCCCCATGGAATCCGTACAATGAGCGCCACAAAAATGTACGCAAACAGAGACAAAGTTAGCCACTTTAAATACTTCGCATACGTTCTATAGCTCAGAAAAATCTGCATTCCCAAGGTTAACGCGGTCACCAAGAGAAGCCACCCAAAGACCGACATCTGTGGGATAACTAAATTCGCCGAGGCTGCCATCATGCCCAAATCTGCCCCCGCGTTTATCCCATTCGCTAAGGCGAGAAGTATGATAAGCACCCACATGACAGGCTTCGGAACCAGGGTACGCAAGTTCTGAATCAAGCCTTTTCTCGTCACAATGGCTACGCGCCCACAGATCTCTTGAACCGAGATGAGAAGCGGTAACGTCCAGAGCGCCATCCAAAGCGGCGCAAGCCCAAACTGAACTCCACCCTGCGAGTAGGTAGCTACGCCCGATGGGTCATCATCAGAAGCACCCGTGACGAGTCCGGGGCCTAGAATCTTTAAAAAACGACGAACGCGATTCAGCATGGCAAAGAACAAAAATTCTTCGTCATATTACCATGCGGTTTGCTCAAGTGAAAAACAAACCCCGCACCTGTTCGGTGCGGGGAATGCTGCGTTCAGATTTTGGATTACTCCTGTGGCATGAACCACTTTGGATCGTACTGCACGCGATCGTTCACGTGTTCGTACTTGTGGAGCTCAACGTCGGTGAACCAGAGAGGAATTTCGTAGTTAGCCTCTTCTGGATTTCCGGACGCGTGGATTAAGTTGCGAAGTGGACGATTGTGCTCATTCGAGAGCGAGTAGGTATCGTGTGAGAAGTCCCCACGGATCGTGCCTGGGAGGGCCGAGGCTGGTTCCGTTGCACCGACGATCTTACGAACCAAGGACACTGCCTTCTCCCCTTCCAAGACCATCGCGAGAATTGGCGCTGAGATCAAGAAGTCTACGAGACCTTTCTTAATCGCCGTTCCGTACGAGATGTGGTCTGGGAAGTCGAATGGCTGACCGTTCGCTTCGTATTTGGCCTTCGCCTTGCTGTAGACGTTCTGCATCCACTCTTCGGTGAGAGCGTAGTGCTTATCCACGTCTTCGCGCACAGGGTGGACCATTTTCATGGCTACAATCTTGAGACCAACATCTTCCAAGCGGGAGAT
>CAYUCP010000018.1:0-15801 GCA_964443315.1 uncultured Gammaproteobacteria bacterium
TCGAGTGCGGAGAGTGGATCGTCCGTGTAGCCGACGGGAAGATGTGTCGAGTTTGTGTAATACGGCGCATCAGATGTTCCTGCTTGAATAATGCCAGGATAGCGGGCTTGGTCTTCTTTCGCGAAGCGATACGTCACGCCTTCGGCGGGGGTTGCTTCGAGGTTGTAGAGCGTACCCGTTTCATCTTGGTAGGTAATGAGACGATCTCGCATGAAGTCGAGGATTTCGTGGGCAAACGCTTTTCCTTCTTCGGAGGCAAGGTTCGCCCCAAGCAAATTCAGACACGTTTCATTCATTCCATTTAACCCAATGGTAGAGAAGTGGTTACGGAGAGAAGGGAGATAGCGTTTCGTATAGGGAAGGAGACCTCGATCGATGTTGTCTTGAACGACCTTTCGTTTAATCTCAAGCGACGTTTTCGCTGTGTCCATGAGCTTGCCGAGTCGCTCGAAGAAATTGGCTTTTGTTTTGGCGAGGTAGGCGATGCGTGGCAGGTTGATCGTGACAACCCCCACACTGCCTGTCATTTCTGCCGAGCCAAACAAGCCTCCGCCCCGCGCACGCAAGACGCGAAGATCAAGTTGCAATCGGCAACACATGCTGCGCACATCGCTTGGGTTGAGCGAAGAGTTCATGAAGTTCTGGAAATACGGAATGCCATACTTTGAAGTCATTTCAAACAGCAACTTGGCGTTTTCCGTGTCCCACTTGAAGTCTTTGGTGATGTTGTAGGTGGGAATCGGGAAGGTGAACACGCGTCCCTTGCGGTCGCCCTTAGTCATGATCTCAATAAATGCTTTGTTAATGAGATCCATTTCCGGCTGGCACTCGGCGTACGTGAATGGCTCTTCTTGTCCGCCGATGATCGGGTGCTTCTCCTTGAGGTCGTCTGGAGCGACCCAGTCGAGGGTAATATTCGTAAACGGTGTCTGCATTCCCCAACGTGAGGGAACATTCAGATTGAAGACAAATTGCTGAACACCTTGGTAGATTTGTTCGTAGGTGAGTTTGTCGCGTTTGGCGTATGGAGCGAGCATTGTGTCGAACGAAGAAAATGCCTGTGCCCCGGCCCATTCGTTTTGGAGTGTTCCAAGGAAGTTCACCATCTGGCCGAGAGCGGTTTCAAAATGCTTGGGAGGATCGGATTCAACCTTGCCCGCAACGCCGTTAAAGCCTTCTTCCAGCAGTTGTCGTAAACTCCATCCAGCGCAGTACCCAGAGAACATGCCAAGATCATGCAAGTGAAAATCACCTTCGGTGTGCGCTTCGCGGACCTCCTTTGGGTAGATATAGTTCAGCCAGTAGTTCGCAGTGATTTTGCCGGAGGTATTCAAAATCATTCCACCAAGCGAGTAGCCTTGGTTCGCATTTTCATTGACGCGCCAGTCGGATTGATTGAGGTATTCACTGATCGTTTTTTCGACGTCTACCACAACCTTCGCTGTTTCCCGAGCCTGCATGCGCTTTTCGCGGTAGACAATATAGCTCTTGGCGGTTTTGAAATAACCGGATGCCATGAGTGTGAATTCAACAATGTCTTGAATTTCCTCAACCGAGAGTTCTTGTCGTGTCTTCGCCTGCTTCGTGATGAATAGGAGAATTGTTTCCGTCAGACGGCGAACTTCCGGAAGTCCAAGCTCTTCTGTTGTCTCTGCCGCGAGGCGGATAGCGTTATAAATCCGTTCTTTATCAAAAGGCGTCTTTTGTCCGTCGCGCTTCAGAACCTCAGGGAGCGTCATGGTTGATGTGGGCATAGGAGAAAAATGAACAAAATAAAAACTCACGGTCTGTGAGCTTCGGGAGCTTCTGTGGGGGGGCGCTGCTAGCTCGGCTTCTTTTGGGAATCCCAGCTAATACGATTGGGGCAGTTTTTAATTAAGCAGAGAAGTTCATTGAATTGAGTTGCGTGAATGGTATTGGTCTCGTGACAGTGTTTGCATTTGACCTCGATCGAGCCTTCAACGAGCAGTCCTTTGAAAAACAGTTTATGACACGAAGTGCATCGATACTCGGTGAGGCAATTCGGCATAGCACTGTTCCTAAACAGTAACCTGTTTGAGGGGGTTCAGTAAAGCGGTGATAACCAAGCCCTGTTTTCCTCTTATACACAACATGTAGTGGATAAAATGTGAACAGGGCACAAGATGTAGTGTTTGAGGAATTGAGAGAAGAAGCCATTGACGTCGCTCCGTGTAACCATTAACCTAGGTAGTAGGTTAATCCTATTCCCTTCCTATGCCCATGCATCAGCTCACCACGAATAAAACGAAAGCGCAGAAGTTGAATCGTCAGGCAGCCGGCATTCTCACCAAAGTCAGCCAGCTTATTGAGGAAGATGCGTATTGTCCCGACGTGATTCAGCAAGTGGATGCCGTGATGGGCCTTCTTCATGGGGTACGCCGAGAGCTCTTATCCGGCCACCTCGACCATTGCTTAGAACACAGGTTGAAGGAAAATAAGGAAAAAACGATCAAAGAACTTCTGAAGTTATATAACCTTTCACGCTAACTCTCTATCTATGCCTAAGAATTTGCTCGTCGTGTCCATGCTGGTTGTTGGTCTTATTGTAGGAACAGGAATTGGCTATTTTCTGACTCCTGAATATCGTGAGACGATGTACACGAAATCGATGGATCTTGGGACAGCTGATCGACTTGTGGATCTGCGCTATCTGAATGCGATGACCGCGCATCATCGTGGTGCGATATTGCTCGCGAAGCAGGCCGAGCAGAGTCAACGAGCAGAAATTCGAGATTTAGCAGCCGCCATTCAGCGTGACGAACCAAAGCTGATTGACGAGCTCTACGCATGGAAAAAGCTGTGGTATCGCGACACGCGTCGAGTTCGTGACCCGCTCCCGGCGCAGCTTGGAACCTATGATGAAAAGCTCGACCTTCGCTTCTTGAATGCGCTTATTGCTCATCACGAAGAGGGGATTCGTATGACGCAAGAGGTTCGCGCGAAGTCGAGCCGTGCAGAAGTTTTAAACAATGCTGATGCCGTGGAAAACTTCTTGAAAACCACGCTCGTGACGCTCAAGGATTGGCGTCGAGCCTGGTATAACGTGAACTAGTATGCCGACACAGAAATTCCGTGTTCATGGCATGCACTGTGCGAGCTGTGAAGCGATCATCACGAAAAAGATCAACGCATTCCCAGAAGTAAAGAAGGCAGAAGTGAACTTTGCCACAGAAGAAGCACGGGTTGAAATGGCTTCGGGGGACGTTCCGCTTGAGCGTATCAATGCCGAGCTTTCTCCTCTTGGATACCATCTCATGTCAGAGGGCGTGGCTCATAGTGCCATGTCTGAGCAGGGGATGAATGGGGAAGACCATAGTGCCCACCTTGGGTTGAATCAAACAAAAGAGCAAAAGCAGCAAGAGCTGGAAGAGCAAAAGGCGAAGGTTCAGTTTGTTTTGCCGATCGCCCTGCTCGTTTTTGTGCTCATGATGTGGGATATTGCAGCACGTTTGTTCCAATCCGTTCCAAATCTACCGTTGCCCATGGAGCTGTTTAATCTGATCGGCTTCGTGGTGGCGACGATTGTTGTCTTTTGGATTGGAAAGCCCTTTGTACGGGCTGTCGGTTCCTTCATTCGGTATCGGGTTGCGAATATGGATACGCTCATTGGCGTGGGAACGCTCACGGCCTATCTGTATAGTTCGATTATTACCTTGCTTCCGAATGTTCGTTCTTTGTTGCGTGTCCCGGAATATACGTACTTTGATGTCACAATTGTCGTGATTGGGTTTGTGCTCTTTGGGAAGTATTTGGAGGCTCGCTCCAAGCAGCAAACCGGTGAAGCGATCGAGAAGTTGCTTGGTCTTCAAGCAAAAACAGCGCTTGTGGTGCGGGGAGGGGAAGAGATTGAGATCCCGATTGATCAAGTTCGTATTGGCGATCTGTTACGCATCAAGCCGGGGGCAAAAATTCCCGTCGATGGAGAGATTACGGAAGGTGTCACGTCTATCGATGAATCAATGGTGACGGGCGAATCGGTTCCGGTGGATAAACAGATCGGGGATCGAGTGATTGGAGCTACGCTGAATAAACAAGGAAGTGTGTTGATGCGCGCGACGAAGGTCGGATCGGAAACGATGCTTGCCCAGATCATCGAACTGGTGCAGCACGCCCAGGGATCAAAGGCGCCTATTCAAGCACTCGCCGATCGAATTTCCGGCGTTTTCGTTCCAATCGTTCTCGTCATCGCGGGGCTTTCCTTCTTCGTTTGGATCACGATCGGGGCTCAGTTCTTAGGATTTTCCACGGCTTTTTCCTTTGGTCTTCTTTCATTCGTGGGAGTGCTGGTGATTGCTTGTCCCTGTGCGCTCGGTCTTGCGACGCCGACGGCGATGATTGTTGGAGTCGGGAAAGGGGCAGAATATGGGATTCTGATCAAAGACGCTGAGAGTTTGGAAAAGCTTAGCCACGTGTCTACGGTTGTCTTTGATAAAACGGGAACCATTACACGAGGCGTCCCCGAAGTGACGGACGTGGTTGTTTGGGAGAAGGGATGGACAGAGCAGGACATTGTGCATTTGGCGGCAAGCGTCGAAGCGCATTCAGAGCACCCACTTGCACAAGCAATTGTGCGAAAAGCGGGTTCACGTGCGACCAAGCATGTCACAGACTTCAGAGCCTTAGAGGGGGTTGGAGTAGAGGCAATTGTCCAAGGAGAGCGCATACTCGTTCGAAAACCCACCCGTGCCAATACGGAGCAGGGAGTGGTGGCGACGTTGCAGGCAGAGGGAAAGACCGTGGTTGTGGTCTGTGTGAATGAGCAAGAAGTCGGTTTGATCGCGATCAGTGATACGCTCAAAGAAGGGGCGAAAGAGGTGATGAAGCGTTTACATGCCCTGAAGATCAAGACCGTGATGCTCACAGGGGATAATCAGCGAGCAGGTGAGTATATTGGCAGATCTGTCGGCATTGATCAGGTGTTTGCCGATGTCTTACCAGATCAAAAAGCTGCCAAGATTATTGCCCTTCAAAAGAAGGGGGAACGTGTCGCGATGGTGGGGGACGGAATCAACGATGCGCCCGCCCTCATGCAATCAGATGTCGGAATTGCGATGGCAACAGGAACGGATGTGGCGATTGAATCGGCAGGTATCACGCTCCTTGGAGGGGATATCCAAAAAATTCCTCAAGCACTTTTTCTCGCTCGAAGAACGATGCGTACGGTTCGTCAGAATCTCTTCTGGGCGTTCATCTATAACCTGGTCGGCATTCCACTTGCTTCCGGATTACTGTATCCCTTCTTGGGGCTTCTCTTGAACCCGGTGTTTGCTGGTCTCGCCATGGCCTTCTCCAGTGTCTCTGTTGTGCTTAACTCGCTTCGTTTGAAAACCAAACGCCTCTAATGTATGAGCTCTTCTCCTCAAACCTACACATTCTTTATCCAAGGCATGCACTGTAAGGCTTGCGAATTGCTGACAAAAAGTGAATTAGAAGAGCATCCGGATGTTTCTTCGGCAACGGCGAGCCTCGCGCAAAAGACGATTCAGGTCACAGGCTCCTTTGGAGACAAGACACCGGAGCGAATCGCAGAGGAGCTCTCAGCAATACTCGCGCCGCGTGGATACACGCTTTCCACCAGCTCAAAACAAAAGCTAGTGCGGTGGAATGAATTTGCCTGGGCTGTTCCGATCGCTTTTGGCTTCATTGGACTCTTTGTTCTCCTTCAGAAGCTTGGCATCGTGAATCTAGTGAATACAGGTGAGATGACCTATCTTACGGCGTTTCTCATTGGAATTATCGCGTCACTTTCCAGCTGTATGGCGGTTGTGGGCGGTTTGCTGCTTTCCCTGTCGGCTACTTTTGCCAAGGAAGGGCATCGTATAAAACCGCAACTCCTGTTCCACGCGGCGCGACTTGTTGCTTTTTTTGTCTTGGGTGGAGTGATCGGTGTCTTGGGTTCGACCTTTCAGTTAGGGGCAGTCGGAACGTTTGTCTTGGGAGTGTTTGTGGGGCTCGTCATGCTGATGCTAGGGATGAATCTGCTAGATCTTTTTCCAGGGATGCAACGGTTCCAGATCACGTTGCCGGGCAACCTCTCGCGTCGAGCGACTCAACTCACAAAACTGAATCATACGCTTACCCCTCTCCTTGTGGGAGCTGCGAGCTTCTTTTTGCCGTGTGGCTTCACTCAATCGATGCAGATCTACACGTTAACCACCGGTCGTTTCTGGAGCGGAGCGTTGACCATGTTCGTATTCGCTCTGGGTACGTTGCCGGTTCTGGCGCTTTTGAGCTTTAGTTCGTATCGCATGAAGCAGAGTGCTACCTCGGGAATCTTCTTTAAAACAGCTGGAATCATTGTTATGCTGTTTGCCGTGTTCAATATCTTAAATAGCTTCGCCGCGATCGGCTGGATTGATCCGCTCTTTTCGATCTAAATTCACTCTATGCATAAAGCCATTATCGGTGCCTTGATCGTGATCGCTCTCTCTGTTGGAGGGATGAGCTTCTTGCTGCAAAGAGGGGGAGCGGGGAACGGAGCTATAGCAACACAAGAAGTCTCTTCGAATGTCTCTACCCTGAATGGAGCCCAAGTCGTGCAGATTACTGCCAAGGGCGGCTATGCGCCTCGCGTGACAACCGCAAGCGCTAATACCCCAACAACAATCAATATGGTGACAAATGGAACCTATGACTGCTCGATTGCGCTCGCGGTTCCTAGTTTGGGTATTCGAAAAACGCTTCCCGCTTCTGGCACGACGCCGATTGAGATTCCTCCACAGGCTCCAGGAGCAACCTTAAAAGGCCTCTGCTCCATGGGGATGTATCATTTTTCCGTGACGTTTATCTAACTCGAACGCAGGGTATTAGTCTGCGTACTGGCGAAGCGATTGTTTGAAAGACGTGTAGGCGGCTTTGTAGGTTTCGTATGTTCCAGCGTCGCGGTATTTAATGCCGAAGACATGATGGAGTTCGCCTTGGTCTTTTGTCAGAAGCCGCTTTTGAATGGAGACGAACGAACGATAGTAGGAGCTGTCTTTGGCTTTGATGGTTACCCAGCGTGTGCGGGCGCTCTCTGACGTGTTGGTTTCTGGCGCTTCTTGTACCTGTTCGTCAACGAGTTCTTCGGTTGGCAACACAGTGAGGTATGTCTTTGGGTTTCCAGACCATTGAGGAGAGTACACGAAGAATTCAACCAAACCATCAGGCGAAGTGAAGGTGGCTTCGTCAGTTTGCACGAAGGTTTGGCCGTTATACGTGCTGGTTGGAGCGCTGGGTGCGGCCGAAAAACGTTGTGGATATTTCACATCGAACCAAGATCCGGTGTAGAGCTTCGTGCTTACTCCGACCGGCGCTGGGATGGCTGCCGGATCGCGGGTTTCTTGTTTTACGGTCTCTGGAACGGGCTGAGTTTGTAATTCTTGGACGACAGGTGGAAGAGGGGAGGAAGTCTGCTGTGTCGATGGTTCTTGGCAGCCGGCTCCAAGGGAGATAAGCGTGAAAAGACAGACTGCAAAAGCAAGGGGTTTCATAAGGTTTTGATAGAGACACTCTATGGCAGAGTAGATATTTGTACAAACGCGCGCTGATTCGTCTTTCGAATGGGATATGGCTATACTCTGTCTGAGTATGCCGAAAAAGATTTCTGCTGGTGTGGTGCATGCGTTGCCAAGCGATCTTCGCACAGCTCTTTTGGCTACCCCGCGAGCCCTAGAAGCCTGGGAAGATATCACGCCCCTTGCTCGCAATGAATGGATTTGTTGGACAACCTCTGTGAAAAAAGCTGAGACACGAGAGGATCATGTACGACAGGTCTGTTCCCGATTAATCGAAGGGCAACGCCGTCCCTGTTGCTGGCCGGGCTGTCCGCATCGGTAAGTTTTTATTCGTTTCTCTATGGAATTTCCGAAAAAATCAAGCAATGAGATGGCTGCTTCTCCGGCTGAGCAGGAGAAGATTCTCATCCCAGATCGTACCCATGAGGCAGAGTTAGTCGTTGAATCAATCGAGATATTTGGGGATGTTGGTCTTCCTCTTCATCCCGAACTGCGCGAGATGCTCTCCGAGACGTCGGAACATCGATTCATTCCAGAAACATATGCCAATAACCGACGAGGCAGCGGCTTCATGCAAGCGACCCGTGTGCTTGCCGAGGTGGCACAGCTTCCTCCGCAGGATCGATTGAAACGGTTGTTTGATGAACAAGGGCTATATGGCCTTCAGGAAGAATTGATTCGAAAGAGTCCTGAATTTTTACAGTTACCCGATGAACAGAGGGGTATACTTGAGTCTCGTTGGAGCGCCCGCCGGAAAGCATACGCTCAGATGGAAGCGGCTAAGCGCTCTCAAGCAGAGTCAATGGAAGAGCAGGTACAAAGAGGTATTCGTGGAGAACCGAGAAATCCTGAAGCTGAGGAGCGAATAAGGATTGCTCGGCAGGGATTCGCAGAAGCAGAACGCATTTACGAAGATGCAAAATATGAGACGAGTTTTGCCTATGATGACTTGTTTCCAGAAGGACTTCCTAAAGAGTATAGAAAAGTTCCTCTCAAGCAAGCGATTGGTCGAGTGAAAGAGGCGGTAGGGAAACTGTCTCAGGAAGAGGATGTCTTGGTTGGGCGCATGATTCATGATTTGCTTGAGCCACAACAGGGTGAGTTACGGTTTTCACCGATCAGAAAAGAGATGCATGTTGGAACCTGCACGACAGCCGAGATGTATTTTTTGTCTGCCTTGAATCCAGAAGGAGGATACAGTCATCCAACCATCGCAACTGATGGATCTGGGGATCCCTGTCTTCTTCTCAAGCATGCGGGTGAACACTCGGCGATCACGCTGAAGGAATGTGTGATCGATGGAGTTCGCTTTCCTGCAGGATCGTTGTTGGCTCTCACGTCAGACAAGTCGTGGTCAGAGATTCGAGAGGTTGCTGATTGTACGGGAGCACAATTTTTACGTCTCACGACACTAGCGGTTTCTCCACGGCATCGGACCCGTGCCTTTGGAATGGCGATGGAGTTTCAGAAGCGAAATGGAATGCCCGGTGCCGAAGCAGCCACAATTGGGGAATTCTATGACTATGCGAAGCTCCAAGTCATGTATCGTAAGTGGGATATTTAGTTCTGACTTCTATTTGGAAAGGGCTTTCTCTCTATGCTCAAAATTTACCTCGCTCGTCATGGTCAGGATGAGGATAATGCCGAAGGGCTTTTAAATGGGCATCGCGATCGTCCCTTAACCGAAAAAGGGATAGCGCAAGCTAAAGAGGTTGCCGAAAAGATTCGTCAAAGTGAGATTCGATTTGATGTCATTTATGCTTCGCCCCTCCAGCGAGCGTTTGTCACGGCCGAGATGATTGCAGGAGCGATTGGGGGACCGATTCCGCAGATGCTTCCAGACTTGATCGAGCGCGACTTCGGTGTGATGTCGGGTTTGCCCCAAGCGGAGATTGAAGCACGCTGTGCACCAGATATTCTCAAGACGAATACGATCACCTATTTTCTTTCACCGGAAGGAGCGGAGACCTTTCCTCAGTTGCTTGAGCGCGCGACTCGAGTATTAAAAGAGGTTGCAAGCATGCATGCCGATGGATCGATTCTCCTTGTGACACATGGTGATCTTGGGAAGATGATCTATGCTGCGTATTATCAGTTAGAGTGGCTAGATGTGCTGCAGAAATTCCATTTTGGAAACTCAGAGCTACTAGAACTGTCGGCAACGTCATCACCAGAAGAGACGCACGTGTTCACGATTACGCAGCATAATCACTGAGCGCTACGAGAGCGTTTGAGAGAGGTGGATTACCGTATTTGTAAGCTCGCTGCTCCAAAATTGCGCGAAAAACGTTTGCACCAAATTGTTACGATAGATTGATCGTTTAGTTCGACATCGGCTGGGATCGTGTAGGTTTGGTTTCCTCGATTGCCTTTGAGTGCCCCAAGGCTTACAAAGCGCTTGTCTTTGACCGCTTTTTTTACAGTTGGGTTATTGGCATCGGTGGCAGAGGTGATGTAAACAAAGAGATCTGGGCCATTTGTCACATCGAAATCGGTGAGTGAAACCGTTCTGAGGCCGTTTTGTTCTGTAACGGTCGCCTTTCCTTTGATTGTGTAGGTGCTGTCACCTTGTTGGAAGTTGCCTTCCGCAATTAGGCGTGGAGAGGTGGAGGTAGGAAGAGCCGTACCACTGGACGTGGTATCAGTGGTTGGTGCGGCTAGTGGGGTCTGGGTATTTGAGATATCTGAAGTAGGTTCATCCACGACCTTATTCATAAAGAGAGCCTGAATTCCAAAGAAGCCGAATAAAAGCCAGCCAATAAACAGGAGTCCAGCGAGACCAGCTGCCCATTTCACTGTTTTCGTCATATCTAAAGTATAGCAATTAAAACTCGTTTCCTTTAGCCTGGAGACTATGAAAACCTCTGAATCTCATCTGAAGACGTTCTTTGAACGGGTAAGGGATAGATCTTCGTTTGGTGAGCCGACGAGTACGGTGCAGCGTGTACCGGATCTTCTGTCATCTGGAGAGGTGCTTGATCTTGGAGCGGGGGATGGCCGTCATGCGTTGTATTTGGCGTCTCATGGGTTTCAGGTACGGGCAGTTGATGCCTCACCTTCTGCGTTAGAAAAGCTTCAAGTCTTGGCGACGGAGAAGGGGTTATCTATTCAAACTGAGCTGGCGGATGTGTCGAATTACTCGATTGATACGCGATATGATGTTGTGATCGTTGTCCTGCTGTTTCAGTGCCTCACGGAAGAGCATTCGCTTCGCTTATTGAAACAGATCCAAGATCAAACACGGCCAGGTGGGATCAATGTGATTCATGTGTTTACCAAAACAGGGGATCGTTATCGTTTGGATCAGGTTGAGGATCCAGAGGCTTTTTATCCAGATGATGGCTGGCTGGGTCGGCAATATAAAGAGTGGATTATATTTGAGTCTGAATCGTCGGTTAGCCCGCTCATTGGGAAAAGCCATACGGATGGGTCGCCAATGACGAGTGTCGTAGAACGGATCATTGCACGCAAGCCGATCGTTTGATCCGATAGATACCCGAACGTTTGCGTATGAATTCTTTGCCCGTTGTAAGCCTAGTGCTCGTTATCAGCTCTTTACTTTTTATTCTTGAACTTGATCGAAGACGGCGAGAGATCTTTCTTGTTCCGGTTCTGATTCTTGCGGTAGCTGGAGCGTTCCATGCGTGGTTTTTTCGTCACGAGAATCTTCCGTCGCTCATATTGGGATGTCTCATCGGGTGCAACTTTTTCGGACTCCAGCATCTTGTGTCAAAAAAACGTTTAGTTGGGGTAGGGGATATCTGGCTAGGAGCTGCATTAGGTCTTGTGTTCGGTTGGTCAACGCTTCTGTTTGTGCTCCTTCTTGCGTACGTAGGAGGAGCGGTCATCTCACTCGTCTTAGTAGTCGTCGGTCGCATTCAGCGCCAAGACCCGCTCCCCTTAGGGTCATTTTTAGCAGGGGCGAGTATCTGCGTATTGCTTATGCCCGCTTCTTGGATTTGGTTTGGGATCTGGCCTCTCGGGTCTCTCTGAATATAGGACCCTCTCCATAAGGATCAAGTTCTGTGAGATGAAGTGTTGCTTCTTCGGTATGAAACGTCTGCTCCGAAATGGAGTAGAGAACTGGTTCGAATAACAAGGGAACAAGATCATTCAATCCGAGCTTCTCCAGATAGGCATGTGTCGTGATTTCGATACGGCGTAGATGATGTGTTTCGCTGATCAGCACTAAACGTACATCTTCTGTAGAAACAATGTTGGCGAAATATCCTTGTTTTTTGAGAAGAGCTAAACCGAATTTGATGTTTTCAATCGTATCGAGGGATGCGGTTTCGGTGAGCAGCACCTCTTTTGGGACGCCTTGTTCAGCTAAGTACTCAGCCATAACAACTGATGCCGCTTTCGTTTGTCCTTTCTGGAAGACCCCACCGGTGCAAAGGATTGTATCGATCATCCCGAGCTTATAAAGCATCAGCGCTCTATCGACACGGGCTTTTGTGTCCCAAGCCATCACATCTATTCCTCCCCGTTTACGAATGCCACAAGAAAAACAGATCCCAATTGAACGCGGAACAAATGTGTTTGAGCGTTTCATATACGATTGTTTTACTCAATTCGAGACAGTTGCTCAATAGCTGGACCGGTAACGAGTCAGTCGCATGCATGAGAAAGGCTGTTCTGTAACCCGTTTCTCCACCAATTTGGTGTTTGAATAAGGGTCACCGTTCTGTTTTCTGATCAACGAATGGACGCAGTCAAAGAGCGAATATGCTACTCTCATTTCTGTATGCCCGAAGAAATACTCGATCTTGTAAATGAACAGGATGAAGTGATCGGACGTTTGCCTCGTCGCGAGATCTATGAGCGAGGCCTCAAGAATTTTCGTGTTGTTCACGGATTTCTGGTGAATTCTGAAGGGAAGCTCTGGATTCCTCGTCGTACGGCGAAAAAGAAAATCGCTCCTAATGGGCTGGATTACAGCGTGGCTGGTCACGTGGAATCAGGCGAAACGTACGAACAATCGTTCATTCGAGAAACACGAGAAGAGCTTGGAATCGATGTAACCACTTGCTCATGGCGCCAGGTTGCAAAATTCACTCCGATCGATGGGGTGAACTTCTTTGAAACGGTCTACGAAATCCGATTTGATGAAGAACCAAACTATAACCGTGAGGACTTTGTAGGGGCGAATTGGTATACACCGGCAGAAGCTTTAGAGCAGCTCAAGATCGGTGGTCCGCATAAAATGGATCTCGCGTTTACGATTGAGCGTTTGTATCTTTGAGGATCCGCTGCGCCTCTGCTTTATCCCTACAGAGCTGTGCTTTGAGCGCTTCAATATGTTCAAAACGCTGTTCATCTCGTAAGCGTTTTATGCACTGAACTTGGAGTGTTTTCCCATACAAATCTTGATTGATGTCGAACAAATGAACTTCGATGGTTTGGGTTGGATGAGCCTGCGCAATGGTTGGACGTGTTCCGATGTTCATCATCCCATTCGCGTGTAGCGTAGCCTCGCCTTCTTCCCAGGTAATGCGAACAGCATATGCCCCTCGTTTTGGGAGCGCTTCGGTTTGTGTTTCAAGGTTGGCCGTAGGAAAGCCAATGGTTCGTCCGCGTTGATCGCCTTTGACGACAAGTCCGGCAAACTCAAATGGACGGCCCAAGGCATGTGTTACGTACTCTAGGTCACCTTCCGTTAGCGCTTGCCGCACGCGCGAGGACGAAACAGTCTCTTCATCCAATGCATGCAGCGGAATGGCCTGAACTCTGAACCCACATTCTTTTCCGAGTTCAATCAGTGTCTCGACCGTTCCTTCGCGTTTATTACCAAAGCGAAAATCAGCTCCAACGACGAGCACTCGTGCGTGTAGGGGAACAATGACCTCTTGTACAAACTCACGAGGTGTTTTTTGAGAAAAAGCGATATCAAATGGTTGTACCACGACTCGATCGGCACCGTAGTGGTGAAGGAGTTCTCGTTTACGCTCTAAGGTGAGTAGCCGTGGTACAGCTCGGTCGGGCGATAAGATGTGGGTTGGATGCGGATCAAACGTGAGCACGGCTATCTCGCCGTGTATGGTATGGGCCTCTAAGCGAGCTACATGAAGTAATGCCTGATGTCCTCTATGGACACCATCAAAATTTCCAATAAGGACACAGGTTGGCGTAGGCATGAATGTGGCCAACGGTAATAAACGGAGGAAGAGTCGTCAAAATCAAGTGAACGTGTCATTTTTACGTTTTATCGTTAGGATGGACGTTGACCCCCCCTTTTTTTTTCTATGGACGGCACGATTCGCAAAGCTATTGAACCTGGACTGATGGTGGCAATTGTCCAGAAGCATGATCAGCCAACAGGTAAGCTGACTCAAGGGTTTGTAAAAGACATCCTGACAAGTGCCCCCGTTCATCCACGGGGGATTAAGGTTCGATTAGAGACGGGGGAGGTAGGGCGGGTTCAATATATTTTGGGATGAACGATACGTAACTTAATCTATCTTCCACGGAACCGGTAGTCGTCCCGTGATAGGCGAATGGCCAAATAGTCCATCGGCTACCCCTTGCCCTTCGCTCCCCGGAAGCCAAGCGGCCACGATCGCGTCCCAGCTCGCTGCCTCTGGGGGAAGTGCTAGTGCACGCCCGGAGACGATCACAACCACAACGCGCTTACTTTTTGCTTGTAGCTGTTTAATTGCCTGCAGATCTTCGGCACTGAGTCCTGGATTCGCTTTGTCACCAACGCCCTCGGCATATGGCGTTTCTCCCACGATCGCAATTCCTACATCTGCCCGATCACGTTCTGTAGTAAAAGTCCCGCGCTTGTCGTATACGACTTGGCTTGTTGGTGAAACGGTGGCACGTATTCCTGCGAGAAGTGTTGTTCCAGGAAAGTCGTTTCCATTAATCCCTTGCCATTCAATCGTCCAACCACCCGACTGGTACCCAAGGTTATCGGCCGCTGAGCCGGCAACAAGGATTCGTTTGGAGGTCGCAGTAAGAGGGAGCGTGTTTTGTTTGTTTTGAAGGAGAGTGAGTGATTTTTGAACCGCTTCACGTGCAAGCTCGTGATGAGCGCTTGCTCCTACGATGGAAAGGTCTTCTTTTGTTGGCGCTGGGCGATCAAACAATCCAGCTTTGAATTTGACCGTCAAAATTCGCCGAACCGCATCGTTTAGTCGTTCTTCGGAGATGTCGCCCCGAGCAAGCGCCCGTTCCATGTCGGCGGCAAAGAGTTTGTAATCAAAGGGTAGCATGACTAAATCAATCCCAGCGTTTATCCCTGTCACGGTGGCCGTGTATCGATCTTTAGAAAGGGCATACACACCGTACCAATCAGAAACGACCAAGCCCTGAAAGCCGAGCTCCTGCTTCAGTACCTCTGTGATTAAATAACGATTGGCAGAAACTTTTGTTCCATTCCACTCATTCAGTCCGGCCATCACGACCAGAGCTCCTTCTTCGATAGCTTGTTTAAACGGAGGGAGGTGACGTTCACGTAGTTCAGCTTCGCTTAATTGTGTGTCGCCTTGATCGATCCGATAGTCAGCATTGCCTGATGTTCCCCACGTCATTTCTCCATTCCCGACGAAGTGTTTGAGCGTCGCAAGAGCGGGTGGTTGATTATTCTGAGTTGTCTGCACTCCTTGAAGATAAGCTCTGCCAAGATCAGAAACCGTTTGTGTATCTGAACCAAACGTTTCGTAGACACGACCCCAACGCTGGTCTTGTGCTACATCGAGATTTGGCGCGAAATTCCAGTAGATCCCTAATGCAGACAATTCTTTTGTAGTAGCTGCTGCAACTCGTCGGACAAGATCTGAATCTCGGCTAGCGGCAAGTCCAATCGCATGTGGGAAAACGGTTGCCCCCTCTACGCCACCGACACCATGAACGGCGTCTATCCCATAGAGAAGGGGAATTTCGAGACAGGTCTCTTTGGCCTTAGCTTGGTATTCTTCAATCATCTGAAGCCACGCGTCCGGCGTATTTGTGGCGGGTCTAGAGCCGGCGCCACTCAGAAGAGCCCCAAGGTGATAGTCTCGAATATCGTTAGGTGTAGCCAAACCATTCTTTTCAACCAGCGCGATCTGGCCAATTTTTTCTTGGCGCGTCATGCGAGAGAGAAGATCATCGACTCTCTGACGAACCTCAAGCTCTGCCTGCTTGTAGGGTGCATTCGTCGGGTGACAGCGTTCTTCAACGATAGGCGAGGGGGCCAGTGCTTGCGTGAGGTAAAGCCCGGTAATGGTTCCAGTGATGACGAGGAAGAGAATGAGGGAAATAATCGTTGTTTTTTGCATACACATTTTTTTGATCGCAC
>CAYUCP010000019.1:0-15103 GCA_964443315.1 uncultured Gammaproteobacteria bacterium
CGCGATCTCTAATTCTCCGGGCCCAAGTGAATTACCATTGGTTAATTTTTCTAGAAGGGTTCAGACGTAACCGATTGTGAATTCGTGCTCTACGACGAAATTGAAAGGGGGATGCTATCCTCCGTTTTTCGTGAAAATTTGCCCCCTTCGAGATATGACGGACCAATCAGAATTTAGTATTTCGATCCAATAAGGATCATGTAACGGACAACGTATTCATTTTTTGATGTATTTGACAATGTACGCATTCTCTACGATCTATGGTAGACAACGTATCGCCATGCATCGCGTCCAAAACTCACTACTTTGACGTGTTGAGCAATGGACCAATCGGTGTGCGTCTTGAGCATGTTAAACCAATAGAATATTAGAACAAAAACACACATTTTCCTGTACTACATCGACAACGATCATGTTTAAGAAGTGTGTAAAGACCCCCACTTATACCAAACGTACTCAGAAAGACTTAATGAAGACAGAGGCATGGGAATCCCAAGCAACAGCGACTAAGCAAAAGATGGATGACATTGCATTTGGTGCACCGCTCTTTGGATTTCATTTTCGCACTACCATGAAAGACCACGAAGGCAAGACAGCTAGTCAAAAGTTTACAGGATACACTATTGTGTTTATGGTTGCAGCGCTCGGCAAGACCATTTCCCTTCTCGAAAAGCAATTAGAGTCTGGAATGAAACAACTCGCTATGGATGGCAATCAAAAGGATGGAAAAGAGAAGAGCGAACCAGTTGTCCCTAAGAAACTTGAACGTCTTAAGCACATCTTAACTCTTACCGCCAATGCAAATGCAAATAGTAAGAGAAAGAAGTTGGTGTTGCCAAGATGGTGCAAAAACCCATCGTACAATCGTGATGCGAAGGATCCAAATGTCCCACGCTTACTCTTTGCAACTGAGGACATGGACGATACCATGTATGACATTATTGAAGAAGGTGATTTCATCCAAGTATCTTCAAGACCTGATGTGAAAGAAGCATTCAAAGCGTGTCTCACTCCCGAGAAAATCAAGTTACAAGAATGTTGGGTGGAGCTCGGAAAGGATGCTAAGCCTTACATGCATTGTGGAAAGGTTAGTATCGATGGTTTCGACTATGATATTCCAGAGGAATTATGGACAGAACATGAGAAGCAAATTTGGAAAATCTGGGCTGAAGCCACTCCTACATTGGCATATCGCGACACAGACACAAATCGGTTTAAGAATACCACTATCTTGAAGGAGTATATCTTAACACAGATTACTGATTGTCCTCCTCATCCTGACGATGGATATGGATCTGCATTGAGAGATTGTATGGTTGCATTCGCTGTTCAATCAAGAAAACAACCGATCAAGTCTGCTTTGATTGATGAGAGAGACGGACCTGTCGGATTCTATGTTCCAAGTTCTAGAGTGTTTACGAATCGATACAAGAACTTGCCACCAGATGTGGATCAAAACAAGACATCGAAAGACAGTAGATTCACTCCAGGATTGGATGGAATTGTGCAGCAGACCGAACTTTCTCTTGGATCAATTGCAATGTGTGACACAATGAATCTCTCATGGGAAACGTATGTTGAGGTTGCATCTGGTGACGCGAAGATTAAGGTACTGGAGTCACGTCGCAATACCTTTTCTGTGAATGTTCAGTTGTTTGAAGAGAATCAAAAGGGTAGTCTTGACAAGTTCATGTGTTTGGCGAGTGTTGGGGAATGGGATGCTCCTATCAAACCCAAGGATCCTAAAAAGAAAATCACCTTACCAACAGACAGTTGGGGTGACGTACAATCTGTTTATCCTATTGTCAACAGACTTCGTTGGAGAAACACTATGGCGTTGACATCCCCTGATATATTCGGTATATTAACCCCTAGAACGGATAAAACAGCACCGTTTCCAAACACCAAAAAGTCTGGAGATGTTTATGAGAACATTGAATGCAATTCATTTTCAACGGTTATTGTTGGTAATTGGTTGGGTGATTTGCAATACAAAGGACTTGTAGTGTCTAAACAATTCCTTCCATGCATTCAAAATATGGTTAACAACATGAATATCAAAGACTCTCTTCCGAAAGACGAACAAGGTCAGATTGATCGTTTGAAGTTGTTTACAGTGGACATTGGTGTGAATCCTCATACAAAGATTATTCGAAACTTTGATCAAAACACCACTGGTAAGAGTGTTGACTTGAGTCCAAAGAACATTTTAAATCGATTTACCACACTCCCTGTTTGTATCAACGAGTACACTGGTGATGCATTGGCGGATCTTATCAGAGGACAACACGTTGCAATCCATTGTAAACTCGAACGCACTGTCAATGCTTTAGAAGCAAAATTGAACAGTGAAGTAGGGTCGCATGTCTTTGGTGACAAGTCTAATCCATATTCGTTGGCTCGTATTTTTATTCAAAACATGAACCATCTCCGCGGTGATGAGACTGTCAGCAACAAGCAAGCCACCCTTTCAAATGAGATCTTGATTATGATTATTTACTTACACTTCATGGACATCGAAGTTCCACATGTTAACGATGGGGACGCATGGAATTGGTTGATTGAAAGTAATAAGAAAGGTGTTATTGAACGCATTAATTCTCATATTACGGAATTGGCATCTGAACTTAGCCGCCTCGAGCAATTGAAACAGTCCATCGAACAAGACGCTCAACCAAGTACGCAGAACACCGTGATTAAGATTCCGCCTTACACGTTCAACCCAAAGGGTGCTTTGAAATTATGGGCATGGAATGCTTGGTTGATTCCTAGTCGTCGCCCTCTCACCAACTACGGATTCGAGGATGTGGGAGTTGATCCAGAATGCATTAGATTACAGGAAATGTTGGAAGGATCCGATGTATCTGAACGCACTGAAGAACCTGGTCCAGGCGAGGATGAGGAGTACACCTTTAGAGATGAAACAATTGATCTTGAAGGAGGTGAAGAGGACAAAAAGAGACCCAGGGACGATGAACAACAAGAGGGAGCCAAGAAAATGAAGACACCTGTGGAGGAAATGGTGACAGAATAAATCGTTCATGGTTGACGTATTACTATCCAATCACATCGAAGTGAACATTTATGCAGCATTTATTCACACATATCGTATTTGTAGATAGCTCGTTTAGTAATGAATGTTTTTTCTGGAGAGACATGAATGATGCACCGAAGTGGGTTTTGCAGTTTCTAATGGAATACGTTACCTATACGGCCAGTATGAGTCAATGGGCGCCCATTGTAACATGTACACCGCTGTATACAGAGGAAACGTTAATTCCAGCATATTACATGATAGAATGTTTTGCTCCGGAAGGATATACGAATTTGAGTGATTATATAAAATGTTATGTCGATATGACAAAAACAGACATCTCTAGAAAGCGTCCCAGAGAGTCTAGGAAAACAAAAGCAATTCTGTGTGAATACTATAAGGAATTGAAGAGATTGGATCCAGAAACTGACTATGGAATAGACCATCTCACAAACAAAGAATTGATTCAAACACAAATCATTCCGAAACTAAATATAATACAATCCAAACACTCTCAAGTCAAACTACCACTCACCCCGTATTTATTCGAACTCTTTGTCAATGTACCAATGCCCAAACTAACCGAATTGACTCACATTATAGCGTCCATATCAGAAACAATGGAAGGGTATACCAACAACTCTATCACTATTATTGATCTTATCCGACACTACATTACACCTCTGGTAGTGACAGGTCTCTCTCAGGAGTGGCAGGGAGCCAAGGCGCTCTGTTCTCTTCTAATGGATAGAAAAATTGACAATATTATTTATCCAGACGCTATCGATGCTCTCAGACGCTTCCATGACAATTCACATGAGATAATCCTTCATGCTGAATCTTGGGGCGCTTTGCATCGTGATTTTGGCAGTGCAGTATCACCTGTACATGATTGGACTAGGTTGTTGATGTGTGGTATGCGTACGATCGCTTCACTACAAGACGATCAATTGCTACCATTTCTTGGGGTGTATTATCCAACGTTTACACAGTTCACTGCGGGAGACACTGTTATTGGATTGAATGGAAGGGATGGATCATCTAGATCATTTTTGTTTGGGTTGACACAGGCTTATAGCGTACCTGGTACATATAAACACTTAACACCGAATACAGTTGATATGCTGGGGGACTCCCGTTCTCTGTATACTCTTTGGTACGATGAAGGTCAGATGATGACTAAAAAACATCACCTTGTCTTGGATCGATATGTATCAAGGCAAGATATGGCAAGCATTCGAAGTGTCAAGATAACCATGGTTACGAAAAGACCGATAACATTAATGACAATACTCGATGAGAACAACACTCTTTTTAGGACACGGATTCATATACCGACAGTTCTTATTCCTGCTCATAAAAATGAAAGCGTTCTAAGAGTAGAAGATGCAAGAGTTCGTTCCGGTATAGTTAGATTGTATAATGGTGTCACGGCTTATGTTTACAAACGCTATTTACAATGGGTGCATTGGTTTACTTCGGTGACACAACTCGGAATCTCACTCAAATTAATGCCTCCGGTTGAGATAACCTATGCACGAATTGTGGTATCCCAACTGATTAGTAAGCTAAGGGGAGCAGGATGTTTATTTTCAATTAATTCGTCCATAGTGGATCATGTTTTGAATACATCCATTTCAATATCAATAGCTTCTGCGTGGATGCAACAATTAACAAAGAATAGCGTAATTGATCTAAAGAAGACCTTTGTTGCTCTCTATTATGTGTATGTGCGCCAATACTTAAGTCTTGAATCCATTGTAATGGGCTTTTGTCAATGTTTACCTTTGATGGAGGATAAAACAATGACAGAATTTGCGGGGGTGTTTTACAAAAAGTTTTGGGATATTCCTAGTCGAGTTCGAGAGATGAGAAAGAGTATTTTGGGATGTGCCTTACCGGGTCGTGTATCACTTTACTCCCCTATAGATCTCCTTATGATACATCATATATTTTCGACGGTTGAAAATCTGAAAGATTACGGAAGATTTGATAGACATCAAATTAACGGGGAGATATTTGTGGATTTGAATTATGTTGCAATACAATCGATTTCAAAAACAAAATTGATTGAAAAGATACATGTAATTCTTCGACAACATAGCAAAATCACGATTGATGAGATAGAACAATTGCTAGCATTCCCTCCACCGTACATTAAAGTGAAACGTGTATATCCATACATCTCCGAGACATTGCTACGTGAATTGTCTTATAGATTATTTGGAGAAGAAAAATGTGTAGAGACACATAGATTGATTGGATCTATGTTGATCTCGAAATATGGTGTTGATGTTGCAAACGATTTGACATGGACAAAGGTTCACGACGTCATGATCGAGATTCTACAGTTGAAACAGACAGGATTAATGAAGAAGGGTGTGCAAGAGTGTTCTTACGATGAACATCCTCTCCAATATAGTGAAGAAAAGGGCTTGAAGTTATTCCGTATTGAGAAGAGGGGAAAGGTGTTTGTATGTTCATTTTTAACGGGCTGGCTCATGAAAGAATATTCTGATGTTGTCAATGATGCAGTACGCAGTTTGGGAACATTGTGCAAGAAGGACACTACTGTACACACATTGATTGATAATAGATTGACTCCGATTACGTTGAAGGGTGTAGAGAATCCAAAGTTTGAGAAAAACGAAGATATGAACGAAGAAGATACCTGTGCAATTGATCAATTACCTATATCCGTGACAGAAGCAGTAGCAGACGGTGGATTTGATCAATTTTCATCTGATTTCCATATCAACAAGCTCAAAACTTGGCAACGGTAAGCACTGGCCATCTTTTACTATTTGAATAAATATCACTATATCTTTATTACTTGAATTTCTTTGCATCGTATCTTATTGGCTGTCCGCAAGTATGAATTTACACCAATCATATGTCAAGTGAAGAAACGACTGTTGCAGACGTCCCTCAATCTCCCGGAGAGAAAAGAAGCAGAACAGACGATACTGAATTCCCCGTTGCGAAGCAGGCAAGACTCGAAGATACTGAAAGGGTACAGGGAACCACTGGAGAGTCTGATAAGATGGAGGTGGTTGGTTATGGAATGTCATTTGACGTCGCTCCAAGTGTACCTGAAACTAGAGAGACGCAAACAGATGAAAAGGTTCAAGTGAGCGAAGAGACCCAAGGGAATGGAGAGGTACATGGGAACGGAGAGGAGCAATCAAATGGGGAGATAACCCCTACACATGTAAAAAGACTTGACGTGACTCCGTCTGAATTGGAAATGCTCAAAACAATGGATTGGGACGTATTCTTTAAACGTTCAAGTACAAACAAAGTGCAGGCACAAACAATTAGAGAAGTACAAACAAACATAGAAGCGCAAACAAACAACACGGAGGTAAAGCCTGCATGGGTAAAAAGATTTTACTTGACCTCATCTGAAGTGGAAATGCTCAAATCTATGGATTGGGATGCATTCTTTAATCGTCCAAATACAAACAGAGAAGTGCAAACGAACAGAGAGATGCAAACAAACAGAGAGACGCAAACAAACAGAGAGATGCAAACAAACAGAGAGACGCAAACAAACAGAGAAGTGCAAACGAACAGAGAGACACAAACAAACAGAGAGACACAAGGGAATGAAAATATAGAAGGAAATGGAAATACACCAGTGGCTATCTTACGCAACACTGGAAGTCATTCAGAAGTACAGATGATTAAAGGCACTAGTCAAGATGAATTCACGTCAACCATTTTGCATATTTTAGGTGACCATGGCGACTTTAGACATGAACATATTCGTAGTATGACAGAAGTAGAAATCAACTGGTATAAGACTGTTTATATGAAGGCGGTTACCACCGGGGATAAAGAAGGCGCATTGCTCATTTGCCGTCTACTTACATGTTTTGTTCTCTCTGGTGTATTGATAAAACACATGTTTAAAGATGTATCCGAACAAAATGAAGTCATTGAGCTGATTAAAAGCGTGCCTCTCAAAGAAATTATCAACGAGACAACTGTTCGCAGCGCAACCATTGGCGAAATCCAAAAGCTAATACCATCGTTTAAATAAAAACGGTCGCATTTATCAACATTTTTTTATTGAGACTCGGACAACCGCCAACATAAATATAGCGAGTATCGATAGTACCATCATACATACACTTACAAAAATTGTTGAAAAGAGTGATCGACACATGTGCTCTACCAATCCAGTATTCATACATCCCTTTAATATATTCCCGCCAAGTGTTAAATGTCTCCATTCTATTTCTATGTAAAATTGATTGATTGGAATGGTTTTGAACACGTGAAGATAGTTCATTATTGGTTGATCCTTCGAGATTGATGTTATTGGCTGTTCGCTTGAGATCGATGTTATTGGCTGTTCGCTTGAGATCGATGTTATTGGCTGATCCCCTGGGATTGATGTTATTGGTCCATACAGGTATCGCAAATTTACACCAATCAAATTCAATCCACACAGGATGAGCCAAACTCAACAAAGAATGTCAAGTCCAAATACCGACATTGGTTATCGTTCCAACCTTACCGAGTCAGAAGACGAACAGACAGATGAACAAACGGATGAGGTCGAGCAAAAACACTCTCAAAAGCAAATGCAATCTTCCCAACACTCCTCTCAACAGAAAACGTATAAGGATGCTCAAAATACGGTCGCTAAAGAACGTCCAAAAGCCACAAAGGCTCCAAGAAACCCACTTGCAACAGGGACAGCAAAGAAAAGCCTTAAGAAGCACAAGACAGGAAAGAAAGGGAAAAGCGTGGCAGCCTTACGAGATATTAAAAAATATCAAAAGTCAACCGACCTTTTGGCGAACAAGACTGCTTTCCGTCGTGTAATTCGCGAAATTGTTCAAGATTCTGGATCCAAAAATCAATACCGAATTCAACCAGATGCATTCCTTGCTCTCCAAGAATCAGCTGAACATTTCATTGTCAACTTGTTGGGAGATGCAAACGCATTTGCGATCCATGCAGGTAGAGTGACTGTTTTCCCCAAGGATTTGAAGTTGGCTACAAAATATATAAATTAAACAGAGGGAATTACATTTAACATATATTTTTATTTAAGTTCTTTTGGTTCAGATGTCCTTGAATCCCTCTTTTCGGCTCAAAACGAATTGACCAATAAAGAGAACCGGCCAATGGAGGCGAACTATTCATCCGTTACCCAATGAAATATTTCATATTGTTTGTCCAATACAAATCAACAACATAAACACGAAATGGTTGATAATGTACGTAAAGGAATTACTTTGCAGGCAAGAGGTATAGCGAGTGTCGTACAAGAAAAATATTCGGTGCGTCTGGGTGTCGAAATAACGCCAATAACCACTCCAACAGACATATGTTTAAATTCACTTGATATCACTTTAAATTTAATTCCAAATCCACTTAATGTTGAAACAATACGTTTCGTAGGAGATATGATGGGGGGAAAATGTTATACCTACGCAAAACCAGATGACTGGGCACGGTTCAAACTTGTTATAAAGAACAAAAATTGGGTTGAATGGTCTACGGAGTGTCAAACTTTATGGATTCACGCTACAAGACGGCCAGGAATGATGATTTCTACTCTCATGACTGAGGATGGAGATGAATTACCAATAAGTTGAAGATAAATTAATTATTATTATTTATATCTTCTTCTTTTCTCAACGAATTCGAAGTGCTAGGACCAAGGTTTCTTCCCATTTCCTCAACCATGGGACCCGGATATACGTTATAGAACTCTCTGTTGTATACTCTAGGTATAGTGTTAGAGGGCGGTTTAACAGGCTTCCGCTCCGAATTAATATCGTTTGGATATGTTTGGGATGCATTTTTAGCGGTGGTTGGAGGAGGTGTCTGCATTGGAGATGTAGAGACCCGTCGTTTTATTGGCTGATCTAATTTTGGAATCCTCGATTTCTATTGGCTAACTCAGCGAACGAATAGTTCATCCTCATTGGTCGACGCAGAACGAATAGTCTGTTTTCATTGGTCGCTTTAGGTTTAAAAGCCCAATTAAATTTCAACAATTTCACACAACCACTTTCCACCACCGACACCAATGTTTACTGATACTGAACAAATCATCATTACCCCGTCCAATATTGTCACAAACGACTCTACATTTCACAACGACACTCCTAGAAAGCAACTAGCGACAAAGGCTGCGCCTAAAAAACAACTAGCGACAATGGCTGCGCCTAGAAAACAACTAACGACAATGGCTACTCCCAGAAAGCAACTTGCGACAGTGGCTGCACCTAGAAAGCAATTAGCAACAATGGCTAGAAAGGCGGGAATGACTCTCAGACCAAGAAAACAATTGGCGACAAAAGTACAAACTGCGATCAGTGGTGAGGACCCCACAAAGAAAAGATTTATTGAAAATGTGTCTCAAATCCCACAAAAAAAGCGTAAGGCTTCCAAAGAGAATTCTCAATAAATTTGATTTTAATTTATATGATGTCTATTCTATGAGTAATACTTTCAAATGAGGCCGTGTGACTATTTTGATTAAAGTATTGTAAATATTTCCGATTGGTGATCTAATTTTGGAATCCTTTATTTCCATTGGTCTACTTAGCGAACGAATAGTTCATTCTCATTGGTCAACTCCGAACGAATAGTTCATTCTTATTGGCCAGCTCAGAAATAAAAAGCCAATCAAATTCCAATATTTTCACACCTCTACTTTCCACCACCGACACCAAATGTCTACTCAACCAATTCAATCCACTCCTTCAAAGCAGTCAAGTCCAAGCAATAAGTCTGTAAGATACACTCAGACCGCGAGGCAAGCGCCTAAAGACAAGTTACTATCATCAATTATATTATCATATAGATACTTGGCTAGAACGAAAACACCTAGAATGACTGCACCTAGAAAACAACTAGCGCCAGATGCTTCGTCCAAAGATCCAACACAAACTCAAACCCCAACTCCAACTACTCAACCTCCACCCACTCAAGAACCAATTCCTTTCACTCAATCATCAACTACCCAAGAACCAATTCCTTTCACTCAACCATCAACTACCCAAGAACCAATTCCTTTCACTCAATCACCAACTACCCAAGAACCAATTCCTTTCACTCAACCTCCACCCACTCAAGAACCAATTCCTTTCGCTCAATCACCAACTACCCAAGACCCAATTCTAACCATCCAAGAACCGAATTCCGACTCTGAAGAAAACATTGACGTGCCACATGGTATTCCTTTCCTAATAGAAAATGTAGTGGTTCCGGACCTGTTATCACTCAGATTGGATCTGACTTTGAAAGAGTGTGTGCACACATATCCATACATTTATGGGTCAAAAAATGATAGGGATGTTGGATCTTACTGGGAAATCGAATTGGAAAAAGATACCCGGCATTTGGGGTATCGGTGGTGGAGAGATTTGATCTTTGAAATCGTTATCAGTCATAAATCGGCTGTTATACCAGAGAAAATTAAGGTTTGTCTTCATACTCCATATAGATGGTACGGTGATTCGATTGGGTTCGACCGTTCACATGTTGAACTCGAGTTGGTGTCAAGTTCCAAGATCGACCAATATACTTACACGAGTGTGTTTCGATTTGATGATCGTTCACTTAACCACGTGGGAATAATCGGGGCATTGTCCATCGAATACCACAGTATTCCTTTTGATGGTGATCGATACACCAAAGGGGAAGTATCTGATGTCACATCCATCGAGAAGCTATATCGTTTACGTCAAGATCCATGGGAAATGGATGGAATTATGAAAGACGTTGTTTCTGATGTTCGTTTTAGAGTTGTTAAGCGACATGTTCCATTCAGGATGACCGCCCCTACCAATATACCCCCTCCGATTTCTAGGTCTGATTCTGATTCCAGTTCAGACTCTGACACTGGAAAGTCGAGCAGAAAACGTTCTCATGACAATGATGCTCAGTCAAGCAAGATAGTTAAGTTGGGCAGCGGATTCTCTTCCAAGTAGAGAGATGCGGAGCGTGAACCATGTTTATTTGAAGTAACACAAATAAAAAAACATAAGATCATTGAATAAACACGGCATTTTTTATTTAAAACCTGTCCGAAATCCCTTCAATACCACAGGAACACTCCCAGCTATACCACGTCTTTATCTCGAACTGGGCCACGTGAACCTTTCTGATTGGGACCACGCGTGTATTTCCGATTGGTCGATCTAATTTTGGAATCCTTTATTTCCATTAGTCTACTTAGTGAACGAATAGTTCATCCTCATTGGTCAACTCCGAACGAATAGTTCATTCTTATTGGCCAGTTCAGGAATAAAAGGCCAATCAAATTCCGGTATTTTCACACAACCACTTTCCACCACCAACACTAAATGACTACTCAACCAATTCAATCCGATACTCAACCAATTCAATCCACTTCTCAAAGACATGTGTCTATCCCATTCGAGGTAGACAGAACGCATGTAGGCGACTTATGTTTCCGCGTCATAGACATGACACGCATGTCATGCGATACAGATAGATTAGTCCACATATGTCCAGAAATACAACATCAATTAGGATATTCTGATTTAGGATCTTATTGGGAAAAGGATTTGGAAAACGAAACTCGATTATTGGAGAAATATACGTGGGATGATATAGGAATTGAGATCGCACTCGTCCATCTCGCCTCTGTTATACCTCAAAAGATTAATATTGCAATTTATACTCCGTATCAATGGTGTAGCGAGAAAGAAGGTCTTGATCGTAGACGCGAGAGACTCGAATTGGTGTCAACTAATCTCGGTCTGGATGGTTTGTACACCTCTGTATTCAGATCTGACGAGTTCAGACTAGATGGAAATGTCAATATCGGTGCTTTATCTATCTCATACCACAGTATTGTTTTTTATTGTGATGCATACGCCAAAACACGTCCATCAGATCTTCCAACCATAAGAAATATGCGTGGATTACGTCAGAATCCGTTCCAAATGGATCGTCTTATGGCGAATGTTGTTAGTGATGTGCTTTTTCGAGTGACTAAACAAAAACACATACCTTTTGAATACGCCGATCCGATCCTTTCACCTTCTGAATACGCCGACCCGATGATCCTTTCGTTGACCGTAGATACAGGTGATACCAGCTCCGATTCGGAGACCAATTCAGAGACCAATGATGAAAATGTGGATCAACCCAAGGACCAAACCAGGAACCAATCCAAGGACCAAGCCAGGAACCAAACCAAGGACCAAACCAAGGACCAAACCAAGGACCAAACCAAGGACCAAACCAAGGACCAAGCCAGGAACCAACCCAAGGAAACGACCAGTAAACGCATCCGCGAAAACGAGTCATATTCAAAAAAGAAACGGAAAATGACCGAGTAGGTATCTAAATAAACCACATCTTTAATTTGTCAAAGATTTATCCAATATTCTCTCTCTTCTATCCGGTGGGTCTCACTGGTTACGGAAGCATGTGTTTAATTGGCCCACGGAAGCACTTCCAGCTATGCCACGTGACCACTTCCAGCTATGCCACGTGACCACTTCCAGCTATGCCACGTTATTGGTCCTAACTGGGCCACGTAAACGTTTCTGATTGGTGGCCTGATCTACGAATCCTTTAATCCTATTGGCCAACCCAACGAACGAATAGTTCATCCCTATTGGATAGTTTAGCGAACGAATAGTTCACTCTCATTGGTCGATTCAGGAATAAAAGACCAATCAAATTTCAGCAATTTCACACAATTCTCCATCTCTCCTTGAATGCAAAATGGCCAGAAAAATAAAAGTCACAGCTACAGTACCTGCCAACAAAATATATCAACTAGCGACACTCGCTCCATCTCAAGAACAGACCACTCCACCTCAAGAACAGACCACTCCACCGCAACAACCGACCACTCCATCTCAAAAACAGACCACTCCACTCCAACAACAGACCACACCAACAACTCCATCCCAAGAACAACACCCCACTCCACCTCAACAACAAACAATTACAACAACGTCTCCAACTACCGACCAACCCGTTACCAAAGTCGTTAGAACGAGTGGAATTCCTTTGATTCCATACCAAATAGAACATTCGAAAGTACCCAAAACCCAATGCCGAATGAGAATAGACATGACAGACCCGAAATACGATGCAGTCCATGCGTTCCCGCAAATGGGACAATCCAACTACGATGAATCACTCGGATCATACTGGGAAACCGATTTAACGTCTCGCACTCGAATTATGCAGGAAGTTGACTGGGATGATGTGGTTATTACTGTTACTCTTCGTCATGGACGCTCTATTATTCCGGAAAAGATCCGCGTCGACGTGTTTACTCCATATGAATGGATTGATGACAAAGTGGGACTCCATCGTGACGCATGTCCTTTCGTATTAATGTCGAGAAATGTGTGGGATCCGAGCAACAAAGAATATGTTAGTGTGTTCACATGTATCAAGACGTATACCCGACATGGTAGAATCGGTGCTTTATCCATCACATATCTCAGTATTCCTTGGTCCATAAACAAGTATTCCAAACCAATCGACCCCTCTGCAACTACGACGAAGGAACCATATTTTATGCGTCAAGACTTGAAGAGAATGGACAAACTCGTCAGAAAAATGGTTAAAAAAGTTGACTTTCAGATAATCAAAAAAGCCATGCCTGTCACAATCACACTTCCCAAAACAATTCCAGGCTCCGTTCCAAATACCTCTTCTGACCCCGCTCCAAATACCTCCTCTGATTCCGTTCCAAATACCTCTTCTGATTCCGTTCCAAATACCTCTTCTGATTCCGTTCCAAAGACATCCTCTGACTCCACACAAAAAGCGATTCCCTTCGGAGCTTTTCCATATCCTACTCGAAACACTCCCCGATACAATCCAACGTGGAAGATTGATTCCAAATCAGAGACCGATTCACACGGGTCTAGTTCAGAGACTGATTCAGAGACTGGTTCAGAGTCCGGTTCAGAGACTGGTTCAGAGTCCGGTTCAGAGACTAGTTCGGAGTCCGGTTCAGAGACTAGTTCAGAGTCTGAAAGTTGCACCTCTAGAAAGCGTTCTCATGGATGTGACGACCATCCAAAAAAGAAGATCAAACACTAGATAAACTCTTTCCTTCCTCCTTTCATCTTTCTCTCGCCTCGACTCAGTTCCCTATCCACTTTTTTCCCTCACTCCACCCCACTTCCCTCACTCCACCCCTCCACCCTTCTCCCCTCCTCCCAACTCCACCCTCCTCCCAACTCCACCCCTCCTCCCAACTCCACCCCACTTCCCTCACTCCACCCCACTTTTTCCCTCCACCCTTCTCCCCTCCTCCCAACTCCTGCCCCTTCCCCGCTCCTGAAAAGAGAGCCAATGGAATCACGCCACGCTCTGCTTTCTGACACGTCTAAATTCCCCGGACCCATCCACGTCCCCAACCCCTGCAACCCCCGCAACCAACCCCCAACTCCATCTACCTCCCAAATCCACGTTCCCCACCTCCTCACCACCCCATCCCCTCCACTTTCCACCATACCCCCTCCCCAACATACACCAATCAGAACTTGCCACGAAGACAAATCAGAATACGCCACGAAGATCCAATCAGAATACACAACATATATCCAATCAGAATACATACCACGTAGATCCAATCAGAGCAAAGAGTTGGACAGAGTAGTTTTATCCAATGGAATTGCAACGTAAGAGGGAAAGGGAGACCCCACCGAAAGCTAAGATGAAAAAGAAGACCACGCTGAAAGGTAAAGGAACAGGGCAATTGGAAAGGATCGTGTGTATTGTATGGGATGGCGAATCGATGACACTGGGATTCGCCCAATTTATCTTTTATAATGTACGTATGGCATTAGAAAACATGGAGCAGTCCGAAAACAACCTTACTTTAATTATTCTACCAGAGGTCCTAGAAGAGTTGCAGAAACAATGTCTTATGGATGGAATTGTTTGTAAACGTATTGATTTATGGGAATTGATTCTTTTTGGAATTGAGGCTATTAGAAATTGATGGTCGTGGGAATTGACCAAGTTGCTTATCGATTAGAGATGATTAGTCTAATAAATGTAGAGTATTTTTATTTCAGAGTGTCAAAGTAG
>CAYUCP010000020.1:0-2803 GCA_964443315.1 uncultured Gammaproteobacteria bacterium
TTTTTATTTAATATTCTTAGACCGGCATATATGTGTTCATAATATCATCAATCTTATCTATAATGAGATCCATCACCTTTGGTTGATTCGGGAACAGGTATTCAAACAATGAAATAAGTGATTTCTTAAACTTGATGGCGTATCGATCCGGATAAAATGTGAGTGAAAACTTTGGATTCATAGCTCTATAAAATTCAAAATAGTTTTCATGATTCAGTTCGGAATACTGTTCTGACCATTGCTCCACAATAGACACTACGCCTTTTAATATCACAGGGATATTCGACACACTTGGACGCGTTTTCAGACATGAGGTAAATAAAAAACGCTCTACATGGGTTTGTATGATTGGGGATTGAGAAAGGATCGTTCCTTTGTTGTATAGAGTGCCATCTAATCCTATTCCGATCCAACATGTTTTCGATGCCACGTATATACCTCTGAGGGATTCTCTTTTCTCAGGGAAGCAAGTAAAGCGACACGTTTTCTGGAATTCGGAGATGTGGGTGTCTAGAAGGTGTCCATGCTGTGTAATCAATGTAAATCCATCCGTTGTGCCTTGCAAGATTTCATGTTTACGACTGACTAGAAAGTGCGCAAATTCTGTCCACACCACACGTCCAATTTCAGTCATAAGTGCCCCAATTTCTGGAATTCCGATATATTTCTGATCGTATTGAGATGCCACCATGCCCAGAAGCATATTTGCAGCCAGCTTCAATGCTTTGTTTCGGGTGTCGTAGAGGGTGTGCAACCGACTCCGTTTTTCGAGATCGAGTTCAACGACAGCTTTCTTCATGTTACTCTTTGCGATATTTCGTTGAGAAATCAACTGAGTCATAATCTTGGGGAGATGTCCCGTTCGAAATGTTGGATTCAGTGCACAATGAGTGTTCGTGAGTGGAATCAAGTCGTCGAGCGATCCATCGTATTTGGATCCGTCACCAACGAAATACCATGTGGTTGATGTCGGTCCTCTTCTCAACACGGTGGATGGATCCAAATTGTTCGTAATAATAGTGGTGGGATAGTAACTCCCCATGTCGACTTGCTCAATGACATTTCCGTTCTCAGATCGATGTATGCCTATTTGAGGCGATTCCCAGAGCGCCCCTCCGTTGTTTATATATTCAATCTCACTCAATCCATCAACACTATCCATCTCGCTCGCATCCTCATCACTGGACCAAGCAGGGAAACTTTGAGAGGACGACGGGCTATCGTTCTCTGGCAAAGGACCCGAATTACTGTGCTCATCGGTTGAGAAGGTACTTTGTTCTTGAAATACCGATGACTTTTGTTCTCTCGCGGTGGAGTCCTCTTTTTGTTCTCTCACGGCGGAGTCCTCTTTTTGTTCTCTCACGGTGGGGTCCTCTTTTTGTTCCTGTAATGACGCTTCCTTTAGTTTCTTAAAAGGTAGAGTGTCTCTGTCGCCCCATTCATGTCTTTTCCGGGGATTTGAAGTGACGTCTTCGAACACAAGCTTTGGTAGATTCTTCTTTACAATCCATACACTCAATTTGGAGCGGCAGGTGTACTTGTCAATAGAACAATAGTGGCCACCTGTTATGGAGAGCATTACTGAACACGCCGCAACGAACTCATTCCACCATTGTTTCAGATCGGTTGGATCAGGTTCGAATGGATCCACTTTCAGTCTTGTGCCGAAGAAATTGACCAGTATTCTACCGAGGAGGGTCGGTTTAGTGAACCCTTTGCAAGAATTCTTTGAGTATGTTCCATAATTTAAATACTCGTTCGTTTTGATCTTGTAAATATATTGGTATGCGGGTGGTATGGTGAGTGCTTCCACTGTACTGTTTACAAGCGATCCAAAACATTTTCGATTCATCGTGGAGGTGAACTTACTACCTTCAGCATAATAAACCGATCTCTGATAGAGAAACATATGTGAACTCGTGTTATACCACATAATCACGTCTGGATCGTTTTTGTCGATATACTCAAAGAATTGATGTATCACGTCCAATTCAGTGGTCTTTTCCGGTACAACAGAGAAAGTTGCGCATGGTAGACCTTGTGAATACACTTCAATGTCTGTGATTCGTGTATATCCACCCAAATAATCAATGAAATCAGGAGTCATTCCAGTTGCCATTCTCAATAGTTCCGTGTGTCTGGGAATCATCAAAGAGAAACGACCATTGTCGCCGGTAGTGCGAATTGCAACTGAGATCGTTTTCAGATAGTCATACCATGATAGATTGTGGTTTTCCGACTCTTCTAACAGTTTAAATTTACGAACCTCTTCGTCTGTCATTGGATCGTTGGTATCTGTTTCAATAGTAAGTTTTCCATTGTGGGTGTAAAATCGATACAACTCAAGGTTATAGTGATGTAATGTCTTTGATAACACATCCAATCCAGCGTCAGCAACCACACAGTAGCTGCAATTGCCGCGGATGCGTTTGATTAAATCCATTTCACTCTCTCGCCGTCTTGGAGACACGTGATAATATTTGTGCGCGCGGCCACTCGAATCTTTGTAGATCCATGCATCCTTGATAACAGTGCCAAGGGGTGGATGAGTCTTATGTGGAGGGGCAGTACACCGTACATACACTTCATTTCGTACAGGAATACGACATGTTTTGTAAGTCAATGCATCCGTTTTAAAATAGAGATGAACGGAATTGGTCATTGGGAGAGCAGCAAGTAGAAACATTGTATCCAATCACACAAGATAATGACGTCGTTAAATTTAATAGATCCAATAAAAGATGTCACAATAAATGGACAGTAAATTAAATAGACCAATCAATCAAATAAACCAATAAATTTG
>CAYUCP010000020.1:2903-5036 GCA_964443315.1 uncultured Gammaproteobacteria bacterium
GACGGTGTAGATAGTCCAATTTGTATTTCATAAATGAATGGCGCAGTACGTAAACGTCTAAGACAGACGCTCATAGATGAGTTCGTCGGTGAGATTCCAAAATCAGATACCTCCACTGGGCTATATCTATATGATGATATTCTACTTTATGTAATGGAGTTTCTTCCCATTCGAGATCAATGTGCGATTTCCCAAACTACAAAGGCTTTTCGCGCACTGTTATCAAACAAGAATCTCGCATTTGGACAATGGTTGGAGTATTGTATCGAAACGGACGAGGTTTTGAAAAAAACAAAAACATTGGATGGTAAATATCAACTGGTGAAGTATTTTGCGCAATTCGCATTTTTGGACAGTAATAGTCGAAATAAGATAGAATTGGCTGAATTGCACATGAACTATCCGATAAAGAATCCAAATCGTTTTAAACGATGGATCATGACACAGTTCGTCCCCAAGAAATATGAACTTGTGTATCATGCATTCCGATGCCATTTGAAAGATTGGAAGTTGCTTTACAGTGATTTGCTTGGAGCCGTTAAACATGGAATGATCGGGCGACTACAATGGATATGGACACATCTCGAGCTGGACTTTGCTAGTAATGTTTTGAAGACAGATGATGTGGTTGGGCTGGGGCCTTTCGAGGAAAAATCTTTGTATGTTGACAAGTGTCGGGTGGTGATGCTTTCCATAGATACGGTTTTTATTGATCGTCAGGTAACAGATGAATCGGAGTCAGCAACATTGAAAATAATTGAGATTGCGATGGTAAATGAACAGCTCGACGTGATTCGTTGGGCATGGAAGAAGGGGATACATCTGTCGGTTGATCCAAAAGTCGCGACGCTTATCTCGACTGAATTCCAAATACAATTGTTTAAAGCGACGGGATTTGATATTCCAGTTGATATGTTAACATGTATGGTGAAGGAAGCAGCCCGCAGAGACGAATGGGAAACCGTTGAAAAATATGGGAAGATAGAGGAATATAAACTGGATCGATCGTTGTATTTATTGGACTTTGGGTCAGTGTCAGATATAAAGACGGTATTGTCGGAACTGGCGGAAGATAAACGTTTACTCTACACTGTATCATATAGATTCATGAGAGCAGTGGACGAAAATGACGTTGACGTTGGAAAATTAACGTATAGATGGCTTAGCGATGCGACACTGGAAAAGCTTACTATTTATGAACGTTCCGAATACCATTTATGGCGGTGGGATCATATGGAGACGTTAGAACGGATATGTATGAAAGGGAATCGTGAATTCTTCGATTGGTATATTGGACTCGATAGAAATCAAGAGAAAATCAAAACGTACCACGAACCGCCGATAGAATACGATTATGAAAAGATGGCAGCGCACTGTGAAGAGGAATATAAAACTCGTAAAAGTGTGCTCTATGCCAGCGAATTTAATCTTGATAGAATCATCCCTCGTCTCAGAGAGGTGGAAACTTACTTCTTAGTATGCTGGATATTCTTCTGGACATGTCGGAGCAACAATTTGAAATTTGCTCAGCGACAAGCCGGGATAATGGAAGAGAGAATGGCATGTAAATCTGTTTTAAAATGGTTTTACATGATGGGGTTGGAGACAGCAATACAGTCTGGGAATGTGACTATTGTGGAGTGGCTATGGCGGCATCCAAGAATTGTTGGCGCGCTGACAGAGTGCCATATACAAACGATGATCGATCAATCGATATATCCGCATCGAGGGTGGAAATCAGTTCGGTATTTAGATACTCAAATTCCAGGATGCATAAAGCCATACCTTCGCTGCATGATAAGAAATTTCCGTCACATCTCGAACGAAGACGTTGAAGAGGTTATGTGGATATTAACATGTGCTCGGAAGTATTATAATTCAAAGGAGTTGAATGAACTTCTGTCTGAATGTAATCTTCGGTACGACATTCCAACGACGTTATATATACAAGTATGGGCGGACAAGCATTGTATTCCGATTAGGCTGGATGATTCTAAACTGAATACGATCAAATTTCCAACTATAAAATAACATCAATTTGTGATTGAATTGTTTTATTTTGTTCCTTTAATTGTCTTGATCACGGTTCCATCCTTTTTCGTTTGAGTGATCACTGTCTTTATAATATCATTT
>CAYUCP010000020.1:5136-11487 GCA_964443315.1 uncultured Gammaproteobacteria bacterium
GTGGTCTTCTTGATTTTTGCAGGCATTTTGATTGGTGGATTATTCGTCGAATATGTGTATAATGAAGACCATCAAACTAATTCAGTGGATGACGTTTATTAGATATATTGTTTATTCCATTGTCGGTTGGATCATCTATGCAGAGGAATATGTGATATCTGACAATGCTATGAAGAAAATTATGATGAATCCAATCCGATTCACTACATATGAAGATCTCGACCAATAACAGCACATCGGGTCGATGAATTCGACCAATAACAATACACTGGGACGATGAAAACACCCAATCAAAAACATTGCATATACAAATGACGATGGCCCCTGCAATTGCGGGAGCTCTTACGGTCGGATTGATGGTGGGTATTGGTGCTCCAGCCCTTTTAGGGTTTCCGGGGTCTACTGGTAGTTTCGAGTCTAGAGAAGACAGAGCGACTTGTGCTCGATTAGCCTTGGTTCATGCAGCACTCGTACCGTTTACGCTTGTAGGGATTCCGGTTATGGTTCTTGGAACAGTTGGAGTTGGATGTTTTGTGATTGCTGGAGCAACGATGAGACACGATGCGAAGTCATGGTTGAATGGAATGGCGTTAACTGTATTTGGTCCGGTTGGATCCCTTTTCGTACCGATACTCCAAGTAGGATCATGTCTACGTGCATTATCTGGTGCGATCATTCATCCAAAACTTTATCTAAGCGGATGGAAATTTGAATAATAAAAGATACGTGTAATGATTTTATTGGGTGGTTTCGATGGCACGTGGTGCACTTGAGAGTGTGATCATCCTTTTGTCCATCCTTTTATTTAGCTTACATGTTGAGTGTGAGAAGCATGTTAGCGAGTTGAACGTTACATTAGAGACGATTATTTCACTTAACCAAACACTAAAATTGTTGAGCCGTCAAGTGAATCAAATACATCATGTGATTATAGGAATGGAGGAAACGATATATAATTTACAAACCTGTGATGAGTCGCCAAGTATAACCATCCAAGAACAGTCCGATGACCTTACAGAGGCAGAAATCTACTACTGTCGATTGGCTTTTGGAACATGGTACGACCCCTTGATAGGGAAACGGAATTCTACTTGTAAATTGTTGTATGCGGAGCTGGCTATTGCGCAGAATCCGGTATACTGGGTAATTCGAGTAGTAATGCTGTGTTTATGTGTGTCGTTAGGCGGGATAATATGGAGATTACACTACGCATGCACTGTAATTGATTTTGATCTGATAGACGATTCCATAGAAACTCAATGTAAAAAGGTGGAAACAGCAGTGGAATGTCCTATCTGCTATGAGGATCAAACAGAAATATTCATCTCAAAGTGTAAACATAAGCATTTGTTTTGTAAGGAATGTATATCGAAGTGGGTTAATGCGTCTGGGTCAACTAGATGTCCATTTTGCACCCTTGACATGGTTCACTGTGGGGATGAATGTGAGAAGTATTCACGTGAAAATATATAAACATTTAATTATATAAATAAAGAATCAAAGTCACCTTTAAACACAAACCCAGCAGCATGCATATGACCACCACCTCCTTCGTAAGCCATTGCAATTTTAGACACATCAACGGAACCAGTGGGGAATGAACGCAGAGACACCTTCCATTCGTTTGGTACGGATGTCGGTAACCAAAGTAGTGCAATATCACATGTTTTGGACATTTCGTTTCCTAAATAACTGATGAGATTGTACTTATCACATTTGACTGATTTGACAGTGTATTGCGGCCATTTTTTCAAGGTACAATCAACCGCATCTCTAAGATATGGAGCCATTGTTTCGTCTATTTTATCCATTATAGGCTTGCCAATCTCCACCAGATGTGGTACATACTGATTCGAATTCTTTCCCATGTAATCCAAGATGGTTTCCGGAGTGATCGGTGTGTGTAGTCTGTTTAATGCTGCTACTACGAATTTAGACTCTTCATGCTTCCATGCCCAAAGATCACCATCTTCAATGTATTTGAGAATAGTTGGCATGGAACCAGTGTCGGGATCCGCAAAATATTTCCACGTCAACCCACATCCCGAGTGCGACATGTCAAAAACCTTGGTAAGCAATGGATCGACAAGATGTGCAAGTTTTTCATATGAACTTTTATGATGGTCGATGATCAACACTTGATTCTCATTTTTTAACAATTTCAAAAGATGTGTGATAGTGGGACACAAATCCACATACATCAAGGATTGGTTTTTAGGAAACTCTGTGTAAGTTGGGTTGTCGCCTGCTCGGACACCCGTATATTTTTGGGTGCGGGTAAAATGATGAACCACGGCTGCCGCAGCTGCACCATCTAGACAATCTGCATGGTAGAGACATTCATCGTACCATAGGACGGATTCGTGTGTCTTGAGAGACATTCTATGTGTGAGCGGGAGAGGTGTGTTTCTATTGGACAAAGTTTGTTCTTTGTAGTATGTTTATATTGGACAAAGTTTGTTCTTTGTATTTGATAGTGGTTTGTGAAACGATTGAATCGTCAACATCCTGGACTTTTATTTATAAGATATAAAATCATTGAGTATTCCAATTGTAGTCTAAAGCCCAACATCTATCGCAACAATCTGAGCCATCGGCATTAAACGAAATAACGAACCCAGTAGTCCAGTTCGTGACATACACCTTTACAATTTTTGTAAGGTCTGGATCATCTTCCGCTATTCTCTTTAAGTGTTCAATATTCTGTTCCCAACGGCTTTCGAGTTGTTGGATAGCATCTTTCAAGGAGATTCCCTTTGAATTCAAGTGATATTTATACTTTTTATAGTCACTACAATCGACCACATTGAGATGAGGAGAGACATTGGAAACAATTATCATTGAAATAGTTTTATCGCCATCCGTTTTTGCTTTTTCACTCAGTTCAAGCAAAGTGCATTTCCACTGATTTTCCAATTGTTGGATGCCTTCGGTTAGTGTCACCATTTGGGTCATTTGTGATTGGATGGAATGGTGAAGCATAACGTTTATTTTTCTTCGTCTTTTCTCCATTCGAACTCTGATCCAATTCGAGCATAATAAGCAGGCTTCTTGGATTTGAATATAAAATCGAATGCATCCAACCTAGTTTTAAAGATGTTAAAATTCCCACTTGCATCACAGCAAATGTGTGACCCCTCATGTTCCTCAAGAACCTTTTCTCTCAACTTGGTCCAATAATGATCAAATGCTTTGCGTGCGTCATCGTTGAGTATAGTTGCACGCGCTTCTGTCCAACTTGGCTCAGGATTTGGTTTACTCACATGTTTCACAGGCATGCATAGTTTCATTCTTTGTTTGTCTAGCGCCATTTCTTCAGCGCTTACCTTTACTCTTGACATACTACCACACTTTGATACTGCTTTGTGATTGGTCAATCACACTGTCCCGATCTTTATTGATTGGTTCAGAATGGGTTGAGAGTAAAGTAAGTAAGTAATTTCCTCAAAGGAGGGTTTCTGAAACTAAATTTGACATTTTCTTATTTTCTTCAACAAGAGAATATTGGACCGCCCTAATAAATTTGATATATGAGTCCTTATCCAAGGGGGGTTTTGTGTCAAAGTCACATATTTCATAATCACAATACTTTCTATAGTCTTGTAAGCTCCATCGAGCTAAAACATCGCGTACTTCAATAGAATCTTGCGGTTCTATCAATAGGGGAATCTCTCTCTTTTTGGATGCATATATTTCATGTTTAATTTCCTTACGTAGACATTCTGGGCATCGGCACATAAAAATATATCGGTCGTGATACACTGTACACCACCTATGTTGAAGAATACATTCTTACAAGATACTATTTCTAAGGATTTGCTGAAGTAAGGATTTCTCAAGCTGAAGAAGGTCCTGTTCATATTGACTGAAATATAATTTTTCGTTTTCGACTTTTGTCATTTGTAGCTTTTTTGCCATTTCCATTTCCTTAGAAGTTACTTGCATTTTGGACGGCACTACTATTTGATTGGCCGCCCAACCATTCTTTCATTGATTTGAGACAAAATGATCCAGCACGAAAATATTGATCCCGAAATGCGGAAAATGATAGCAGAATTCCAAGAAAAGATTCAAGCATCCTCAAATCCCGAAGAAATTGAAGAATTACAACATTGCATCAGACTGATACAACTTGGACTGAAGTGTGAGTATATAACGGAAGAGGAGCTCAATGAACTTGACAATTATCTATAAAACCTTTTATTGTTTGCGTTAATCATTCGATTTGCTCTTTTTTATTGTAGTCTAAATGCCATTCACGCGAGGAATTTCTTGGAAGATTAAATCCAACACTCGAACTTGTAACAAATACATTTGAAATTTCCGTCATGTCTTGTCGTTTAGACATCTTCTTTATATGAGCAATGTTTTGGTTCCAGTTGCACACAAGCCGATCAACTGCTTCTGCCATTGTAACTGGAGTGTCGTCACCATCGCGAATAATTTCGTAGTGATCCAAATCATTGAAAACCATTACATTTGTAACCATATCAGTGCCAGATGAGCTAGCGATCTCTTTTAAATGAGCCACGTTTTGCTTCCAATTGCGCTCCAATTGCTGAATACCATCGTTTAATGTCAACACGCGTTTTGGTTTCAACCGGACGGCAATGGTTGCATGTTGGGACAAAGACTGGTCTTTAAGCAACTTACGGCATGCCAGCATTTCCGTCATTGCTTTGTACCATTTCTCGCTTAACTCATAGTAACCACAAGGAACATTCCATTCTGTTTTACATGTCGAATTCTCTTTCTCATCGCCAATACAAAAATTTATATCTAAATCAACAAACAGCCAAACAAAATCCCTTGTGACATCTGAAGGTAGTATGAATACCTCTTCATATCTAGATGGAGCACGTCCATCCCATGAAAATTGATAGTTTTCATCGGATCGATAAATGAGGGTTTCTGGGCGACCCTGCTTATCACGTACCTCAATTTGTACTAATTCGATACCCTCTTCGGTTCCTAGAACACAAATACGATCAGGATAAACTCGAGTCATACTACTCTTTGATACGAGTTTGTGATTGGTTGAGCGACTGGCCCACTGTTTATTGATTGGTTTAAACGAGTCTGGGATGAAGTATGGACGTGTATTGGGGATTGGATTAACACTGAGTACATTGGGTTGGACGTTAACTAGAAAATATATCCCGGAAGAAAGCTATAGTTGTCAGGATGATGTTGAATTGACAGCTAAGCGCAAAGAATTATTGCTTGAACATTACACGCAATATGATGAGTGGAATATTATGAATCTGCGTCGCCCTTATATCGGAAGATTGTTTCGTTTGAGAATGCTAAATTATCTATTGTTAGGCGATTGTGGAATTGTGATGAGATGGAACGATCGGGAGAGAAATTGCAATTGCATGGGGCTAGTGAGATGGGATGGAAAAGTTCTGTCAATGAAGGATTCATATAGATACGTAGACACAATTCTTTATGCCACGGTTAAAGATGGATATTTGGTAGGAATCGCGGAAAATTGTTACTTTTCAGACAAAAGTCCCTCATTACCATTTTATGCTTTAAAATAAGTAAAGATGCTTTATTTTAAATGATTTCTTAGTCTCATTTTGCTCACCATAAAATTTGATTTACATTTTCGAACAAACCATCTTGTTGCACGGTTATACCTGATCATTTGTCTTTTACAAATACTCTTACATAAATCACTTTCCGATTAGTTAAATGAATCAGGATCCGAGATTGAAGTATTTATTGATTCGGCATAAAAGGTTCGAATTTTCTTCTTTTATATGGCCAATCTTCTCGCTCTACATCCTCTACACCATTTTGAATACATATTCTACATGGACGACCGTCGTTATTTCTTTTACGTTTTTCACCACAATATGGACATCTCAAATAAGGTTGTTTAAATACAGGTGGAGGCACTGCAAACTTTGGAAGATCTGGTCCTCTATTCAACGCTAGTTTTAGGATCAATTCACGTTTCCTCATCGCCTTCACCTGTTTAGAACGTTTCCGCGATAACCGCCGGATTATTTTAACTTGTCGGGGATCTAAGGAGGCATAGTAATGCGGACGCTTTGGAACTGGGGTTGTTTGTACTACCGGGTTCGAGAGCGGCTTCACACCCCTTTCACGAAGATGCCATGTCGATAACATTCCCTCAAATCGTTTCAATGGTCTTTTGCGCCTTATAATTCGTTCGATACGAGGAGTTCCCTTTCTAGGTCTACCTCTGCCTCGTTTGACCGGTTCATTTGTTACATTCATTTCACTAGGCAATCTAGATTGTTCATTCGTTGAGCCCTTGTCAATAAACATGTCAGGTTGATCGGTCAACATGTTTTCTTTTTCGGTAACCGTCTCATT
>CAYUCP010000020.1:11587-14017 GCA_964443315.1 uncultured Gammaproteobacteria bacterium
ATGATGATGAATTGATTGTTGTTTTTGATGAATTCGTTGTTGATGTATTTATAGGAGCATACTCGGTTAAATCGAGGTCAAATGTATTCTCTTCTATGATATGACGAATAGAAGTCAAATGTTCAATATGATGAGGAGGCGGAGGGTATCTTTTTTTGGGCAGCATTTCGGCTGTTTTGATTGGTACAACACACGTGGATGTATATCCAATCAAACGAAATGGAATCACATTCTTCTTCTCGACCAGCGGTGGTGTTGAAAGGACTTGTCCAGGAAAAGAAGAATTTTATACTTGCAACGCAAGAATTGTATCCGTTGAAATCCATTCAGGAGATAGGTACTCGTTATATCCGAGCCATTTCAGATATAACGTCTATAGATGACTCTGAAAAGGATAGAAGGAAAGAGATAGTACATTGCCATCTTGCAGACGCGCTATATCCTATACAACAGAAAGAGGCCACGGAGGACATGGAAATTAAAGAACCCTCTAAATTGAAGGAAGTTTCCGATCTTGTAAGTGAATGTCGAGTACCTGTGTTTGTCACTGGGTATATGCCAAGCTATAGAGAGGTGGTGATAGGTTGGTGTTTGGGAATGGAACTCTATATTCGTATCCTCACATATTTAATTAATCTATTTATTGCTGATAAAATGGCGGCGTATTATGCTATTTACTCTTTTAAAGTGTGTGTCACAAGTTTCTATCTTTGGAAACTGTTTAAGGTTGTAAGTGATCGCCAAGAGATCCATTTGCATTACTCACGTTACAGATTATGGTGGAGAACGTTCGATATATGGTATGGGAGAGTGTATTGGGGGTTGCGTTACATCCCTCTTAATCAAGACAACCCGAAATGGATAATAGATGGATTTCAGTTACCTCGAGTGTGTATTCTTATTACTAGGTCACGTGGTAGCAGATTTAATTATCCGGTTGTTTGGGTTATGGCTCTGACAGTATTGGAGTATATTGAACTATCAGAATCAATACAATGGCTTATCCTACTCTTTAGCATGGGTGTGTGCTATTTCATTTCTACTATTTACCGTAACTCGACACTTGACACCAAACGTGAATAAATCCTTTCTTCCAATCACAAAAATGTCATATATTATAACAGTATAACAACAATGACATTAAATTCTTAGAGTTTCTCCGAGGACGTGTCCACAGAAGTGCAAAAGATTCCAAACACGACACTTTATAATTCACTTGAATATGTTGGGAAGTATTTCCCGAATCCGATTAATATATATTATGATCAGGAAGTGGAGGAGCCTTATACATTGGATATTAAAGATGTAGCAAATGCTCTTTTTAATGATGAAACTCCATTACTTAAACATAAGGTGAATGTTATCATTGAGAAATACAGAAATTTTGTAATGATCAATGACACAATGTACCCACCAGATTTACAAGATTTACTTGATATGTACAGAGAAATTACTCTTTCGCAAATTGAGGTTCATCACTGTAACCAAATGTTATATATAGCTTCTGCTCTACAGGGAAAATTTGGTAGAATTTGCATAGCATTCGGCCAGTTGATTGCAGTTGGTATCCACGTATGTGTCCATAAACGAAGAGGACTGTTGACAATTATTAATAATACATGCGAAAGTAAATAGTCTGAGATTTTAATGCTTTATCCAATCCGGATTAGACGATGTATACGCAACTCATAGTACCCGACATGACCCTTGACGGCGCCGCCGAGTATTTAAGAGATAGAATTGTAAGCAAAGAACGAATATTAAATGCATTTCAAAACCTTCCAGCTGACCTCTTTGATTTTCAGAGGCCGTACGACTTCATGGATGTTGCAAGTGACCTTTTCAACTATAAAGCAGTATTGATCAAACATAAGATACTGGTTCTACTTAAAAGACATGCAGGGTTCATAGCCACTATGACACCGTATCCCCAGGATTTACAAGATATATATGACGATTACAAAGAGATTCGCCTCTCTAAGCTCAATTTAACCCAAAGTTATGAAATCTTGGTAATAGCTTATATGCTAGAAGACGTTTTTCCTGGTCTATCGAACAAATTTAAAAATCTTGGTGGAATTGCAGTGATTTCATGCTTTGAAAAAGCAGACGGACAATTGGTAATAACCACCGATCCAATGGAGACACTGCCATGTACATGTGGATGTCCATCTTTCGTCAATGGGTTAAGAAATGAATTATGGACTCCTATGAACGTGGTAACCATGAACTGGGATGACAACAAAGTACAACTTTTATTATGTAATCAGCTGTGGGACCAATCACATCATTTTCAATACTATGAAAGTCAATGTGAATCTCTTCGAAAGGATCCATGTTTTGTCACTTCATTATATCGATTATTTGCCAAAAATGTTGACAAGCGTCGGAAGGAAAAGGGATTGGTATTCCTAAATTATACTACCTATG
>CAYUCP010000021.1:0-13481 GCA_964443315.1 uncultured Gammaproteobacteria bacterium
GTTTCTTGCCGATGACTTCGTCTGCGAGGCCAGGGGTTTTGATGATCGTTCCGCCCAGGGTAGAAACGGCTTGTGCCGGCGAGTTCCGGGATTGGTCGGCAGGGGTTGTATCCACTGGTTTGGCCGTTTTCAGGGTTGCAACTTCGCCGGCCAGGGTATCCCGCTCCGTGGTCAGTGCGGCGACTTGCGCGGTCAGGTCCGTGATCGTTTGGTCACGTTCGGCAAGGGTTGCCGCGGATTGGGTTGCGGCTCCGGTCAGTTTGGTGACGTTTGCTTCGGCGGCCGTTACCTTTGCCGTCAACGCTTGAACGTCCCCAGCCACGTCTTCCCGAGCGACCGTTTCAGCGGCTGTCCGCAGTTCGTCCAGGCTTTTGACCTCCGTAAGGGTTTGGTCGAGTTGGGCTTCCGTCGCGTCAGGTTCTCCGAAAATCCGGCGCAGGCTGTCCAAAATGGGTGTGTAGTACTTGCTTTGAAATAACGACATGGTTAAAGTCAGTTTTTACCGCCACGACTTGCCCAAAGGGAGACGCGGGAAACGGCAGTGTTTAAATTACCGGTCATGTCAGAAAGCCCGCGCTTTGTAGCTTCGCGGGCATCAAACATCCGGCCGGATAAAGTTTCTTCGATAAGGTCCGGTTCGCCCAGGAGTGGGCGGGCCATTTTCACGGCTGACCGGAATTCGGTCGCCACTTTGGTTGTCATTTTACGCAGGGGTGAAAAGTCCCCGGACAGGGCTGCCCGGATTTCCTCGTTTTTATTTGGGCTGTTATCAGCATACACGTCGAGGAAATTTTCTGCGTGTTCAGCCAGTAGGCGCCGGTCTATGCTGTAAAGAGCGCCAATACTTCCAAAACGGGCACCGCCGTAGGCTCCTATAATTTCCGTAGCGCCGGTTATCCCGAGGTATGCGGCGCTGCCAGCGTAATGCACGTTTGCAATGACCGGTTTATTACGTTCACCGACTACTGAACGAAGCCGCCAGCCGGCCGTAGCCTCCCCCCCTCCTGAATTCACGTCGAGGACAACCCCTAAAATATTTGGATTGGCATACGCTTGTCGCATATCGCGTTCCAGGACATCGATACCCCTGGTTGACGCAGCACTTTCTGACCGCATTACTCCGGACAATTTCAGGACAGCGACCGAGTTAGCAGGGGTTTCGTCGGCATAGTAAAGCCGCCATTTATCCAGGACGACGGGCGCCGGCCCGCCAGGGCCTAACGTAAAAAGCGAAGGCAGTTGTAGTTCCCGCCGTTCACTCATGCCCAGGGATACAAACGGAGCGCCGGCCCTCATTAAAGCCAGTTCCTGCAGGTAAGTGCAGTACGCATTTATTGCAAATTCCAGGTCGATGGCCAGTTCACCGCATAGCAAAGGTTCGATAAACCTGTTATGAATTTGGTCCTGTAAGACCTCCGGATGTACGTCGTTCATGTCTGGCATGACGCAAACGTATTGCCGGTTTCTATTTTTTGCCCGGCTCTGAGTTGGTTTCCTTTCCAATATCGGAAGGGTTTCCCCCGCAGCAGTCTTGTGCCATACGCCAAATTGTAGTTTGAGGGAGCCCGTATTTTATTTCAAGTTGGGCCCAAGACATCTGCCCGAGGTTCCGGTCATCGCATATAAAAGCCTTAATAACCGCTTTGTATTCAAGGGTTTCAAACATGGCCCGGAGGTCATTGCTCAGGCAATCCCATTCGTCAACCTCCGATAATTTAAACCGGATGGCAAACCGAATGCAGGCTTTTTTAAATACGATTTCTGGAACGTCGTTTCCTTTCATGGGTAGCCGATATTTTTCCCTCTTTAATACCTTGCGCGAACCAGCGGGCAACGGAATCGGTATCGCAGCAGTATTGCCAGTTGCTTAACTGGTACTGGTCATGCACTTGTACCAGTTCCAGGTATTGCCCGTTGTTCAGCAGGTCGATGACCCGTTTATGTTCGGACTTTGGCAGTTTGTCGAAATCCCAAATAGGAAGCATGACTTTTTCTTTTTCTGGAATAATGCATCGGGTTCGATCCGCACTTTGCGGCAATTCGTATGCCGCTTTTGCCCAGGCAGGCGCCCAAAAATCGAAGTCACTGAAAACCTTGTCTTGTTTACCTGCCCGGCGCCGGGCCTCCCTCATTGCGGCCCCGTCATCTTTTTCCACATAGTCACCCCGGACCCTGGACCCGCAAGCATAAATTTGAACGCCAGGGAAGCAAGCGGCGATTTTGATATAAACCTCTTTTGTTCGTAGGGGCATTTGTTCGAAGTACTGCACCCGCCGTTTTGCTGCGATCCGCTCCAAAGGTGTTTTGTCCAGGGCTTTGACCTGGTACTCCCTGGTGTCACCCAATACCCTGGCATGGTATGCCCATCGACGGGTATTCTCAGGAGTTGGGTTAAACCGTTCCATGGAAAGGGGGCAGACTCTTTTAAACTCTAAGAAAAGCCCCATCGCTTGCCCGTGATCAATTTCCCCCGGCATTAGTATTCTGTTGTTATTACGCAGTTTTCAGGGACGTCGAACGTTTCGGCTCCATATCCGAGCGGCGACCAGGTTCCCCCGAACCATTGCTGCGCCTGCGTGTCATGGGTATACCGGTAAATTTCTCCGCCGCTGTCCGATATCACAATTTTGAAGGACTGGCAAATCGGCCGTTTGATATAGAAAAACCGGAGTTCCTCTTTTGGGGTAAAAATCCGGTCACTATATCCGAATGTGAAATATGGTACGCCGATTTTATTCAAAACATCGGGTAAGTTCCTGACGTATGGCCTCCCTCCTATTTCGATGATGTCAATAAGCCCGAGGTCGACGGGACCGCCCAGCTGTTCAATTTCGTCAACCTCGAACGACGTTACCTGCATACCGTCGAGGGTTGTTTGTTGGATATACTGCCCGATGTCCTGGTAGTATTCGCATTGGATAAATCGGCAGGAACAGGGCTGGTCACAGCATTGGCTGTCAGTCGGTTCGATGATTAAGGTCATTGGAGTAGGGTCATCTGAACACGTCTCAAAATCCCGAATACCCGTTCCTATCCCTGTCAATTCCCGGCCATTGTCTTTAAAAAGAAATTGGGTTCTAAAATCCCATTCTGAAAAGTTCTCAGGAGTTATGAAAACCAAAATATCGTAAATCCGCCCCCGCTGGTTGCGTTGGGTGTATCCGAGCCAGAACAAAACGAACAAGTCGCCGGCCAGGGCCCCGAAAACGAAATTCCCATCCTGAACGACAGGGGTTACCAGGTTCCAGGTTCTTTTTTGGGCCAGGTATCCTAAAAAAGCGTTTGTGCCGTATTGCTCGAATTGGTAGGCAGCGAAGGCGTCGGCAGTACCTGTTTTGTTTGGGTTTTCCTGTGCTACATATCCATGAAAAAACAGGATACGGGGACCTATTTCGAAAGACAGTTCCCCGTCCGTATTGTCCCAAAATACCGGGAAGAATGGCGTAGGCTTATCCCCGAACCTTTTTAGTTCGTCGCTTTGCCGTTCGACGGTCGGTTCGAAGAAAGGGTTTTTGAGTTCGGTTACTCCGTCCGGAAGATCTAAACCGTTTAATATCTTCCTGGAAAAAAACGGGTCAATCGGGGAAAGTTCGTCGATATGGGCGTCGGTGCTATCCGCCCAGGCGATTAACGTATACCGTTGCAGGGTTGACTTTATTGGTGTTGGCCTTGCGCTATCACAAACAACCTTTTCCGAAATATCAATAGGCGGGTTTTCCTCAAAAATGAACCCTGGTACTATTTGGGTAAAAACGGTCGACTTTTTTTCCGGGTAAACGGTCACCGTTCTTGACGCCCAATTTGTAGCAGTTCTCCCCCTCATAAAATGCAGCATTCCCTTTATGAGGTGCAGCAGGGTGTATTCCGTATGGATTAAGTTTTTCAGGGTCACCGTATCCCCCCGCATGAGGCTCTTTTGTGTCGGGGTTACCTCGAATAAATACCCCTTTTTGAATGTGGCTCCCTGCGTGGCAAAGAAAGCCGCGGATTCATTTGGTGCGAGTTCTATTTCGAATGAAATATCGACGTACCTGGTTTCACTTGCTGCCAGGGCGATGACGGTTTCGTCGGTCAGCCACTGGAAAAGGGGGAACCCGTTGTCCTGTGTTTTCATAAGTCGAAAACCGAACTGGTTAGGTGACGGCCCGATGGTCATTAACCCCTTTAATGAAAACTTGAAGGTTGTCCGGTATCTCAGGTCATTGGTATAAACTCCGACGTAAGGCGGTCCAGCCGGCGCATGGCTGCCAGGGTCATAAAAAACCGTATCGTACCGCAGTATCGGCACCAAAGAGGTAAACGTGAATTGTGATTCGCCTCGACCAATAAACCGGTGAATTCCCCCCTTTGATTCAGTATAGAACCCCCTCCGTAGAATATAAATCCAGGCACCCCGCAGCAGTTCCGTTTCCAAAACAAGCCCGTCAATGGTCCAACCGATTTCGCACATACCTTTTTTAACCAGGGCGACCAGGGAGAAAAAGTACCTGCAGTCCTCGTCGCTGACAATCTTGACGGGCGGGTCTGTGAACTGGATAGGCTCTGACAGGTCTAACCAGGCACCAAAGTCCCCCGGCGCCATAATGAACGGAGGGTCGTCATCCTGCCAGGTAGGCCGCTGCCAACTTTCTGTGATATTGGCATCATTGAACAGGCTGTCCCCGAGGTCGATGGTATTCAGGTATTTTTTACCGGCCAGGTATGCCCAATGGTTTTGAGATGTTCTGAACTCGAGTTCCCATTCCTGCGCCCGGTCATTTCTCCCCTTAAAAAAAATAAGGTCGTAGGGGTGTTGCATACTGGAAGACATGGCCCGGCACTCCAAATAAGACGTTGAATTATCCAAAATAACAGGGCTGTCGAACTCCAAAAAAACAGCATCGTTTACTGTGCTGAACGGCACGGAAAACGGGTAAGCCCCTTCGATGACGATTTGATTTCCTTCGCCGAGCTCTTCGGCGTTCTTTGATACCCGGAGGGAGAAACCCGGCTTTAAATCCAGGGTTGCCCATATTGCGCCCCCCAAAATATTGGACGCTTCCTGCGTGAGCCTTACTTCTATTTTATCGCAGCACATTAGCTTAAATTTTTGGCTGATTGCAAAGGAATGTCGATTAGGTTGCCTTTGGCGATTAGTTCTACATTTTCCCCGTCTCTGAATATTCGGATTCCGCCAGGATCGATATTAAATCGGACAGCGATAAACCCATTACCGGACCGGACCCGTATCCATCTTTCAGGGGATGCTTTAAAGGATTCAAAATAAGAAATAGCCTCTTCGGTATAATTCACACGCGCCCGGATCGTAGTTTCTTTCCAGGCCCGCACGTTGCCCAGGGATCGCCCTCCATATCTGGCCCGCTCTTCCCGGCTTGTACCGCAGGGCACGTCGAGACATATTTCTGTGCCTGTTTGGTTTATTTCCCTTTCTATGACATCGACCATGAGGGTACCAATTCCACCCGGAGGCGTCAAAAAATAGGCGTCCGTGCAGGTTCCGCAGCTGTCATCGATAATATAAGTCATTGTTTCGCTATAAACCCCGGCAGGGATTCCGCTGGCATCTGCGTATGATACCCATACGTCGTATCTATCAATGTCAGCGACAGCGACCCCGGAAATATGTCCAGCACGGTAAGGGCTGACATTAAAATTTAGGACCTGGTGCCATTGGCACATATTGTATTCGTCATAAGTAGAAACAGTTGTGCCGTCCTTCTTTGTCACTAAAAAATGCAGGGTTCTTTTAGGTAGGCTTGCTCCGGACTGGTAATCCCCCTCCAATAACCAAAGCCAGCTGTACGAATTACGGCAAATCCGCATCTTTTTTGGCTGATTGGTTAGAAAGTACTGGTTCCCTCCGGTCTCCGATGGCAGCCCGCCAGGAGCATTATGCCAGTACCAACGCATTCCGTAAGGCTCCGAGACATCGAACGCCGAGTTACAGACCAGAATTTCCCCGCTGCTTTTATAAGTTCCGCTTTGAGGTTGGCAGTTCGCGTCGCGGAAAATCCAGCCGTATTCTATTTTGTACCTACTGATCAATGTATCGACTGTCGGCAAAATTTCGTCGGTGACGGTCAGTTCCGGCAGTTGGGTAAACAATGTTCTGCGAATATTCCGGACGTAATCGATTAGGGATTCCGCTATCGAATTGCACCCCACCTTTGGCCGTAATGTCTCGAACCTGGTTATCGGTAAAAAAGACCCGTTCGGGTTTGAATATTTTAGGAGCCGCACTTCCATGTAAAACCCTTCGACGTATACCGGGGTCGTTCCATTAGCCGACGTTCCTGTAATACCGGTCCCGGCGAATTCTGTAAAGTCCATGCTTGCCCCGGTGAAATTTGGTTGTTCCCGGCATCCCTTCCAGTCGATGTTTACACGCCTTTGCCCGGCGCCGCCAGAGGTCCAATAACTGACGGTAGCATTTATAAAATAAATATTGCTGGCCAGCATCTGCAAAAAATTGTTTGCCGTTGTCGCCGCATCTGTTGTACAAAGGAACGTATTGGCGGTGTTCACCCCGGCCGCATTATCCACCGAGAAGGTATGCCCCCAAATAACCATACTGGTACCGTCTGCAGGAACGGTTAATGTCGCGGTCATATCTATGTCGACCGTGGCCACCGTTCCAGGGGTTGAAATACCGTCTCCGGAGTCGGGGGTAAACCCAAATTCTATGCATTCGCTTAAATCGTCGGGCATTGGCATCTCAGTTGCGGGCGACGTCGAGTAGGAGGATGGTACTTTGCTTAAAGTGATCATTTTGAAAGTGTTTAAACTGTTCTGCGTGCGTCCCCGGCTGCTTTCCGTTCGAGCCTCCGGTCTGCGTCGTTAAGGCCTTCGCCCAGGGCTTCCCGAACTTTGGCTGCAATCATTTCCCCCGCCCGATTTGCCACTGTTTCAGCAAATAGGTCGATCTGATCTTCCGAAAATTTAGCGTCTGCTGTCGCTGTTTGGGTTGCCGGTATTTGTTGGGTTGGTACAGCCGGAGCCGCCAGGGTAAAACCTCCGACAGCAAACGGCCGAGCCGAAACAACCCGGTCGTATTCCAGGGCTTCGAATATGTGGGGGTACTTCTGTACTTGACTGGCAGGGGCAATGTATTCCCCCTCATGGTATACGGCAAGCCCCCAACTTTTTGGAATGGCGCCAGCCGGTTTCCGACCGGTTTGATCGGGAGGCAGTACGCCAGGGCCAGCAAACCCGGCAGCGGGTCCGATGGGGATACCCTTGACCATTGGTTCCGGTATGAGGTCGAAAATGGTTTGTGGCGAGGACACCTTCTGCAGGGAAATTTTCTGTCCTGGTTGCGATGGCGCCGGGATTGCTTTCTGTACCTTTTTAGCCTGGTCTTTTGTGAAGCCCCCGGTTGCGAAGGACTGCGATTTAATAACCGCTACCTGAATACCGGTAAATACGGCAATGGCCGCTGCCAGTATGTAGTTTGGCAGGGCTTTAATAACAGCCAGGGCCCCGGCGATAACCGCTTCGACGACCGCTATGTCTTGCCGTTTTTTGGCTGCCTGTTTTTCGATGGCCTCTTTTTGTTTCTCGAAATCTTTGCGGATAGCGGCTTCCTTTTTGGCGTTCCCTCCGGCCTTTTTTATCCGTTCGTTGTATTCCAGTTCAGCGGACTTTAAAGCGAGTTCCCGGTTCCGTTCGATCCGCCCCCGCTCTATTTCCACGATGGCTGCCCCGAGCCGGCTGGCAACCTCGAGGCCTTGTTCGACAATATCTTCCGTCAGTTCCTTTTTACGTTGGGCCTGTGCCTCTTCCTCTTCGGCCTCCGTTCGTAGCCTGGTGAGGTTTGCTTCGGTCAGGGAAGCCCGGAGCCTGTTTATTTCCTCCGTGGTATACTCTTCGGAAGAAAGCCGGCTGTCATTAAATTCTATTGCCTGCAGGGCTTGCGCTTCCAGCTCCGAGGCGTCCGTTTCGATAGGTATGTCAATCGGAGGGACCTCTATCCCCTGGAATAGTTTGTCGATACGGTCCTGCAGGGCTTTGTCATCAAACCCAGTGAATACGGCTTCGACTTCTGCCCCGGTTGGGGCTTGTTCTGCCGGCCGCCCCTTGCGCAGACTATCGAGCCGGTTTTCCAGGGCTGCGAGTTCCTTTTCTGCTTTTATGAGGTCCCCCAAAATTTTGGGCACCTGGTTTGGCGACGCCTTTTCCAGTTCGTCGGTCAGGTCTTTGACCTTTTTCCGCAGGGCTTCGAGACTACCTTCGGCAGCCTTCGCCTCTTCTTTGGCTGCTGCAGTTGCTTTTTTTGTTGCCGTGCCTCCCTCGTCTACTTTCTGCCGGTATTTATCGAAGGCGTCAAAGCTCCCGAACAGGACTTTGGAGGTTTCCTCTATTTCTTTTTGGTAGTCCTGGTAAGCCTTTTCCGCTGCTGTCAATGCCCCTTTTTGTGCGGATAGACCACGTTCCAGGGCGTCAGACTCTTCGACAGCTGCCACGTTCAGAACGGGCACCCCCTGGTCATTTGTTTTGACCGCCTCTTCGTTGAACTCCCCCTGTGCCTGTGCTGCGAACTTCAAAGCCTGCGCATAGTCGCGGGCATTCTCTGAAACCTTTTTAAACAGTTCGGAGGACTTTTCTTGTGTCAGTTGCAGGAAAATTCGCCGCTCGAATTCCTGGTTTGACTTGTCCATCAAATCCCGCAGCTGCGTTTCCGAGGCATTGTTTAGGTCGATCTGTCCTATGTAGTCGCCGTACTTGCTGGTCAGTTCACTGATTAAATTATTCCGGACGAGATCGGTTTCGTTCGTCTCAGTTGAGGACGCATTATAATTGATCAATGCGGTAACAAGCCCGTTAAATTCCTGCTGCTGGTCCCTTATTTGGTCCGAAAGAGGGACGCTTAAATAATCGTTTGCGGCTTCGACTATGCTGTTAATATGCCCAGCCAGGGTTTGAATAACCCCTCCGGACTTTCCCAGCGTTGCAAATAATTGGCTGAAATTGTCCGCCATGTTAGACAGGGTTCCGTCCAGGGTTTTTGATATGGCGACGGCAGACCCTGAAATGCCCGGCAGTTTGCCCAGCCCGAGCAGGTATTCGGTCAGGTTCTCCGATGTGTTTTTTATCGTTGTAGCCTGTCCACGGAAAGTTAATTTCACGTCCTCCCCACTTTTACGGGCAACGATACCGAATTCCTTTAACCGCTCGAACTCCCCTGTTTGCGCGTCGAGGACAGCTTCGATAAACTGGTTTAGGCTCTTACCCTGTGACGTGGCTATGTCCCCGAGGGTCCGCATCTGTTCGATAGTCGGGTTAAAGTTCCGGTTTTCCAGTTTTATAAATCCCCCGACGACCTCTTCCAGCTGGAAAGGGGTTTCTTTGGCGAAAGTCTTTATTTGATCGAAAAGCCTGGTTGCCTCTGATTCACTGCCGGAGGCCTGTTTCAGCATAGCAAACAACTTTTCGAACTCCCTGGTAGTGTTCACTATTTCACTGCCACCGGACAGGGCAGCGAACAGCCCGCCAAACATAAACCCGACCTTTGAAATGACCGGCGCCAGTCCTTCGAAGGCTGATTTATAGTTTCCTACATTACCGGTAAATCGGCCGATTGATTGTTCGGCCTTGTCAATTTCAACCTTTGCCGCGGATGCTTTACGAATTAAATCCTTTCCGAAGTCGCTGGACCGTTCCGCCCTGGACAGTTCTGAAATCTGTTTAGAAAGCCGGCTGTATTCGATCCGAAGCCCAGCCACGGAATCGGTCGGTACTTGGGTAGATTTGAATTGCTGGTTGAGTTGCTTTTGTTGGTCCCTGGTTTCGGCAATCAAACCCTTTGCCGTTGCAATTTCAGCGGAAAGCCTTTGGTACTCTTCCGATCCGTCCTCAGCGTTTCGGAGTTCAGCGTTTAAACGCCGTACCCGTTCGGTCGTTTCGATCAATAACGCGCCGAGGTTCTTGTCCCTTGCTTCCAGGGTAAAAACGGTTGTCATAGCCCAATAGTTAAAGTCTGTACCCCTGTCATTTGCCCGAATACCCGTTCGAATCTCAGTTCGACAGACTGGTTAAGTTTGCTTTCGAAAATCGCCTGCATGCGGGGTAAAGCGGATTCAATCCCTCTTTTTATAAACCCAAGCCGGTGACCATTTTTTGAAAAGGCGTAAGAACCCCGAGTCGGAAGCCCCTCCCTTTCGTGTGTCCGTTTGGTTGCCCAGGCAGCGGAAACAGCCTCTTTTTGTGGCAGACCCCGCTTTCTAAAATATTCGATCATTACCCGGATAGGGTAACGAATTCGATCCGCTCGCACCCCGGCGTCGATGTAAACGGCGTAGTCCTCTGTCATAATTACCCCCCGAACGTTGTCCCCCTCCGTTATGACCTCCGTCGTCATTGTCCTGGATACCTGTCCCGTCAGGGTATGCCCTTGTGCGTGCCATTCGTTACGAAGCCCATCCCGGCCAGCGTCCAGGGCTTCGCGCATAGCGTCGGCCAGGTCAAACAGAAAGGCACTCATTGGCAGCAGGAAGAGGTTGTCGTAATGTTCAGCGATGGGATGACGCAGTTTTCGCAGTCGATCAATTCGACAGGTATAACCACTGCCGTACCGAACAACTTTTTACCAGGGTAATCGATCCGGAACTGTTCGATTTCCTTTGTTGCCTCGAGGATAGCCCCGTAGGTTTGGACGACCTCGAACTTTTCAATGGACAAGGCATCTAAGGACGTTTGTAGGCTGGTCAAATTATACAATGCAGCCGGCCCGTCATTCACCTTTGCCAAAACAGAACCGCCCAGGTACCGAAGTACCTGAGCGAGTAGGTTCCCGGTATCCCGGTAAATTTCATGGATCGTTCGACCATTGCACCCGGCGCAGTCCCCGGTTAGACAGTTTTCGCTGTAGGCATCGATGACCCCTATTTCCAGGGGGGCAGCCATTTTAGACCGTAGGGAAAAAGGGTGTTTCCTGGTTCCGGGTCTTTCATATACCAGCAGCGCCGGGTATTCAAAACCGAGGGTTGACGCTGTAAACTTTCCCCGTTCCCATTTCCGTGACCAGAAATAGGGTTTATCCCTATCGCACAAAGAGGCGCCCAATGTTTCGGAATTCAGTTCGACGGATGAATCGACGGCGAAGGCCCTGAACGCCTGCAGTTGTGTACACCTGGTCCCGGTGTCCTCAGAGCATCGGGCGGCGTCTTTTAATAGGCTGAAAAAATGTTCGAGTGCGACCATGACAAAGTTTAAATGTGTGCAGCGTTTTTTATTGAAAGCATCTGCAGGGAATTGTAGAAAGGCTCCAAATACGCCGAATGAATTGGGCTTATCCCCTGTTTGTTGAACCAGCCTTCTTTTGCTGTCTCGAGCGGAATCCACCGCCACCCAGCGCGCCGACCTGCCGCCCTTGCCGCGTCTTTACCTTTCCGGATACTTTCGGCCTCTTCTGTACTTCCAGTAAAGTTGTAAGGGTCGGGAGGGTTAAAGAACCAATTAAGCCCGGTTGTCTGTTCGAGCGCAGTAGCCCACTTGTTAAAAAAAAATCTATGTCAAGGGCGACCGGCAAACAAATGTCCTGTAGTTCAGCCGCTCGTAGGGCCAGGAAGTTTGACCGTTCCAGGTCATCGAGCGGTATCTCTTCGCCCTCTTTTCTGGCAAAGACAGCCAGTAGCCGAATATATTGGCTGAACCATTTCGACCCGTCCCCGTCTCCGGTAGATGCGATTGATTCAGTTGTCAACCTCTTTACCTCGTAGGCTTCGATAGCTTCGATAGTGTTCAAAGGGCTATATTGCGAGGCTTCGAGGGCGCCTTGTATGGCTCCGTATGGAATACTGTATCTGACCTGCTTATGAACGAATGAGGCCTCCCCACTGGACCGAATTCGGGGTTTGTGTTCCCCGATTACCTTTAAAATCCAGGCATAAAGCCCGAGGGTAGTACCGACGACCTCTTCTGCCGCAAAATCGTATTCGATAGGATGACCATAATTCACCCGGCGCAGTTCGGCAATATCGCACCCGATTACATGGGCCAGGGCCCGAGCGATGACAGCCGGTTCGTTTGCTCCCTCTTCCCTGGTTTCCCGCAAGGTCACCAGAAAGTCGATGTATTGGTTTAACTGAATTTCCTCAGCCATTCCAGGGACATCGAAGGTTGCAACGATCTTACCGGTTCTGTCTTTTAAATCGACCTCTATCATTTTTTACCCTGGTTGATTAGCAAGGCCGCCAGTTGACGCGGGTTAAAATCGTCGAATTGTTTTCCCGGGTCCGGCTTAATCCCTTTGGCAGACAGGGTTGCAATGATTTCCCCTTTGGTATATTCTTTTGCGATCGCGTTTGCCGTTGTCTTTGTTAAATCAATATCGAACGGTCCGTCAGGCTTGACCGGCGCCGCTGGTGCCACTGGTTCAACCGGCGCCGCTGGTGCCACTGGTTCAACCTCCGCAGCAGCTGGTAATGATGGTGGCGGTTGGTTTTCTTGCCCCGGTTCCACCGCTCCCCCTGCTTGCGCCGTCACCTGCAGGGGATGAATAAAAACCTCGTATGAGGTCGCGGGCTTGCCGGGTATTTGCTGCCGGGATTGGTTGACCGCTCGCTTTAACTCTTCGAGGACTTGCCCCCCTTGCCCCCTGCTGAATCGGACGATTAGGCTCCCGATTTCCCTGGTCAGGGCATTATTGAGGCCGAGTTCCTCGTAAGCGATTTTGTAGGCTCCTTTTAGGGCCTCGAGTGTGTTTTCCATAAAATCACAATTAAGTCGATGAAAGTTGAAAAAATAAGGCCGACGCCCATCACAACGACGAACACCAGGGAATAGTAAGTTATGAAGGTTAAAACAAGGTCGGGAAAACGCCAAAGGTCAAGCCACTGAATAAAGGTTCGGACAGGTTTCCAGCAAATCCAGTGGATCAGTAGGCAGAAAGGGATACCTAATTTTTGTCCGATAGTCAGGCGTTTAAGCATTACATACTGCGAATTTGACGAGGTGGAACGTATGGCTCAGGATTAAGGTCAAAAATTGACCGCATACTCAAACAGTCGGCGAGGTCAGGGCTTCGATGAATTAAAGAACGGATTTCTGTCTTTGGAATAATTTGCAACTTTTCGTCGTCCTGGTCCCCGGCTCTTTTAATGACCGCCAGTTCTGCAGCGGTTTGTGTTTGCAAATGTATGCTCTTAACTGCAAAATATATGCCGCAGTCATCGACCTTGTCTTTTAGGTAGTAAAAGCACTGTGCCCGTAGGTTCTCGAACGAGGTTCGCGGCTGCCCTTTTTTCTGATACTCTTCTTTGTCATCCGGGTCAATCGGCCGCGCTGACCCAAAAAATGGGACAGCAGATGCAAGGAACCCTTTTAGATATCCGCCCAGGCCTCCGGAATCAAAACAGACGCGCCGGCCAGGAACTCCCCATCGGGCAGCGGCTGACTCTATTTTACTGATAACCTCTTTCGGGTCTACGTCCTCGTAAATTTCTACGTCGATGACGGTCCACCCATCCCAAACCATAATAATA
>CAYUCP010000022.1:0-12256 GCA_964443315.1 uncultured Gammaproteobacteria bacterium
GATCGTCTAATGGTAGGACTACTGCCTCTGGAGCAGTGTATCTTGGTTCGAATCCAAGTCTCGGAGCCACGCAAAAACCGTCTTTCAACAGGACGGTTTTTGCTATACGCTCTATTCGATGCAATCCATATTCGATTTTTTTGTCCGCGCGGAAAAACTCAAAGCCACGTTTCGCGCTTCGTGGCATAGCAACTCCGGTCGATCAGAGAGTGTCGCCGATCACTCTTGGATGTCTTGCCTCTTGGCGATGACCTTATTTGAAAAAGTGACAATTCCACTGAACCGAGAGCGGACTCTGAAAATGATCGTTCTTCATGATCTGGCTGAAGCGGTTACCGGTGATATCCCTTTAACCAATCAACAGGGAACATTTAGTCAAAAAGATAAACATTCGGCCGAGCGATTGGCAATGAACCACCTCCTCGAACCGTTAGATACACAAACCAAACAAGAGTTTTTAGCGCTCTGGGATGAAACTGAAGCCGCAGAAACGAACGAAGCAAAGTTTGTTCGCGCCATCGACTATCTAGAAGGCTGTCTACAATACTTGGTCATGGATATGGGTAAGTGGACTGACGAAGACTTAAAAGTTGCTGTCTATTATCGTGATGAACGGTATCAATTTGATTCGTATCTAAAAATGTTCAAAGCATTCGTTGATGAAAAAACCATGGAAAAGTTATTGAATTCTGACAAAGGCTCTCTTTTGTCTTCGGATATTTTATCGGAATACCGGCGACGCTTAAGTGGGCAAGTTTCGTAATTCAGCGATGAACCGAAACAAACGCCATCCAACTCAGCATAAATCGCCGAAGTAAAGATTCTCGTTTACTGTGAATACAGAGGGTCTTTCCCTGTAAAAGCCCCCGAGTTACGCTCAGAAAAGCGTATGGTCGATATTTACCAAACACTTAACTCTCTTTCTCTTCCGTACACCCGATACGACCATCCGGCTGTATTTACATGCGCAGAAGCAGAGATACACTGCTCGCATGTTCCAGGAGGGATCTGCAAAAACTTATTTCTTCGAAACCGGAAAGGCGACAAACATTTTTTGGTGGTTGTATCTAACGAGAAAAAAGCCGATTTGAAAAAATTAGAATCACTTCTAGGAGAAAAACTGAGCTTCGCTTCACCTGAACGCATGATGCAATATTTAGGGGTAACCCCTGGTTCGGTGACGCTCCTCGGCCTGATTCACGACACGCAGAAGGAGTTGATCGTTGTCATCGATGAGGATCTTTGGAAAAACGAAGAACTGCAGATGCATCCGCTTGTGAATACCACCACGGTCGTTCTAAAGCGCGATGATGTAAAGACCTTTCTCGACTGGCGTGGAAACTCACTCCGTTTTTTCCAGCTCTAGGAAAGTCCGGTATGCACGCGACAAACAGCCGCCCGCTCAGCTTCTTCGTTAAGGATTTCTTCATATTTGGCGTAAAACAAGCACGAGCATGTATCTTTGCCGGCTCATTTTTTGTTCTCTTATTCGCCTCGAATTATCTCCCACTTGGCCCGATACACCGATACGACTTTCTGTTTGTTTCTGCGTTGCTCCTTCAAATCGTCCTGTACCTCACTCGGATTGAAACGAAAGATGAAATTAAGACCATTACCCTGTTTCATTTGATCGGCCTGTGCCTTGAGTTATTCAAAACACATCCCGCCATCGGCGGCTGGTCGTATCCTGAACCAGGCATTTTTAAGATCGCGACGGTGCCTTTGTATAGCGGATTTATGTACGTAGCGGTTGGTAGCTACATCAGCCAAGCTTGGCGCATCATGCACCTCAAACTCACCGGCCCTATTCGCTATACCGCGAGTGTCCTTCTGGCATGCACGATTTATCTCAACTTTTTCACGAATGAGTTCTTTCCAGATATTCGTTGGATTCTGATTCCGTTCGTCTTCATCGTCTTTTACGGAGTCTGGATCGAGTTTACGATCACCAGTCGGACCTATCGAATGCCCATCAGCCTGTCATTCTTACTCATCGCCTTCTTCATTTGGATCGCTGAAAACATTTCAACGTACTTAGGCGCTTGGCAGTATCCAAATCAAGTGGAAGCCTGGAGCCTTGTTTCCTTTAAGATTATCAGCTCCTGGTATCTTTTAGTCATTATCAGCTTTATCTTGGTGGCTTATCTGAAACACGTGAAAGAACAACGTATCTCGACGACTGAACCAAAAACACCACTCGATTGAGTGGTGTTTTTATCTTGTCTTTCAATTAGCGTCCATCAACTGATGGAGGCGTGGTTGGCAACTGATTCTCACCACCGGCTGCACAGGCTGTTTTTACGTCGCGAAGCTGAACTTCCAAAGTATTCAACCGTTCAACCAAGCGATCGACTTCGGTCTGAACAACCACGGCGCTATTCGAAGCCGTCGTCGTGGAGCTGGCTTCGACAGAGCTATAGGCAACGGCACCGGTCAAAACGACTGCCAAGCCGCTCACGATAGCAGCGGCCCAGACATGGTTAGAGCCACGAGCTGCGTGATAAGAATGATGATCCCCAATCGAGGTCGTAGGACCAGCGTAGTGTACATTACAGCTCGATCCGCAGGCTGAGTGACCGCACACTGCCTCCACCTGTTCAGGTGTAGCCGAGATGCTTTCATCCATGGCAACAGGAGCGGGGGCGCTGCGGCGGCGAACCGTGCGGCGGCGGAGAGGGCGGACTTCGTCCATAGAAAAGAACTGAGAAGGGAAGAATTAAGGATTTGCCTCTAGGATAGCATACCCACCAAAACGTCTACAACCCGGTTGACCAATCGACCCATTTCGTCTATGATCCTGACGTTCAAAACTTGCGCGTATAGCTCAGTTGGTTAGAGCGCCACATTGACATTGTGGAGGTCTCTGGTTCGAATCCAGATACGCGCACCATGTAAAAGCCGCAGCAATCGCTGCGGCTTTTGCGTATACCCATTTAAAATCACAAACATCGTCAGAAGCATGAATACCTTCACAGGCTCTCAAGTCGCTTCGCTCCAATCCACTGCTCGCCTGTTCAGGCATCCATGCTTCTGACTTTTATTTATCGTCTTACAAACAATTTAGCCATCCCCTTTTGCTCAACGAGCTTCCAGCCAGGCATATCAAAGGCAAAACTCACGACACGAAGCCCCTGCTTCCCCTGTCGATTGAGTTGCTCTTCTAAACGGGGCATTAAACGAATCAACGCAAATACACAGATAACATCAAATTTAGACAGGTCTTCGTGAAAGAAGTTCTTGCGAAGAATCGTGGCTCGATCTTTGAAGTGACGAACCCGGTAGCGCGAGATCCACGTCAGAATTGGACTGATCTCGTAGCCGACCACATTCGCGCCTCGCTCGAGCGCCCCCAAGAGCACACGGCCGTCACCGCAGCCTAAATCAGTCATCCACTCCCCTGGCTTGATCTTGGCCAAGCTCATGGCGTCCTCAATGTCTTTTTTACGGACCGGGACATATGGCGCACCCGCAAACAATCCACCAAACGAACGTGCGACAAGATAGGTTCCACCTAAGGTAATCACTAAGGAAAGAACAGAGACGATGAGTTCGCGAACATTATTCATAGCGAAGGGCTTCGATCGGAGACAGCTTAGCCGCTTTACGTGCTGGGTAGTACCCAAAGACTAAGCCAATCGCCGTAGATACAGCTGTCGCTAAAAGAATGGCATTTCCAGGAAATACCAATGTCCAGCCTGTTTGGAATTGAGAAATAATGGCGATCCCCCCATAAGATAAGACGAGTCCCGCGAGAATCCCAATCACACCGCCAATAAATGTAAGACAGACCGCTTCAATAATAAATTGTCCGAGAATATCGCTTCTTTTTGCTCCAATGGATTTACGTAATCCGATCTCTCGCGTACGTTCCGTCACCGTGACCAACATAATGTTCATGATTCCGATTCCTCCAACAATGAGAGAGATCGCCGCCACGGAGGCTAGGAGAATCTGAAGGACTTGCCCAATCGCACCCGCGCTTCGGATAGCGTCTTCTTGTGAGGCGACACGAAAATCATCTTTCGAGAGCAGTCCTTGTGGATTGTCGATACGATGCGTGTCACGCAAGGCAATCCTTGTCCGCTCCATCGCGTCACGTACACTGACGCCTGACACGGGTTTAAGGGAAATAAAATTGAGATGATTACGATTGTACTGCTCAAGCGCTGTTGTAAATGGAATGTAGACCTGGTCATCCACATTGCTAAAAAAACGCGTTCCCCCCGGCTCCATCACCCCAATCACTCGATACGATTTTTTGCCTAGGCGAATCGATTGGCCGATCGGGTCGATCGTGCCAAACATGCGCTTTGCAATGGCTGGCCCCATGACCATAACCGCACGTCGCGAAGTCATGTCATCCTCATCAAAGAAACGGCCTATCGCTGGGCGTAACGAATATACAGCTACCTCTTCTGGGGCGCTCCCACTCACTTCCGTCAGGACATTCACCGAATCAACCGTAAGGAGGTCGCTTACAATCACGGAAGGAGTAGCAGCCTTTACCCAGGATAATTTTCGCAACGCAGCGTAATCATCCGCCGTAAGACTTTCTTTAATGTTATTACTCGGCGGGCCACCTTCCCTCGTATCCCCTTGGCCGTTCGCAACAAAAATCATATCTGATCCAAACGAGGCGATCTGAGACAATAGATAGCCCTCAGCCGCCTGCCCAACGGACAACATGACAATAACTGAAGCAATTCCAATGACGATTCCTAACATGGTAAGCATTGCTCGACCACGCGTGCGCCGAATACTTTCTCGAGCGATGGAGAATAGATCTCTCAATTTCATATTATTCGTGGCGTAAGGCTTCAATCGGACTCAGAGCCGCCGCACGACGGGCGGGCGCATATCCAAAGACAATTCCAATCGCAGTCGACACAACCAACCCAAGAATCACTCCCGTTGAAGACACGCCGAACGTCCAACCTGATTGGAACGAGGAAATAACCACAATCGCGAGCCACGTAAAGCCAATCCCAAGCGCAATACCAATGATTCCACCAAGAGTCGTTAGTACGACGGCTTCCACTAAAAACTGCCCAAGAATATCCCCTCGACGGGCACCGATCGACTTACGCAAGCCAATTTCTTTAATGCGCTCGGTTACGGTCACATACATGATGTTCATGATGCCAATTCCACCAACAACTAACGAAATCGCCGCGATGGATGCGAGCAATATCTGAAGAATGGTTGTGATTTGTTGCGTATTCCGAATCGCGTCATCCTGAGTCTGAATATGAAAGTCATCATCCTTCGCATCCGAAATATTATGACGATCGCGCATGAATTCCTCTGTACGACGGATCGCGTCACTCAACGCGAGGTCTGTTTTTAGAGAAATCCCTTGAACAAATTTGCGATTATACACGTCCATTGCTGATGATACGGGAACGTATACACGCTTATCTAAATCTTGAAATGATTTCGTACCCGCTTCTTCCATTACCCCAATGATGCGGAATAACTGCTTATTTAAGCTGATCGTTTTTCCAATCGGCTCTTCTTGTCCGAATGAAGATTTTGCAATCTTCGACCCTAAAACAGCAACACGAGCACGACCGTCAAGTTCCGTTTCTGTGAAAAACTGTCCTTTCGCGACACGTGTTCCATAAATAATGAGCTCATCCGGTGATGTCCCAGCAACCGATACGGACACGTCATCCCCATTGATACGTGCAACATCATTCAAGGTGACGCCTGCAACAATCTCTTTTACCCATGGTTCACGCTTCAAGTCTTGGTAGTCCTTGAAGGTAAGGGACTGTTTTACGAACGCGGTTGGCGTAGAACCAGCAGACGGCTCTCTTGGACCATTGGCAATTTGTACAAGGTCTGATCCAAACACCGATACCTGATCGATAATGTATCGTTGTGCCGCCTCACCAATGGATAACACTAAGATCACGGATAAAATACCGATAACAATACCCAACATCGTGAGAGCCGACCGACTCCCAGCACGAAACAAGCTCTTAAAGGCGCTCTCGACGAGATCAGTGATCTTCATAACGGAGCGCTATTTAAGCAGTGCCTCTTCTCCTAATTTGCGTCGATTCGTCACTGGCTTATCTGACAACAAGAGCCCGTCCTTGAGTGTCAGAATGCGCTCGGCGTATTCTGAAGTATACGTCTCATGCGTAACGAGAATAATCGTGTGCCCTTCTTCCAGATTCAACTTGAGCAACATGTCCATGACCTGCTTTCCCGATTTCGAATCAAGGTTTCCTGTTGGTTCGTCTGCAAAAATCACTGCTGGATTTCGAACCAATGCACGAGCAATCGCTACACGTTGACGCTCACCACCAGACAATTGGTTGGAAAGATTCTCCGTACGATGTGTAAGTCCAACCGTTGCGATCGCTTTCTTTGCAAGAGCAACGCGTTTTGTGACCGGTACATCCGAATACAGAAGCGGCAACATTACGTTCTCAAGCACGGATGTTTTTGGCAACAAATTGAACGCTTGAAAGATGAATCCAATTTTCTCTCCACGCAACGTTGAGAGCTCATCATCTTCCAAGCCAGACACTTTTTTTCCATCGAACAAAAATTCTCCACTCGTCGCAGTATCAAGCAATCCCAAGATTTGCATCAAGGTCGATTTTCCCGATCCGGAAGGACCCATAATCGAGACAAATTCACCTCGTGCAATCGAAAACGAAACGCCATGGAGCACCTGAGTCTCAACATCTTCGTTTACATACGCTTTCTTCAGATCCTTTATTTCAATGACATTCTCAGTCTTTTTCATAGCGATCAATGAAGGAGGTAGGCGTTAGGTACCCGCTTGCTCTTTTTGACGCGCAGCGTACTCATCCGCCGTTAATTCGCCCACGATCACTTGCTCGCCTTCAGAAACCCCTGACACCACTTCGACTCGGGCTTCATCCGCTCGAAGATCCGTCACAATCGAACGATCCTCAGGCTGTCCGTTCACGAGAACCTGAACAAAGGGCTTTCCATTCACCTGACGTACCGCACGGGAAGGAATGGATAACGTTGTCGCCGGCCGCTCCGCTGTAAGAATCGTCACGTTCGCCGTCATTCCTGGCTTCACGTCTTTCCCTTGTGTATCGATCCCAATAATCGCTTTGTAGTAGACCGCATCTTGAACCTTTGTTTGGTCGGGATATTCTGCTACCACCGCTCCCGTAAACAGCTGGTTATCTCCAAATGAATCAAGTGTCGTAGTTGCCGATTGACCAACATTTACCTTTGCAATATCCGACTCTGGAATAAGCGCCTCAATCGTGAACTTCTCTTCTGCAATCATCCCGATCACTTTCGCCCCCGCCATCACCTGTTCACCAATCTTTGGACCCACTTCCGTAGTTACACCATCAACAGGAGCAACGATGCGAGTATCATTTAAACGCTCTGTTGCCTGCGTATAGGCCGTCTGAGCATCCTGAAGCTGTGCGCGCAGTGCCGCAAGATCGACTGCTCGCGGCGGAGCTTTTCGTTGATCAAGACTTGCCTGCGCTGAAGCAACCGTCGCTGATTGAATCTGAACGGCAGACTCAGCCGTCTGCACACGTGTTATTCGATTCGTATCAGCGATACGGAGATTCGTCTTAGCGGTCTCGAGTGCATTTTTTAGCTGATCAATACTCGTCGTACGCGCCAATTCATTATTCGTTGCCGCTTGCAGCGAGGCCGTAATCGTCGTGAGCTGGGAGCCGAGCGACGCATGGTCACCATCAAGTAACGCTTTCTTTGAAGCGATCTCAGAGGCGGTAAAGTTAGACGAAGCGACGGTGGCTGTGAGTGCACGCTGCACGAATTCTACGTAACGCTGCGTCTTGGTCAATGCATCCTTCACTCCCTCTGCCGCTTCACGTACCTGTGTATTCGTCGACTGTGCGGATAGGGCACGCACCAACTGGGTCGCATTTACGAACGCAGCTTTGGCCAACGGATACTGATTCTTCGCGCTCTGCAATGACAACGTATCTCCTGCTCCAAACGTCAACGAGTAGCGCCAGCTCTCAGACTGGTTATCAACCCCAATCAATAAGTCACCATCCGCCAACCCAGACTGAACCGGACCAAGGGCTGTTTGCAGGTTGGTACGTAATGAGGCGTAGCCATTCGCCACCGACTGATCATTAGAGTTCAATGCATTGTCCAATGCCTTCTGCGCCGTATCAAGAGCAATAACCGAAACCGCGTATTCGTCTTGAACGGAACGCTTCGTCGCCTCAAGATCGTTCTGCGCTTTCTGAAGATTCGCCTTTGCCTGATCAACACTCGCTTGCGCGATACGAATCGTCTCAGCCGTCTCACCCGCTTCACGCGCCCTCAGATTCGCTAGGGCCAAAGAGACGGTCGCTGCTGCGCGACGCACCCCAAGCTCTGCATCCGTTGCATCCACGGAAGCTAAAATGTCACCTTTCTTTACCCGTGCCCCTACCGTCGCAGGCAACGCTGTGATTTTGCCGCCGGCCTTAAAAGACAGGTCAATACGAGCTTGAGGAACAACTTGGCCCGTCGCTTCAACCGTCTGCTTCAGCTCGCCCCGCGTCACTGGCTGCGTGTCGTAAAAGGGACCCTTTGGAGCGGTTGCCTTGCCATACGCAAAGCCACCAACAATCAGGAGGAGAACAATCAACGCCCAAAAACGCTTCTTTTTGAAAAATACAGGGAATTTCATAGAGATAGGAGGAGTAGAATCAACCGATTAACGCAACGCTTCTGTCAGATGACGCGTCATCACATCAAGCATGGACTGCATTTTATCTAATGGGAAAATCATAATGGGACCGTTCGGCTGATTCATAATAAGAAATTTTGCTCCGGATGTAAGCTGTAGTCGCTCACGAATGTCTTTTGGAATAACTAACTGTCCACGTTCGCCCAAGACTGTAGACCCCATCAGACAATTGTCTTCAATCGCTGATCGTTTTAGCCTTTTCTTCTTCGGAGCCAATGATTTCGCTGATTTCATACAAAGTGTGATAAGTATGAATAGTATGAAAAAACCAATCTATTGTCAAAATACTCGACAACTGAGCCAAAATCTGGTCAAATCCTGTGCATGCATACGCGTGAATTCGACTATACGCTTCCTCCCGATCGGATCGCCCAACATCCGCTTGAAGACCGCCTAGCCGCTAAACTTCTTCATCTTCCACGCCTATTTGGCGAGATGACGGATCTCCATATTCGTGATCTCCCCTCTTTGCTTGAAGCGGGTGATTTACTTATCTTCAATGACAGCAAAGTCTTCCGCGCACGTTTGCAAGCCACGCGTGTTGGCGGAACCTCTCCATTTGAAGTCTTCCTTCTTCGACCAGAAGGACGGGAATGGCTTGCCTTGATTAAAAACTCCAAACGACTCTCCGTCGACGAAACGATTACCCTTCCCGAAGAAACGGCAGCGACAATCCTTTCAAAAGAGGCAGATGGAGTGATTCGTCTCCGTATTGAACGAACGGTGAATGAAGTGTTCGCCCTGTGTGATCGTGCCGGCGAAATTCCAACACCACCTTACGTGGAAGAAAAAATCAGCGATGCGAGCGCTTACCAAACCGTGTACGCCAAACAAGTAGGCTCAGTCGCCGCACCAACCGCTGGCTTCCACTTCACACACGAACTCTTAGAGACCTTAAAACAACAAGGTGTACAACTTGGCTATGTCACACTTCATGTTGGGCTTGGAACGTTTCGGCCCATGCAAGACGGAATGCTAGATGAACACATCATGCACTCGGAGTGGGTGTCCGTTTCCCAAGAGACAGTTGAACTCATTCAACGCACCAAAGCTGCAGGGAAGCGCGTCATCGCAGTGGGTACAACGAGCTGTCGCTCCCTTGAAAGTGCTGCACGAAATGGTGAGTTGATGCCCTTTGAAGGGATGACAAATCTTTTTATCCAGCCTGGCTACCGATTCAATGTGATTGATGGACTTGTGACGAATTTTCACCTACCGAAATCAACGCTTTTGGTTCTTGTGAGTGCGCTCGCTGGACGCGAACGGATTCTCACCGCCTACGAACACGCAATTAACGAAGGCTATCGCTTCTACTCGTTTGGTGATGCCATGGTGATTCTGTAAACTGCTCGTATGCCATTTTCTCCTCGAAAAAAATTCTCGCGCTCCACGCAGCAGCGTCGACAGACAGGTAAACCCGCAGCACATAGCAGTTGGAACAACGTCGCCAACTGGTACGCTGACCACCTTTCCGCCGGCGGAACCTACCAAGAGACAGTAATTTTTCCTGGTGCATTACGCCTTCTTTCTCCTAAGGCTAACAAACGCTATCTCGATATCGCTTGCGGAGAGGGCTCTTTTTTGAAACTTGTCCGCTCACACCAACGCGCCGCCGAACTCTATGGGATCGATGCCGCACCAAGCCTCATTGCACACGCAGAGACGCTCCACCGGCAGGATCAACGAGTGCACTTAGCCGTCGCCGACGCTCAGCAATTTTCACGCATTATCCCTCCCGGTTCGATTGACGGCGCAAGCTGTCTCATGGCGATTCAAAACATCGAACAAATCGACCGCGTCTTTAAAGAAACGGCTCACGTCTTAAAGCCGGGCGCCGCGTTTGTCATCGTCATGAATCATCCGTGTTTCCGCGCTCCACAGCAAAGTGGCTGGGGTTGGGATGAAGCACGGAAACTTCAATATCGTCGCATGGATCGCTATCTCACCGCCTATGCTCAGCCGATTGTCGCTCATCCTGGTTCAGCACCTTCGGTAAAAACCGTTTCCTACCATCGTCCACTCACGGCATACGTGAGCGCTCTCAGCTTCGCGGGCTTTCAAGTGGATACCATCGAAGAATGGATCTCCGACAAAGTCAGCACCTCCGGCCCGAAAGCCAAAGCGGAAAATATCGCCCGCACAGAATTTCCACTCTTCTTAGCTATTCGAGCGGTTCGTCATTAAAAGCTTCTCTAACTATAAATTAAAAGCCTCAACGCGAGCTCCTGAACCCGGGAGCAATGGTGTTAGCGAAGCGCTTGCGGACCGGGTGAAGGAGCTCTCGTTGGGGCGATCTTCTGCTATTAATACCCAGCTTTACGACGATTAGCGACGTGCTCTTCCAGCGTGCGGCCGTAATAAATCTTGCCTTGCTCATCTGTCAGAAAATACCGGTAAGACGAAGGCGTCGGCTCAAGCACCGCCCGAATCGCTGTTTCGCTCGGATTTGAAATTGGCCCCGGTGGTAAACCTTTATTTTTGTAGGTGTTGTACGGATTCTCAATCTGCAAATCTTCTGAGGTCGAACGCGATCTCCCAGAACGTGTGATGTAATTGACGGTCGCATCACTCTGAAGCGGCATCCCCTCACGCAAGCGACGCAAGAAAATCCCAGCCACCATTTTGCGCTCATCCGGCTTGGACACTTCTTTTTCGACAATCGAGGCCAAAATAATCACCTCGTCCAACGTTTTAAGTGGGGCACTCGCTGAGGTTACCTTCTCACCCCCAATTCGCTGATCGAATTCTGCAAGTTGCTTGCTCACGAGACCAACTGGAAGCTGTCCACGCCAGACACGATACGTATCCGGAAATAAATAGCCTTCCAAACTACGATTGGCTGGAAGATCTTTTAGGAAAGAAAATTTTGTCCGCCAATCAATATCAAACGGCGATCGATCGCCACCTTCACCGACGGTGCGCTTGAATTCTTCTGGGCTGACAGCCTGCTCCCGTTGAAGGAGTGCCGCCATATCCGCAATCGTCCAACCTTCAATGATTCGAACCTGAACCTCATCGCTTTCTGGGCCGAGAGCCAGCGTACTCGCGATTTGTGAAAAACGTTGGCCCGGCTGAAGCACATAGGTTCCCGGTTTCGGTTTACGAGCCGCAGAGCTCAGGAACGCATACGCTCGGTACCAAAACGCTCCAGGGATGATTCCCTCTTCCGTCAACTCAGTCGCCACTTGAGATACCGACGCGTTTGGCTCAACGACAAACCGCTTGGTCGCGCCAACGACCGGAGACCCAATCCAAGCCAAGAACAGCACGCGCCCAAGAAACGCAGCGAACAACAGAAACAGCCCAAGGCCAACAAGCTTCTTAGCCATGCGTATGTTCACGATAGACTGACGTTCGGCGTACAGCAGCGTGAAGCAAGCGAACCACTACCACCGCCAACAATCCGAGGAACGCTCCTGCTACTACGTCTGACGGATAATGTACACCGACCGCTACGCGACCAAACGCCACCCCAATCGCCAAGAGTAACGGAACAATCGCCGCTTTTGGCTTGGTCCAGCAAATAGCAAA
>CAYUCP010000023.1:0-11887 GCA_964443315.1 uncultured Gammaproteobacteria bacterium
TTCCGGCGGGTGGGATCGCATTTTCAGCGGAAAAGCCAGCGGTAGTTCAAAGCCCTCAATCGCGAAAGCGAGCGGGACAACAATTCGCGGCTCAAGCGCATGGACCACTTCCGTGGCTTTTTTCGCATCAAGATACTGACCACCGCCAACTGGCAGTAAGAGAATGTCGATATTCTCCAGGCGACCAAGCGCTTCAGCAGCAGGCGCCTTAGAAGCCCCTCCGATAAACCCGATAGACATTCCTTCAATTTCAAATCGATACATCAGAGGAAACGGGTGTTTCGCCCCCTCCTCTTGTAGAGTCGTTCCAAACACAAACGCGCCTTGCACCTCATATTCACCTGGATCGGCAATGAGGAATGGGCTGTTCTTCAAGGCATCTAACGCAAACAATTCGCGATTTTGATGAGACAAGACAAGCACGTTTGGCTCGAGCGTTCGCGGAAAACGAAGCCCACTTTCCGACCCGTACGGATCGGTCAGCAACGTACACGAGGTATCCCCTAAAGACGCTTCAATTCGGACAGAGGTAAGGCCATGCCAATACAAGTGCATACGTGAAAAAATGATCCAAAATAACGGATAAATTGTATCAAGCGTGCCGCGACTTCACAAGCGATTTTTGTGGGTTTTTCCGAGCCTCGAAGGACATGCGTACATATCCGTCAAGGTTCGGTTGGGAGGGCAGCGAGTGCCGCCGCCCTCCCCCGAGAGAGACCGTTGTCTGATGCGCTCAGCCCGCGTAGGGAACGCGAGCGACCCGCGCAACACAGACGAGCCGGTTGGGTTGAAGCCGCGCGACCCGCACTCCCGGGCCGATCTCCCAGGTCCGCGAGTCATCCTCCAAGCCGGAGAGCTGGCTGAACTTCTCCAGAACCACCTCCCGCTGGTCAGGATCGATGAAGAAGAGCGTGTGCGCCACCACTTTCACGACCCCGATGCCCGCCGGGAGATCCGCCAGAAGTCTGGCGATATCGAGCTCATTCGGGGGATCAGACGAAACCCCGAGGAACTGGACCAGCACCGGAATCCTTCCGTCACCTCCTTTCAGCGCCTCCTTCACCTCGGCCGTCTCCGCACCGTCACCGATGCGAATCGACCGATACTCCCGACCCGCGACGAGTTCAGGGACAAACCTTTGCTCGTAGCAGGTCACCAGCGTATCGCCGCTGAGAAGCGACAGCTGTGCCAACAGCCAACCCCACGTCGTCATGAAACACCTTTCTTGTGAGCAACGCTCACAGGAGGAAGAAGCCCTCGCAACTTAAGAGAGACGTCTCAAAAGTCGGGCCAAGAACCTACTAAAAAACCGGCATTTTGTCAATAAAATATTCTTTTTTCGTAAAAAAATGGCCCGGGACGGATTCGTTATTTTATCTCTTTTGTGAGCAAAGCCGTTTGAGCGAGTGGCCCACCAACAATCGCCAGTGCCAACGCATCAGCTGCGTCATCTGGCTTTGGAATGTCTTTCAGCTTAAGCAACCGCTGAACCATCTCCTGAACCTGTTTTTTGTCAGCCGCTCCATAGCCTGCAATCCCCTGTTTCACCTGATTCGGGGTGAGCTCAATCAAGGACACGCCTGCATCCGCGAGCGAAACCAGCGTCACGCCACGCGCCATGCCCACGTCCAACGCTGTTGTGACATTTTTTTGGAAAAACAATCGCTCCACTACGGCTGCGTCTGGTTTGGCTCGTTCTAAGACTTGTTTCAGCCCATCCCGAACTTGCTGCAGACGTACAGACAACGGATCCTTGGCACTCGTTTGAATGCACCCATGCCACACCCAGGCCATTTTTCCACCAGCGTGATCCACAATCCCAACTCCGGTTCGATCGAACCCTGGGTCGATTCCAAGCAAACGGAGACTCATACAAAACTACATACGCCCTTGAAAGGCATTTTGCACCGCTCGTTGAACAGCCGCTTGTAGCCCTTCGCTCCTTGTCACAGCCGTTATTCGGTTTGGTAGCTCACCATGGTTTTGGGTAAGCACTGCTTGCTTCACAGCATTCACTCGCTGAAGCAGATCAAAGGGCGAAAACCACTCTCGGCTTCCTGACATTCCGTTCGAATCTTGCAGAACTAGCTCAAGCTCTTGAAACGTTTGAACGTGTTGCAAACGCTGCTCAACAGACAGTTTTTTGTCTTCAATCAACTTCCTTCGGTCAAACACAGGCTGCTCGGGAAGTGGCTGTGGTGGCTTTATAGCGGGCTGATACTGCGCCAGTCTTCGCTTTTGTTGATAGGCACGGCGGAGCGCATCTCTAAATCCTAATCCAATTGGCGTTTTTTCTATATACGAAGAAAGTTCTTTTTCTGGTTCAGTAAGACTGGAATCATCGATATACTGAACTATTTCTAGCAACGCCTCTTGGCTTAACTCCGATTGATTGTTTTTTATTCCTTTTAGCTGTTTTAGCACACTACGAATATCGTCAAACGTATCCGCATGACCGAAGAGCCGCTCCATTTTTTCCTTCTGAACCAATGCGGCCTGTTCTTCAGCCGCCGCCTTCTGTTCAGGAGTCACCATCATTTCTCCGGCAAAGGTTACAACCTTTCTCACTGCATCTGGTAAACCTAGTACATTTGGAACCGTTGAAGCAAGAAAATCAGGTGATACTGGATAACCTTCCTCGACCACTTCTTTTATCTTAGCAATGACTTTCTGTAATTGATCTTTCGAGTAGAGCTGCCCTTTTGCATCCACAACATCTCCTTCAAGGTACGTTAACGCACGCTCCGCCTCATCAAACGTCAACGCATTTCCCAAAACTCGGCGTGACTTTTCTTCGGGTGACTGAAGTGTACGCTCAGCTTTCGAAGGAGTACTTGCCGCCCCTTCACTTCCGAGGAACCTCGTTCTATTGAGATCATCAACATCACGATTGATTGGTCCTCTCGTACCAGGCATGTTCATCATGCAAGAAGTGTAACAAGTACGCTGTGAAAGACCAATAGAATATTTAAGCCAAATTGCTGTACACGCGGCTCACATCATCATGCTCTTCGAGCGTTTCGATCAATTCTGCAACCGCCGTTCCCGTTGCTTCATCCGTCTCAATCAGTGTTTTTGGAATCCATTCCATCTCCACAAGATCCGGTGAATAACCAAGCTTCGTGACCGCTTGAGCAACTTGCGCCAGATCGTTTGGCGCTGTGCGAACTTCTGTTGAATCTTCTGACTCGATCACATCTGACGCACCCGCTTCAATAAACGCGAGTTCTTGTTCATCTTTCCTGTCTGCCGGAAGTGCACCCGGGAAACGCACAACACCGACCCGATCAAACAAATAGGTAACCGCTCCCGCCATGGCAAGCGTTCCACCATTTTTTGAAAGCAGATGCTTCACATCGTTCGCGGTACGGTTTCGGCTGTCCGTTAAACACTCAATGATGAGTGCAGTTCCACCTGGCGCGTAGGCTTCATAGGTAAGTGTTTCGATTTGCGCTTCACCTGCTCCGCCCGCTCCTTTTTGGATAGCGCGCTCAATATTGTCTTTTGGCAACGACGCTTTGCGCGCTCGATCAATTGCTGCACGAAGACCGGCGTTCATTTCTGGGTCAGCCCCTTTCTCACGAACTGCAACAGTAATTTCACGAGCCAATTTCGTAAACGAAGCTGAGCGTTTGGCATCAATTGCGCCCTTAAACTGACGAACTTTGTGCCACTTAGAATGACGTGCCATATCGGTTGAGAGTCTAACGAACGATCAAGAAAAAGGCGAATTAACTGGATATTCAAACAAAAACACCCGGCATTCACCGAGTGTTTTTTTCTCTATCTAGTTCCCCATCTCTTCTCCTGGCTGGGTTGGAATACGTAAGAGCGTTGTGAGATCGTTCCCGCTCTTAATTGGGTTCACGTCCATAGTGTAGTCAGCTATGTTGGTGAGCGGCAGAACTGGAACGATATCATTCGCCGTTATCAAACGCTGGAAGGTGGCTTCATCTTGGAATCGGCGGAGTGTACGTTCTGGCATTACGCGGTAGAACTCGCGCGTGTTTTCGAGACGGACAAACGAGCCTGGACGGAAAGTCACATTCTTACGAAGCGGAATGTTCGAAATCTTCCAGTCTGGAACGGCTTCGATCGTTGGCTCTTTTTCGTACCACGAATTGAAGGTCGATTCCGTTGGGAACGCATGACGACGACCAACTGGATCAACGTAATAGACGTCGGAGTACTTGTGGTTCTCGTTCACTCGCGAAGGCGTTCCCCCTTCGACACGATATAAGCCGTTTGGTTTGATCCGCATCTGAGCGATGTTCACACGCAAAATGTTTTCTGGCGCATTTGGACCAACATAGATGAGAGGCGCATCGTCTGCAAACACATCCGAGATGTACTCGATCTGTTCATCGGTGATGTTATCGAGATCGATCACAATTGATTGGACCATACCTGAATCATCCACGCGGCTAAACCAGGGATCATTCGCCATGCGCACATCGAGCGTAAGGGTTTTGGTTGTAACGGCGCGAAGATCATCCGTCACTTGTACCGTGAAGGTGAAACGACCGGTGCGGTTTGGGGAGCCATTCAACCGAGCCATCGATTCATCGAACCAGACACCATCCGGCAAACCGCTTGAGATGAGGGACCAACGATATGGTGCCGTGCCACCCACGACGTGCAAGTCGGCCTGAAGTGGCTGAGCGAGCGCAGCGACCAAGACCTGTTCCTGAATCAGGAAGGTCGAAGTTGCTGGAGCTGGGATCACGACTGGCATCACCTCAAGCGTGGTCGTCATAGATGTCGTAGATGTTGCCGTGGTGACGACATCAAGCGTCGTTGTCGCTTCAGTTGCTGAAGCTGATTGACCGATCAACACGCCACCGACAAGCAACGTAGCGATGAACACATTCCGTGCCCAACCGAGAAGGTTTTGTTGTGACATAGAGGAAAATAAAGGAAAATTGATTGAGTACACCCTAGTTCATAGGCAAGCAGTGGGCAAGACTGAATACCGAAAGACCCCGAGCGGGGTCCTTGTTTTTTCCTCTTCGTATTCTACTGATCTCGGTGACGGCGGTGGTGACTTCCGTGACCATGATGTCCCCCATTCTGAGCGTAAGTTGGCATGGGAGGCGCTGAGTTCACCCGAACCGTCACACCCCAGGCCGGATATGGGCGCTGCTCCACAACAGGCACCGTGTCGCCTGACGCGAAAACCTGACGATGCCCCTCCCCACGCCCATTCGCCCAGTCCACATCGTGATCAAACAAAGCCAATGCTTCAGCGAGCTTCAAAGAGAGGTCCGTATTGAGTTGTTGTGCCCCCTCTTGCTGACCCTCTGTTCTGGCGCCAGCCCAGCTCATTCGGTCCCAACGAGAAAGGCCACCTGTCGCGTTCACACTTCCAAATAACGCCACCGCTTGAGACAACGGAATTCGACCCTGGCGAACCTGTGCCCCCGTGAGGCCTGGACGACCTTCCCAATATCCAACCGCATTCAAGTGATCAACGTAGGCAGCGAATAACTGAATATCAGTCGTAGAGAAGGTGCGACTTAAATCAACCTGTGCATTTGGGACCTCCCGTGCAAGCTGCGTATAGGCAGCATAATCCATAGCAAACAGGCCTGAACGAAGCGTTGCCTGCGTCTGCGCTCTATCAACTTGGCTATTCTCGTAAGAGTCGGTGAGTGCGAACGCGAGATCGATTCGCGTTGATCCAGCTAATTCGCCACTTGCTCGGCTATCGAGCACACCCGCAAAGGCCGTGTGCGCATCTTGCACCGTGTCTATTCTGTCTATCTGATCAAGACCTCTTACCACAGGCGATATCCCTTCTACATGAGCACCCGGCGTCATCAGCCGCCGCCCAATACCACGAGCTCCCTCCATAAGTCGTAACCGATGCGCCAACATAGGGTTGTCATGCTGTTCAATCGTGTCGGCAAGCGTATTGATCGTTTCCGCTCGAACATCCTCCATTCGACGCGTTCGTTCAGCTACTTCAATCGCCATTCCAACTACGTCTGGCCGATTCTCAACCGAAACAGTGTGCTCCAATGATCGGTTCACGGCGCCTCTCACCTGATCCGCTTGGCCAGCACAGGCTTGCACCGCACCCAACGCTAATAAGCCTAGATAGGTTTTAAAACTTCCTCGTTCCTGACGAGCAGAATCAGGTGATGCTATTGGTGAACGTTCAGGTGGCGGTACTGACGGACGATCAAAGGACGGCATATGTTTCATAAAGATATTGATAGTATAGCAAACCTCCGCAATCTATTCAGATTGCGGAGGCGTGCATCACACACATTCTGCTTATTCCTTCTCTCCCATGCCACTTTCGAGCGTTCCGGCGAGCGAACCTTCCGACATGAAGCCGGTACCCGCTGGCGTGAGACGACCGATGATGACGTTTTCCTTGAGACCCTCGAGACGATCGAGTTTGCCCGTGATCGCGGCGTTGATGAGCACGCGAGCCGTTTCCATGAAGGACGCAGCAGACAAGAACGATTCGGTCGAAAGAGCCACCTTGGTAATACCCATGAAGAGCGGAGCCATGATGGCTGGAGTGCCCTTGGCTTTCACCACGCGCTCGTTCTCAGCATCGGCACGCGTGCGTTCGACCACCTGACCCGGCAAGAGGTCGGTATCTCCCGCGTCGCGAACGTACACACGTGAGAACATCTGACGAATGATGACTTCGATATGCTTGGCGTTGAGCTTCTGACCCTGCGAGGCGTACACCGAGAGCACTTCACGGAGCAAGTAAGCCATCACGGAGTCGCGATCGCGCAAGCGGAACAAGTCCTGCAGGTCGAACTGACCATCCGTGAGCTGATCGCCGGACTGTACTTCCTGACCATCCTTCACCTTCACGGCGTAGCCGGATGGGATTTCGTACTCGGCAACGGCATCAGCATCGTAGATCAACTTCACCCGGTTTTTGGTGACCGTCACGGTTCCAGGAGCTGGAGCCATCACGTCCTCACCCTTTTCGCCACGAACAATGAGCATCTGACCTTCCTTCACCTTCTGACCATCTTCCACTTTCGTCGTGTCTTTCTTGGTGAAGGAGAACTCGAGTTCCTGAACCTGCTTGTAGTGAATTTCGATCGTCTTCTGACCAGAAGCGGTGTCGACGAGCTTCTGACCCGTGATGGTCTGAAGCGTGCGACGCTCACCAACCACGATCTTCACCTTTCCAGCCTGCTCAGCGAGCAATGCTTTGTGCTTTGGCGAACGAGCTTCGAACAGCTCTTCGACACGTGGCAAACCCTGCGTGATGTCAGATCCGGCGGCACCTCCCATGTGGAACGTACGCATCGTGAGCTGAGTACCCGGTTCACCGATCGACTGAGCGGCCATGATACCAACCGCCGTACCCATACGGACCAACTGGTTGAAGGCCAAGTCGTAGCCGTAACACTTCTGACAGAGACCACGGCGGAGCTTACAAGTAAGAACCGAGCGGAGTCGTGCCTCAGCGATCTTTGCGTCCTTGAGAGAACGAACGATCTCTTCGGTGATGAGCGTGTCTTTCTTGACCAAGACCTTCCCCGTTTCTGCATCCTTGATGTCCTCGAGTGGGAAGCGACCAAGCAAACGCGTCTGAAGTGGTTCGCCGATTTCTTCACATTCCTGGTGTGTAATGCGTGCGCCATCAGTGTCACCACAGTCTTCCTGGGTAATGATGATGTCTTGCGCGACGTCCACCAAACGACGCGTGAGGTATCCAGCGTTCGCGGTTTTCAAAGCCGTATCGGTGAGACCCTTACGCGTACCGTGAGTTGAGATGAAGTATTCCAACACGTCGAGACCTTCGCGGAACGACGACTTAATTGGAAGCTCGATCAGCTCACCCTTTGGGTTGCTCACAAGACCCTTCATACCGACAACCTGTGTGAGCTGACCAACCGAACCACGAGCACCAGAGTCGATCATGGAAGCGACTGGACCCGTCTTGTTCAGCGATTCTTTGCTGAGCTTCTGGATCTTATCCTTCATGTCGGACCAGGTCTTGATGATCTGCTGGTAGCGTTCCTTCTTGGTCAAAAGACCTTCCTTGTACTGCTCTTCAATTTCAACAGCTTTCTTGTCTCCTTCTGTAATAACTTCATCCTTCACGACAACTGGCAGGTCTCCAATACCGTAGCTGAAACCAGATTTGGTGATGTAGTAGAAACCCATCTCCTTCACTTCGTCCAAGAAACGAGCTGTACGGTCAAAGCCGCGAAGCTCCGTTGTCTTACGGACGATTTCGGCGAGTTTCTTGGTTCCAACCGCTTCGTTGATGAAGCCGATTTCCTTCGGGAACAAACGGTTCAAGATAATACGGCCAACCGATGTTTCCATGAGTGGCTCGCCCTGCTTGAGACGCGTCTTAATTTTTTCACGGATCGAGATCTTACCAGCCTGGAAGAGGTAGACCGCCTGTTCCTGGGACGCGACCAACTTTACTTTGCCATCAACTGGATCAACCAAAGTAGTCATGTAGTAGGCACCCCATGAGATATCCTTACCAGGGTTCGCTACTGGATCACCGGTAGCTGGCTTCAGCAAGTTCTTCACGGACAGCATCAAGTTCTTCGCCTCCCAACGTGCTTCTTCTGTCAGCGGAACGTGAACAGCCATTTGGTCACCGTCGAAGTCCGCGTTGAAGGCAGGACAGACGAGTGGGTGAACCTGAATCGCTTTTCCTTCGATCAGTTTTGGCTGGAAGCCCTGAATACCCAAACGGTGAAGGGTTGGAGCACGGTTCAAGAGCACAACCGCATCTTCGGCGATACGCTCGAGAATATCCCAGACGTCGGCGTGATCGCCTTCAATATAGCGATTAGCCGAACGAATGTTGTGTACGATTTCACGCTTGATGAGCTCGGCGATGATGAACGGCTTGAAGAGCTCCAAGGCCATGGTCTTTGGCAGACCACACTGGTGGAGCTCAAGCGTTGGACCGACGACGATCACGGAACGTCCGGAGTAGTCGATACGCTTACCGAGCAAGTTCTGACGGAAGCGACCCTGCTTTCCTTTGAGCACATCAGCGAGAGACTTCAACTGACGCTTCTTTCCCGTTGCCGCGATCACCGTCTTCGAGTGACGGGCGCCATTGTCGATGAAGGCGTCGACCGCTTCCTGCAACATGCGCTTTTCGTTACGCACGATGACTTCTGGAGCATTCAACTCTTCCAAACGCTTCAAGCGATTGTTGCGGTTGATGACACGGCGATACAAGTCGTTCAAGTCGGAAGTTGCAAAGCGACCACCATCAAGCGCCACCATTGGACGAAGGTCTGGAGGGATGACTGGCATCACCTTCATAATCATCCAGGATGGGTCGATCTTGTTGACGTGAAGCGACTTCAAGAGCTTCAAACGGCGAATGATGCGGTCGCGCTTCGCTTCGGAAGCGTCTTCCATTTCCTCCTGAAGACTCTTGATCGTTGCTTCGAGATCGATTGTGCGGAGCAATTCGTCGATGGCTTCGGCCCCAATCTTCGCTTCGAACAAGTGTCCGTATTTGAGCGAAAGATCGTGATACTCCATTTCGGAGAGGATGGTGAGCGGCGCGAGTTCCTTCAATTCCTTATCGGCCGTCATGAACTCAACTTCAAGCTCTTTCAAACGATCTGTCTTCTTTTGCTGGATCTTCTCAAGTTCAGCCGCAAGCTGATCGACCGTCTTCCCCTTCTCGCTGAAGCGCTGCTTGGTATTTACAATCTCCTGATCGATTTCGGATTCGATCGACTTGCGCTTGCCCTTATACTCACCACCGAGCTGTTCGATGGTCTGATTGCGCATCGCATCATCCACGCTCGTCACGATGAAGGCCGTGAAGTAGATAACCTTCTCGAGCGCTGGGAGCGACATGTCGAGCACCGTTCCCACCTTGGTTGGCGTGTTACGCAGGAACCAGATGTGAGCGACTGGGGCGGACAATTCAATGTGACCCATGCGTTCGCGACGCACGAGTGAGTGCGTCACTTCCACTCCACACTTGTCACAGATGATCCCCTTGTAGCGGATCTTCTTGTACTTTCCACAATAACACTCCCAGTCTTTGGACGGACCAAAGATTTCTTCAGCGAAGAGACCGCTCTTCTCCGGTTTCTGGGTGCGGTAGTTAATCGTTTCTGGCTTCGTCACTTCTCCGTAGGACCACGAGCGGATCACTTCTGGGGAAGCGAGCTTGAGACGAATGGCATCAAAGTCCGTGGACTTGATGTTCTCCGTTTGGAAATATGCCATATATTCAATGGTCTAGGAGTTAGAAGTCAGATGGTGCTGGACCCCACTCGTCTTCCGATGGTTCATCGTTGGCGAGCGTAGCACGTACTTTGAAGTGCTCTGGACGAGGGGTCGCTTCTTCCAAGCGCTTGCCGTCCTTCAACAATTCCACATCGAGACCCAAGCCCTTCAATTCACGAACCAACACGTTGAAGGATTCTGGAACGTTTACCTTTTGAATTGGCTCACCCTTGATGATCGCTTCGTAGGCCTTGGAACGTCCTGGAACGTCGTCGGACTTGATCGTGAGAATTTCTTGCAAGGTGTGCGCTGCGCCGTAGGCTTCAAGCGCCCACACTTCCATTTCTCCGAAACGCTGACCACCAAACTGCGCTTTCCCACCAAGCGGCTGCTGTGTGATGAGCGAGTATGGACCAATCGAACGCTGGTGAATCTTATCTTCCACCATGTGGTTCAGCTTCAACATGTAGATGTAGCCAACCGTCGGTGCGTGATCATAGGCCTCACCGGTACGTCCATCAAAGACCTTGATCTTGCCATCACCTGGGAAGCCGGCTTTTTCCAACTCTTCGTGAATCTTTTGTTCTGGAACTCCATCGAACACAGGGGTCGCAACATGGTAGCCCAGTGCGTTTGCAGCAAGACCCAAGTGCGTCTCGAGAATCTGACCCAAGTTCATACGTGACACGACACCAAGTGGCGACAAGATCACGTCGACCGGCGTTCCATCCTCAAGGAATGGCATGTCAGCAACTGGAACGATCTTCGAAATAACACCTTTGTTTCCGTGGCGACCAGCGAGCTTGTCTCCAGCTTGAATCTTACGAAGGTCAGCGACTGTCACAACGATCTGCTTCAACACACCTGGCTGGAGCTTGTCTCCGGCTTCGCGCGAGAAGATCTTCACGTCGACGACTTTGCCATGCTCACCGTGTTCCAAGCGCAACGAGGAATCACGAACATCGCGCGCCTTTTCACCGAAAATGGCACGGAGCAATTTTTCTTCGGCGGAGAGATCCGTTTCCCCCTTTGGCGTGATCTTCCCGACCAAAATGTCACCCGATTTCACCTCAGCACCGATACGGACAATGCCGTTTTCATCGAGGTTACGGAGGCGCTCTTCGGACACGTTTGGAATATCCGATGTAACAACTTCAAGACCGAGCTTGGTGTCACGAACATCCAAGACGTGATGCTCAATATTGATCGAGGTAAAGCGATCCGTGTGCACCAAGCGCTCGCTCAAAATGATGGCGTCTTCGTAGTTGTAGCCGTCCCAGCTCAAGAACGCACAGAGCACGTTCTGACCAAGAGCCAACTCACCACGCTGACAGGAGGTTCCGTCGACTAGCACTTCACCGGCGTAGAGCTTTTGACCCTTATTTACGACTGGACGCTGGTTCACACAGGTCGAGTGGTTCGAGCGCTGGAACTTCACGAGATCGTAGCGATGAATCTTGCCATCTGTTCCCTGGAATTCAACGTGATTACCGGATACAGACGTGACAACGCCATCATCTGGCGCAATCAACACCTGACCAGAGTCGATCGCCGCACGACGCTCAACACCCGTTCCAACGATTGGCGCGTCTGGCTTGATACATGGAACAGCTTGGCGTTGCATGTTCGTTCCCATGAGCGCGCGGTGACCGTCATCGTGTTCCACGAATGGAAT
>CAYUCP010000024.1:0-1248 GCA_964443315.1 uncultured Gammaproteobacteria bacterium
TATCGATGATGTGGTCAGTGCTTACATGAACGACTACACTTTTGGTACAGAGCTTCGCTTTAGCAGCGACTACAATCCATCAACCACTCAGAGCTCTGTGAACTACATCAGTGATACGTTGCCAACGATATAAAAGCTGCTTGACCCCACCCTCATTCAGTCTTATGTTGAGAAGTGGGGAACAACCTAATCCCCTCTTAACTCACTTAGTATGCATCTTCGAGACTCAAAAGGAACATCGTCGGGAAGTCGTACAAAGGTGGGAGGTGATCAGCACACGTTACGTACAGGCCAGGGCAACGGTGTTCTCGGTCAGCGTGAGGGAAAAGACGGTAATCGCGCCCAAAAGAATCCAGACGGTCATCAGAATCATCATCAAAGATAGAAAGACTCGCCCTTCGTGGGCGAGTCTTTTTATCATCAAGTTGTTTCTTTCTTTTCATACCGCTCACCAAAGCGATATACGATGATTCCGATACCGGTAATCACCGCACACGTCACTCCAAGCCAGAGGCGCCACTCAAACGAAGCGATACCCTCTACCCATGGCTTCGCAAACACAAAGTAGATGGCCAGCGCATTAAAGAACGATCCACCGATAACACACGCCCATATCCCAACCGCTCCTCCCGGGATTTTCCAAACATCTGCTCTTCGCTCTTCATACAACGTTGAATAGCGCTTTCTCGCTCGAATAAGACCGATGTACACATAGAAGAGCGAAGCGCACCAGACAGCCACCAACGCCGCAAGATACAAATTAAAGGTAACCACCAACTTCGTTTGAGTCGCAAAAATCAAAATCACGATCGTTCCTCCAATTGCTTGAACTACCATGGCGGGCCAGGGTGTTTTTGCGAGTCTCGACACGCGCATCATCAAACGCGGCAATCGTTCCTCTACTCCACCAATAAACAGGAGACGAGAATAGGCATTCATCGCGGTCGTCGCCTGAGCAAAGGCGGCCAAGCTTGTCGCGATGGCAACGGCGGTTCCAGCTACAGGAGAGATCGTGGCAACCGCCCGCGAAATTCCCGTCGTCTGATCGATGGTTCCAACGGAAGAGCTAAAAAGAATGCCTACGATTCCCATTCCATAGCCCAGCACCAATGCCAGCGTTCCCCAAGTAAACATCGTTCTCCCTGTTTTCTTATGATCAGAAAACTCGGCTCCCATGTTAAATGGAACCTCAACCCCCAATAACCACAGCACTGCTGCCGAATACAAGAAGCCATACTTCCCAAGATC
>CAYUCP010000024.1:1348-11429 GCA_964443315.1 uncultured Gammaproteobacteria bacterium
AGAAGAAGACATAGGATTAACTGGCCAGTTTATTCCTTTTTATGGTATTCTCAATTTATTGGGCATTTTTTATATAATTTTAAACTTTTCGTTTATCTATGGGATTGTTTCCTTCGCCCGGCCTATCCGAAGAGATCGTCCAACTCCTCCGGCATGGCCCCCTAGATACGTCATCTCTCATCAAACAATTACATACAAAAACGCGCCCCGTTACGGTTCAAGGCGTCTACAAAGCCCTTCGCGGGCTTCGCGCAGAACACATCGTCTTTCTCCAACAGGGTGAAGCGACCCTCAATCTTCGTTGGCTACATGAACTTGAATCGTTTACGACACTCGCCGAACATGCCTACCGCGACTCCACGGCCCATTCAGGACACTTCCTTCAGCTACACGATGGCGACCGAATCAGCTACTCCTTTAAAAATCCGATTCAGGTGGATGCGTTTTGGAATCATGTTCTCTATAGCCTATTTGAAGCTCTGCCTAAACTTGATGCTTGGTTTGCGTACGCCTCGCACTGCTGGTTTCTGCTAGGCCGACGTGAAGAAGAACTCGCCTTGCAGAAGTTCATGCTAAAACGTGGCATACGCTACCTCTTTACGGTTGGTCATTCACTCGCTTTGGACAAAGCAGTAAAACAGGATTTCGATGGAACGCACTCACAGTATGCAATGCTCAATGTACCTTTGTTTAACGAGCGCGCTAATCACCTTGGGATCGTTCTAAATGTGATTGGTCCCTTCATCATCGAAGCACAGTACGACAAACAAACCGTCGAACGCATTGAACACTTTTACAGAACAACCTTCGCGCTAACTCCAGAAAAACAAAGCGAACTGGAAGCAATCGTCGCACTTCCAGCTCGCATCAAATTTGTAATCACTCGCCACGAATGCAGAGCCGAAAAGCTCCGCCGTTTGTTCAGTAAGCGTTTTTATCTGCCAACGAAGCGATAACCACCATCAGTGGATCTATTCCCGATCTGGCACGCATGATCTGTGGCTACGCGTATTAATTTCTCCGGTCATCGATGAGTGGATGCGGAGCTACGTTTCCTGGAACAGAATCTCCCGTGCTCGGCATAAGACGACTCAGTCGATTCAAGATCTCTTTTTCCTGCGACAACGTCGAATCACCGATCGCACTCATTTCTCGTTCAAAATAGCTCGTAAATGCTTGAAGTTTTTGCTTAAATTGAGCCGAGATCTTCAATGGGCGTGACGAACGGTCCCAATTGGTTGCACCAGCTGAGAAGAATGGATCATTCACACCCCGTTCACTGCGAATCCAATCTTTCAAGAGCGTTCCGTACTGTGCAAGCAATACCCCTTTTCGTACACCTACATTGTCAAAGCTGTCAGCACTCAAGCCCGTAAAGGAAACGGTCGCTACTGTATTCGTCTGTTTCCCCGTTTTGTCTTCGTAGCTCGTGCGTACTAGTAACGCATCCGCGTCGCGTACTTGTCGGAGTTTAAGCAAGATGAGTCCACCCTTCGTTTCTCCATTCTCTGTCTTTGAAGGGAAGAGCGTGCGGACGTGTATGAGGTTATCCGTTGAAAGATCTGTATCTGGAGATCCATAGATCTGATCAATTACATAGCCAGGCGCCTCGAGACCTAGCTTCAAATCGTAGACCAAAGGCGACACGAGAAAATCGAAGTCTTCGCCCAAACGCTGTTTGAAGTCTTTCGCTGAATGAATGGAGAGATAATTCGCTCCACGTACCTTTGTAAGTGCTTCCACCAGTTCTGTCTGAAAATCCACGCCTACTCCAAGCAGCGTCGTTTCAATGCGCTCGTTCGCATATTGCTCAATCAGCCCGTGCAATCCCTTCGCGCCAAATTCACCCTGGTTTGGCATTGCATCCGTAATAAAGATGATTCGTTTGGCATAGCCGTCGGCAACACATTGCGTAGACGCGTCCAGCGCATCATTACAGCGTAGAAGTTTCGAGCCAGCCTCAAGGCCAGCTGACATATTCGTGCCATTGGTCGCCTTCAGCTGCATGATGTGACGCTTGAGCGCTGATCGATCGGTTTCTCCAACCAAGCGGAGAGGCTTGGCAACCGTAGCTGCATCACTGAACAATACAATCCCTAACTGATCATCCGGGTTCAATTGATCAACTAGATCGGACAAGGCTTCGTTAGCCAACTCCATCTTGGTTTTCTTAGCTTCGACTGCGGGAACTTCCATCTGTTTGCCAGTTGTTCGGTCGTAATAATATTGATCAAAAGACGAACCCATGGAACCTGAGATATCGAGAACAACGACAAACTTGGTTTTCTGACGTTTGAAATCTGATTCTTTGATATTCGAATTCAAGCCAACCGAGAGATAGGTCTCTTCCTGATTTGTGACCGGGTTCCGAACGACCGCGCGAGCATACGACGGACAGAATAATTCCGTACACGGCTGACGCTGACCTGTATCAAATGAATAATCGTAAAACAACCCTTCATACGTAATATCACTGTCGATTGGTAAGAAGCCATTTTTGATATTTTCTCTAAAATTTACGATATCTTTCGCACCACCCACGGAGAAGCCGAGCGTTGCATCGCCAGCTGCTTCATAGGCTGGCATTGAGGCAGACGTAGGAACCGAGCCCGCCATCTGAGGCGCCGGCGCCGCTCGCTGAAACAGCGATCCTAATCCTGCTGGCTTACCGGTTGAAGACAAGCCTATCGATTGTTGAATCGACGCAACTCCATTCATTCCCCGTTCGACCTCGGTAAATGCTCCATTATATTGCCAGTCATCTGTTGTCGGTCCAAAGAGAGATACGCCTAGCAAAGAAGAACCTGTTTGCTTCAAGCCAATCGCTAACGCGAGCACAAGCGTCGCTGCCAACGCGAATCCTCCGACCGGCTTTGCTTGCGAACGAAGCCGGGCTCCTACACGATTGAACCAAGACGGTGATCGACCAAGCTGCAATGTTGAAGCAATCTTCGCTTTCAACGCCTCATTTACAGGCGTTTTCGCCCGATCACGCTCATGCATACGTTGAAAAAATTCGTTGTTCATAAGAGAGATGAGTCATGCACTTCTTTAAACTCTAAGCGGAGCGATCGATGCAAACGAGAGAAAAATTGTCGCAGTGCAGATGGCTCTTTGCCCGTGACCTCTGCCAGCTCTTCGTAAGTCATCCCATCCACATAGCGCAACGCGACCAAGGTTCTACTTTCTTTCGAAAGGGTCGCGTAGATTTTTTCTGCGAAGAGTTCTTGATCCAGTGAGTCCGTGAAGGCAGCGCCTGTCGTTGGATCAGGGAGCTGCTCCTCCGCTTCAAGATTGATCAACGGCTTCTTCTTGCGCCAGTGCGTGAGGAGTTCGTTCTTCGCGATTCCCGTGAGCCACTGTCGCAACACGCCTCGCTCAGGATCAAAGCGCTCAAGCTGGGCGTAGGCCTTCGTAAACGCTTCCGACACCACATCATCGACTTCGTCTCGATCAAACAACCGACTCGCAATAAATCGGTAGAGAAAATCAAAGACATCGGGATATTCCCGAGCAAAAAGCTCACGTTTCTCACGTAGAGTCATAGAGGAAGAACGCCGTTCTCATGAGAACTATGAATAACACCTTATCTATGTGACATTCAATTGACGAATACCAACTCGCTCACGTACAAAGGACCTGACCTGTATGCCCCTGTCGCCTCCCAGCGTACGTAATATATTCGTGAGAGCCTATGAGACAGAACGGCAACTCACCCAAAGACAAGCGTACACACTTCTTACCAGCATTGCTCAAGATTTAGGCTACACGATTCTAGGCAAAAAAGGGCACACTTTTTCTTCGGATGGCGTAACAGCTGTGCTGGTGTTGAGCGAATCGCACATCTCACTTCATACCTGGCCCGAAGCACGCTTTGCCGTGATCGAAATGGTTACGTGCAAAGCCTTCGGAAAAGCCGAACTCAAACGCTTTCTCTCCCACATTCAAACTGCGTTGCTCCCGAAACGGCTTCGCCCTATACTGAACACATGAAACAGGTCAGTTGTCCGAAATGCCGGGCACAAAACAGCCTCTTCTCAGCAACATCCGTCTTTTTCGTATGTAAGAACTGTAAAACTGGCGTAAACATTGAAAAGCAACAGTCTACCACCGCAACCCATGGCTTAGGCAGCGCCAGCCCATCCGGTTTGCCTCTTGGAAAATCCGTTACGCTTCTCAACAAAAAGCTGACCGCGATCGGCCGAGTTCAATACCAAGGCCAAGACGATGAAGACGTGTGGACCTGGGAAGAGATTCTACTGACCGATGGCCAGACGGAGTATTGGCTTGAATTCGAACCTGAGCTGAGTCGTTTTTCCCTGTTTGAATCGGTCCCTGCATCTTCAAACCGTCCAAAAGGCACCGTGCTCGATGAGTCAGAAACGGGCACACTGACAAGCGTCGAAGGTGAGCTGCCTTGGGTGCCTGAACCCAGCGAACGCATCACCTATACCACTTACCAAACGAGCGCTTCAGAGCTCTATTCAACAGAACACGACGGAGAAACCGAGGAGCACTTCCGAGGCACGATCATTCCATCTGAGCAGGTCTATGCTGCCTTCGGCGTGTCGAGAGCAACTCAAAAACAAGCTGCTTCTCTGTCACAAGCTTTTGTTCAGTCTAAGAATTCTTGGGTTGTTGTTGGTTCCGCGCTCATCGTATTCTCCGGATTGATTGCACCTCTTTTTGAACAAAAGAAGTTCGAAACCACCTTTACACTCTGTCCAACTGGCATTTTACAACAAGCCACCTGTGTCGCGCCAAACAGCCTGATTGGACCTATTCCGCTTACTCCGCGCTTCAAGACGTATGGACTGCGTGTAAGCTCAGCCACAACGACTGTCGGTGAGTTGAAGCTCACCTTGGTAGATCAAGATAAACAAGCAACTCTGATTGGCAGACCCATCTATCGCCCAACCCGTTCTACTACGCTCTTGGCAAAAACTTCGCACGGAGAAAAGAATTTCAGGCTAACCCATGCGTCTAATTACTACTTAGATGTTCAATCCTTCACCGGCATGGAAGGCTCAACTATTACCGTCGAACTCGTCGAAAAACCTTTAGGCATCTTCTTTTCCTGGATCTTGAATGCAGCGTCATCTTTTTTCTTCGTATGAACTCCGTTCAACGCATCATCGCGATTATCAGTGGACTCGGCCTATTAGGTGGTCTCCTGTCTTATTCCGGACTGGGACTACCTAAAGAAAGCAGCACACTTAGTGTACGATTAGAGTCAGCCACTGCCCCAGGCTATACACGCACACACCGGAGCACGGGTAGCAGCTTTGGAAAGTAGGTTGTTGGATCTTCTCAAACTTATCTCACTATTCATCTCTCCTCCTCTCTATGAACACCGGTCTTCACCCAGCCTTCATCTTCAGCAGCATTGTCTACACCATCATCGGGCTCAGTCTCATGATCTTGGCCGTTCTAGCCGTAAACAGTGTCTTTTCTTTGAATCTCAAAAAGGAACTACTGGAAGAGCATAACGTTGCGTCCGGCATTGTCTTGGCGGGTATTTTCATTGCGATCGCGATTATCATTGCAGCAGCCATTAGCGGCTAAGCAGAGTTATGGTTGCCGATACTCGATCAAAAATCGGCGTGTTTTTTGCCGCCCTGGTCTTAGCCTTGGGCGGTATTATTTATGAGCTCATCATTGGAACCGTTTCATCGTACTTATTGAGCGATAGCGTTCTACAATTCTCGCTCACCATCGGTTTCATGTTGTTTGGTATGGGTCTAGGCTCACTCATTTCGCCCAAATACGTCGCGAGGCCCGAATCATCGTTTATTCTGAATGAATGTCTCATCGCGCTCATCGGAGCCAATGCTCCGGTATTGTTCTTTTGGGTATTTAATCGCGGCCTCAATCTCTATCCCCTGTTCTTCGTCGTGGTCGTCGTTATTGGTATTTTTATTGGGTTGGAAATCCCACTCATGTTCGGCTTGTTACGAGCCAAAGAAGATGGGGCGAAAATTCTTTCACGCATTCTTTCTCTCGACTACCTAGGCTCACTCATTGCTTCGATCTTATTCCCATTGGTTCTCCTTCCTAAATTAGGCTTGATCCGAACAGCCTATCTCGTTGGTCTCTTGAATGCCTGCGCAGCACTCTTCATGTACGTGTCGTTTTATCGAACGTTGCAGCGACCGAAGCTAGTTGGAGCTCTCTTAGTCGGATCAATCCTTCTCTTGAGCAGCGGCGCCATTTATGGCAATCGACTCGGACAAACACTGGAGCAAGGCATGTACCGTGATCAGATTATTCTTTCCGAACAATCAGCTTATCAAAAGATCGTCCTGACAAAGTTCAAAGACGATATCCGCCTGTTTTTGAATACCAACCTTCAATTCAGTAGCGTCGACGAATACCGCTATCATGAACCACTCGTACATGTTCCTATGGCTGCTGCTTCATCCCCGAAGCGCATCCTCCTACTTGGCGGTGGAGACGGATTAGCTGTCCGCGAACTTCTGAAATACAACGGCATTGAAGAAATTACCGTGGTAGACCTGGACCCAGCCATGACGAATCTTGGAAAAACACACCCGCTGCTTGTCAGCATAAACAAGGGATCACTAAACCATCCGCATGTAGCGATTCGTAACGAAGATGCATTTCACTTTTTACGTGAGACAACTTCCACCTATGATGTAATTTTGGCCGACTTGCCTGATCCAAATGATGAAGGACTAGCCAAACTCTATTCACGCGAATTTTACGAGCTCATTAAACGACGATTATCTGCCGATGGCGCTTTCCTTACCCAGGCAACATCTCCTTATTTTTCAAATCAGAGCTTTTGGCTCATTCAACGGACGGTGGTAGCTGCTGGCTTCGAAACACTTCCAATTCACACTCAAGTTCCCGCGTTCGGTGAATGGGGCATGATCCTAGGCACACATCGACGAATTGATTCAGCGAAACTCGAAATCAACGTACCTACTCGCTATTTAAGTCCAGCCATCCTGCCAACACTCTTCCTCTTCGACCAAGACCTGCTCGCAAAAGCACCACGAGCGGATGTAAGCACGATTCTTCAGCCCTCTATTCTAACGACCTACACAGCAGAAGCCAACTCGTGGAGACAGTAAGTAAATCAAGGCTGAAGGATCGTTTCTGGCAACATACGGACCCGGCTCACTCCTCCAAACTGCTTGGCTGTCGCCTCAATTTGCGCTCGCAGAATCGCCGTTCGACACGAGCCACCCGTCGTCCGATTTTCGGGGTCGGCGAAGGTAAGGGTAAGTTCACTCCCCTTCAGGAAGGCAAGCTTCAGCTGGAAGCCTGGGAGTGGAAATTCTGATGTAAGTCCTTGAGCGCGCTCCTGTGCACGTAAGCCCTCCTGAAGCAACGTCGTGAGGGCGTCGCGAATCGGTGAATTCGTGAATGGAATAGTACGCGAAACAGCAACTAAGCCTTGAGAAGAGCAGAGGATATTTCCTGATGCATCTTTGTCTTTTTCGGCGTTGTAGGCAAATACCTGAATGATGCGTGTGTTAGTCGCTGTAACGGGCTGGCTTAGATCAAAACGAACTGGGATGCGCTGTTCAAAGGCGTTTTCTGGCAATCCGGAAGGATTGTCATTCTGCAACACAAGCGTCCCCGTTTCTGTGGTAGGCGTAGTGAAAGACAAGCGCACCTCAAACGGAACAAACGATTCTGTCATCCAATCACTTTGTGCCTGTGCCGGAGCTAGGGCGAGCTCGTAACCATTCGCATCCAACAAACGGACTGGGAATGAAGCTTCAAAGTACCAGAAACCACGCGCCTCCCCTCGTACGACAAGCGGACTTCGCACAAGTTGATTAGCTACAGGTTCTGTAACGTGAATCCGATCACTAAGATCTGGTGTAGAGGTGGGAGACGTTGTCGGAGGAGTAGATGTGGCAACCGGTGGAATGGAAGGCGTCGACGTCGAAACAGGCGGCGTGAGAACCGGATTCTCCTGCTTTGGTTGACGAAAAAGAAAGATACCACCAATGGTGAGAACGATCAGTATTCCGACGATCACGAGAATGTTTTGTTTATTCATAAGAATCTTGAAGAGTAAGTCAGTTCTATTTAAGCATACTTTTTTGACACCACGCGACCCAAGCAAGTACAACGGTAGATATGCCAAGCGCCTTTGAACAGCTGGAATCCTGGATTCAGACCGCCGAGTACAAGCGGCTAGATGAAGCGGTAAAAAGCGATTTTATCCTGTCACCAAATGCACTTCCGCTGAGCTATCAGAACCCAGATCAGTGGGTCAGCCTCGATCAACCGTTCACCATCCAAAACGAACCATGGCAGGTGCGCATGACGACCTTTGTGACAGGCACGTATATTAACAATGTGCCCGTAAAACTCGCTTTCGCTAGTCTTGTTCCACCCCAAACCATCAAAATAGGCATCGAAGCAGATCGCTCTTCAACTGACTATCAAGAAGCGGTCGAGCTCTATTCCTCAGTTGTTTTCTCCTCTGAGTTCGCTCAACTACGTTTACAAATTGCTGCACTTTTTCAAAAACTCTATCCAGAGCAAGGGTATTTCTTTTTCCCGATGAATCAATCGTACGGCCTTCTCCCAACCTACGGCTACGATCTCATTCTCCCTTTTTTTGATCTTCACTCATTTAAAGAAGCACTTGGCAGCTAAAAGCTACTTCACCTCCTTGCGTAGGCGAGTCATTTTTCCGTTTTCATCAATCAACTCCGCTTCGATACGATTTGCGTCGATCCATTTTACCGTTCCCCAGTGTCTATAAGGATCTGACGCCCAGTCTGAAATGCGACCATCATAGTGGTCCTTATTAATGTAGGCTTCCTCTGTCGTAAGCGGCTTCAACACAGCATCTTGAATCGTCCAACCGTAAACCGGCTCTGGAATACATCCGCCTTCACATATCCCCATAAATCCATAGCCTTTGGTGAAGGTTGAGTTCCATTGCGCTGGATCGGCTGAATAGATACCACTATTCTTAAAGTGAACAGCCGCGTTCGGTTTTCCGATGTCCACCAAGCGAATGGTGTAGTTATAGCCACAACCAGTCATTTCATAATCGCAATCCTGCAAACCTCCGATCTGTAAAAGAAGGCGAGCATTCGTATTTGTCGCAGCGCCCAGCTGGCGTACTGTAAAAACAGAAAAACCAAAACCAGGAGCAGGCTCTTTCAGCGTAAGCAACTCGTGTTCTTTTGTTTCGCCTGTTCGAGTAGCCAAAAGCTTAAACTCATCTACACAGTAGGGATACTCCCCCTCCAAGCCTGTCTCGATCAGGTAGTTACCACGGCACTGTTCCTTCAACATCAATCCATCAAGAGGCGTCTCTTTAAGAGTACGCCATTCCCCATTTGTTTCTTTCATGCCTGACTCACTCGTAAGCTGTGTACTCGTTGTCGAGACCGCAATCGATTGAACCGTAGACTGACCCAATGATCGTGGTTTTTCCGACCAAAGAGAAAGAATAAGGAGCGCCGTGAGTTGAAGACAGATAAAAGCCAACCCTAAAAAGACGAACCAGCGGATTTTGGATTGATACAGTAGAGCCATAGACTTCTCCACTCTACTCGTTTCGTTGGGCTGTTTCCATTATTCAATCGCCACTTTTGTTTTATCGTTTGGATCGTAGTATGCAGTCACACGAGCTCCTGGCTGAAACTGCGGAATATTGATCGGATGAATGACCATTTTTGTCTTGGCCGTGAAAGCCGCCCCTTGCATCGGTTGAACGTTCACCGTGAGAACGACTTGCGGCTGGTCGTTGTATGTCGACCCAGTTGGTTCGATGCTCGTGATCTGAGCTGGGGCCTGAATTCCTGTTTTGATGAGCTGCTTCTGTTGATAGCTTGGCCACCAGAACTGACCCAATCCCACGCCTAGTATCACAAACGGAATAAGCGTGAGAAGCAGCGTGCTTATGCATCCTAAGCGACTTTTTGGACGAGATGATGACAGGGGCGATTGCGGTGGTGTGACTGACGTCATACAGAGGCTATCATACGTCAAAATAAAACGTACTGACCACTAAACAAAGATTCTTCACCACTAGTCACTAAACACCAAACGCTTTCCACACCTGTTGCGCGATTCTCTC
>CAYUCP010000025.1:0-11324 GCA_964443315.1 uncultured Gammaproteobacteria bacterium
CTACGACACAGATATTGTCGCCGACCTCACCATCCCTGGCAGCGTCGCCCTGATGCCCCATGGCGATTTCCCACAGATCGAGCCTCTTCCAGAAGATCCAATTGATACCGCCGTCGCTACCCGTACTCAGACAGAGAATTACACAGTTCAGTCGGGTGACACGGTCGCTACCATCGCTCGTCGCTTTGGAGTGAACGTTGGAACCATCGTCTGGGCAAACAACCTGTCTCGAAGCGCGGCCATCAAACCAGGTGACACGCTCCGTATCCCGGCCACATCTGGCGTCTTCCACACAGTGAAGCGTGGAGAAACACTTGGACAGTTAGCAAAACTTTATAAAGTTGAGATCACCGCCATCACACAAACAAACGGCAATCTCCAAACGCTTACTCCAGGTCAAGAAATCTTGATCCCAGGCGCTTCCCCAATCACAACGACCGTTGCCGTTAACTCACCCGCCAGCACACGTACAACCGCTGTAAGCAGTCAGGTCCGCGCCGATGTCCCAATCTCAAAGATCAAGAATAAAGCTGTCGACGTCTACCAAGAACTTCGCGTTGGTGAAGCAGATGTTCGTGCGAAACCAGAAGACAAAACGGAAACCGCCGTTAAGTCGACAACTAAGCTTCTTTGGCCAACCGACCTGCGTGTCATCAACCAGTACTGGAACACTTGGTCACACACAGGTATCGACATCGATGGTGACTATGCGAACGCGGTCTACGCTTCAGCTGATGGTGTCGTCGAAGCAGCTGGCTGGAACAACAGTGGATACGGTCTCATGATTGTCGTAAACCATCAGAACGGCATCAAAACCCGTTACGCCCACCACTCCAAACTGTTCGTGAAAGTCGGTGAAACCGTGAAGCGCGGACAAGTGATCGGGATGGTTGGAACGACTGGTCGTTCCACCGGTACCCACTTGCACTACGAAGTCATCGTGAATGGAAAGCGCGTGAACCCATTGGCTTACATTCGCTAATCAGAACACACAGCAAAACCCCACCAAGCGGTGGGGTTTTGCATAGGGTTGCAGGCTAGCGTTCATACAACCCTTCCTGTTGACACAGATGACAAAACAGACCAACGTTCAGGCGCTCATTCCATTTACTCCAAGGAGATCACTAATTTGGGACATCGAACCAGACCCATGCACGAAGCGCCTCTTCCGGCAGCGCTTCACGACCGACCGAACTGCTGGAGGTTCTCGATTCGTCCGCCGTTCGGTGAATCACTTTCTCCGGATCTACTGGCTGGTCCAGAACCGATCAGGTTGCCGACCGGAACGCACCTCAGCATCCGGTCAGCGGCCGCCCGCGTAGACAGCATGGTCGTCGAACACGAAGATGGCCGAGCGCTCTACGACACCCTGAACGGCATCGCTCGACCGTCGGTCACGGCCGCCATCTACCGACGGTGGCGCGGCCAGATCGAGGTTGGCGTCGTCTACATGAAGCGCCAGCTCGGCAGCGTGCCGAGTCTGCAGCTGCTCTGCGACGCGCACGGTTTCATCACCTGTGCCGAGCCGCCGGGTGGGCTCGTCGACGACGTGGACGGCCACGACTTCCTCGTGGAGGTACCATCGAGACGCGTGCTGCACCAGACTGTCCGACGCGAGGTCGCCGAAGAGTTCGGCCACGTGCCGATTCGATCCATCCGGATTCGGAAGCAACAACTCGTGTCGCTCGGCATCGCTCGTGGCAACGTCTTCCAGGCGTTCGTTGAGATCGATCCCGATGCCAAGCCCAAGCTCGCTCGACCGGAAGATGCCGAGCAGATCGTCGGGCGAGCGTTCCTCCCCCTCGAGACAGCACTGGCTCGGTGCCTCAAGGGCTACCACCGGGGTGTGTTCTGGGGACGAGAGAGCACGCACACCTGGCACCTTCTGGCTTCGTACCTCCGACGCCAAGACAAGCAGCGCGCAACACGCTGATCATCCCTCGCGCACTCCGCAGGGCGACGACACGACACTCGTGCGCGCCCCAGGAGTGCGTTCGTCGTTTTAAAGATATTTTCTATCTTCTCTTTTTCAAAAAGCGCGGCGCCATCAAGGGAATTTGTTGCATCTTTTCTTGAAACGAAAGCGGGTCCACATAGCGGTAGGCTTGCATACCTATCTCTTTTGCAGCAGTCACATTCGCTTCTGAGTCATCCCAAAACAAAATCTCTCGTCTTGGAATCTCTCGCTTTGGGTCGATACGCTTAAGCAAACGATCAAAAAACTGAGGCTCTGGTTTTTTGCAGCCTAAGTCAGCTGACGAGAAAAGCCCGTTGAACACCTGTTTGAATCCCATGACATCACGCATGTAGGCGAGACGATACTTCTCTTGATTGGTCGCGAGATAGCACTTGATTCCGCTCGCACGAAGTCGAGAAATCACATCTGTTACTACAGTGTTCACGCCCTCTTCTGACCTGAACCAATACTCAACGAATTCATCGACTGTTTTCTTCCAGCCCCATTCCTTTAGGTACGGCTCGAGCACTTCTTTCAGATCCGCTCTTCCAACGAGCGCGTCTTGAAACGGTCCTTCAAAGAAGGGTTGCAGCAACTCTGGCTTCATCCCGAAGTCCCTTTCTAGATCCTCGGCGAACTTCTTGGAACTGGTCACAACGCCATCCGCATCGAAGATCGCTAATCGAACGTAGGCTTTTGAGATATTTGGCATAGGGAGAACAATAGCAGAAACTTGGGTTTTTTGAATACAAAATCTCCGCCTTTGAAGCGGAGATTTTGCGTGGTGGACCCTAGCGGGATCGAACCGCTGACCTCTTCCATGCCATGGAAGCGCTCTACCAGCTGAGCTAAGGGCCCGTCTTAAGTGACCGAACCGGCATCCGTGCAAGCACGAGAAGAACGGCTGGGTCGGGATGACGGTATCAGATGGAGAGAAACTGTTCAAGAAATGCGGTGGTTTAGCGCACAAACACCGCTACACGATGGCGCTGCTGACGTCGGACACGATCGAGCAACCGAAGGTCTGCGTGCGCTTCCTTCAGACGCTTAAGCGAAGCAGCAGCCGCCTCTGGATACAGGTGCGCTTCTGAAGCTAGCTCGTTCCAGGCTTGCTCGGCTGCTTGCCATTCAGGTTCGACATGCGCTCGGCGAAGCTCCAACCAATCGGCGAGGTCGTCTAGCTCTGGCTCTTGTCTTCGCACAGGAGGAACAGCTCCCTCTGACGTCACGACCGCGAGCGGCGCGGGAGCTGATTCGACACGTACCGTCACCTGTTCGGCTTTCAAAGGGTCTTCTACCTTAATGTCACGAGCGGCCAGCTCGGAGCGGATCATTTCAATCCGCAAACGATGAGATGGCTCGAGTTCGTGTTTTTGGCCAGCTGCTCGGCGAAACGCTACCCACTCGTGCCACTCATCCAAAAGTTCACGGTGATCTTTACAACTCACTTCCAACCGACGAATGGCGTTTTGCAAAATCATTCGAATCGATTCGATGGTGTGCTGCTCGTTGGCAAATTGTTCTTCAGACAAGTCCGCTGCGCGTTCAACAAAGCGATCGACTGTGCGCACGTAGGTTCGAAGCACGGTTTCGAGCTCTTCACGCAGCCCTTCTTGTTCATCTAAAATGACTTTTTGCCATGACCGAATCTCCCCCGCCTGACGGTTATTGTCAGCTACTGGGCGATCGAACAGACGCTTCCAAGCAATGAGAAGAGACATAGGGGTTAGCGAGTAACACGACGACGTGTCGCGGGTTTTGGCGTAGGCGTTGTTGAGGTGGCGGTAGACGTTGTCGTGACAGACGTAGAGGTTGCAACTACTGGCACACTGGCTTGCGCACGACGACGGAGTACTTCTTGCAATTGCTGTTGATACTGGACTGCGCGAGGATCCGCAGCCACCAATCGCTGTAGGACCACCGTCGCTTCATTCCAGCGTTCGGCCTGAATCAATGCAAGCGACTGCTGCCAGAGGTACTCGAGCGTTTGTGGGGCACGGAGAGCCAGAGCTTCAAACACAGCAGCAGCTTTGAGCGGCTCTTGATTGCGACGATACAACAACGCGAGCGGGACTAACAGATCGGCTCGATCGCGATTTTGCTCAGCGAGTTGCTCCAAGGATGCAATTGCCTGCCGCGTTTCTCCCTGCTGCGCCAACCAAGAGGCTCTCGCGTAAAGCGCGGGCGCGAAATCAGGCTTACGGCGAAGCGATTCTTGCAGAGCGGATTCAGCGGCTGATTTAGCCTGAGTTTCTCGTTGTAGAGCCGCTTCTTTACGCTCCGGATCCTGCTCTTGGGCGATGAGCTGCGCTTCACGCGCGACCCGCAAACGTTGCACTCCAAAGATCGCAAGCGGCGTGCCTGGATCTGTTGGACGACGTGCGTCCAGTTCTGCGGCAAGCGCTAAGACGCGTTCTTCGGCTTTTCCATCGAGCTGGGCGCGAAGCTGGGCCGAGCGAAGTGCTAGCGCCACATGTTCGGCGGCTACCGGATTTCGATCACGGGCAGCCGCAATCGCTTGATCGGCACGATCAAGCCAAGCAAGTGCGTTACGAAGGTCTCCGCGACCTGCAACAACTTCTGCCTGATCGAGCGAGATCAACGCTTCTCGCGCATAGGTAAAATCATCGGCTGGGTTCAACCGACGGGTCAGAGGAAGGGCGTAGGCTTCATTCGAGGTCAGGAGCTCAGCGGCGACGGCGCGCTGAAACACCACCATCGATGCCGCCATCGCGAGGATCAAACAAGCACCCACCGCGGAATGACTAAACACTCGACGCTCAGACCATTCAAGTTGAGATTTGGCAGGTAAAAAGACTCGCGCCGCCAAAAGACCGACCAAGAAAGACAAAGACAAGACAGAGAGCGTACTCGCTGGGCGAAGCGTAGCGAATACAATTCCCGCTACGACAAAAAGCGCATGCCAGGCAAGACCGAGATCCTTGCTTTGAACAGCCACCTTCGCTGCCACCCCGAGCAAGATAAGAAAAAACAACGTGGCGAGCGCGCTCGGAACCAATCCATACTCTGTTAGGACGGTTGTGAGCAAGGAAGCGGAGCGTGGGAAGCGTACATTCCAAACCGGCGTTTGATTGAGCTCAAGCGGTCGTTCACGATCAAAGACAGACATCCAACTCGTGGGACCAGCCCCAAACAAAGGCGCGTCTTGTAAGGCTGCTTTGGTGACGTGCCAGCTTAGTTTCTGACTCGGTAGGACTTCTGACAACTGGTTTATCCCAAATGTTTGTCGACCCTGAACAATCCACTGTGGTGTTGCAAGTTGTTGAGTAGAAATCAAGAGACCGAAGAGACTGCCAAATAAGCTCAGGAGCGATAAGAAGCCTGCTAGTGATGGATAGCGCTTCGCCGAAATTAAAAGAACTTTCACAATGATTGATCCACCGAACAAGATCAACCAAAGCCAACCAAGATCGACCAACAGTCCACCGATGAGGGTCGCAAGTAGGACGAAGGCTAATACTAAGTGGCTCAATCGATAGCGTGCAAGTTTACGAAATGTCAGTGGCGCCTGGATAGAACCACGTGTCGCCAACAACCCAAGACCAACTAACCAGACGACCGGCAAGAACAACCACAGATCAAAGACTCGCCCAACGGAAAAAATCGATGGAGCTGCAGCCGCACCAGCCGTGATACGGACAAGTAACGAACCGATGAGCGCCACACACATTCCCGCAAACCAAGAACGTGTAAAGAAACGTCCTACGAAGGCAGAACGCTGGGTAGCCTCATAGACCGCGCCGATCAACCACAGCGCCGTTAGAATCGTCGCAAACGACGAACTGATTTGCGCTCCGTTCCCTAACCACGCCATCCCACGACTGGCAGCCAGTACCCAGGAAATACTCGCAACTCCTACTAACACGATCATCCACACAGAAAATGCCGACCAGCGGCGAGGCAATGCGGAGCCTTCTCGGAGCTCTAGTTGACCAAGCGCGGAGTAGACACCACGGAACACGAACCACAACGCCATCGCACCAATACTAAGGAGGGCTTTAGGTAATTCAACCGGATCAACCCAGTGTGGAATCGCGAACCACGGCAACGCGAACAGAAAGAGCGCAATCAACCAGTCCATCCAATAGACGAGATGGGCGCGCCAAACGACACGCCAGGCGTGCGGAAGGGCAGCGGGAAACGATTGCACAAAAAGAGCGATCACAGAGCGCGACATGCGATAAGTATAGCATTGTTGTCGCACTCACTCGAACGGATTACGTCACAGGTTCAACGGGGGCGGATTCAACAGGAGCAGGCTCAACCGGTGGCGAGCTCTCTTCAGGAGCTGGCTCAGTCGTTGGTACTGAGTCTACAATCTCTGGTTCAGTGGGTGGTGAAACAACTGGCTCAGGCGATACTGGTTCGGCCGGTTCGGCTGGCTCGGCTGGAACGGGTATCTCTTCTACCGGTGCCGGAGCAGGGGCAGGCACTTCAGATATTGTTGTTACTGAGGAGGTTTCTGGAACTTCTGGGGTCGTGGTCGCCGAGGTCACTTCAGGCAATGTCTCTGGTTGAGTTGGCACTTGAGATTGCCCACCTCGAATCACAGGCTGACCATTATAAATGTCCCATTCAGCTGGCTCTTCGTTTGATAAGAAAAGCTGGTTGTCGGCTGGCTTCATCTCTTCGGCGCGCCAACTAAAGGTCACGTCTTGCGCGAGCGGCTCTTTCAAAATGATTTCAAAGCCACGATCTGAGGAATTATCGGTCCACCACTGCGTATCCACTTTGCCGTATGGCGTAACTTGAATCAGCGGGAAGGTACCAAGCGATGGATGAACTACTTTCACCTTCGTTGCGCCCGCCAAGATACGCGCAACCCCTTGGTACGACTTTGGTAGCACAACCGTTGCCGACGGGGCAGCCACAAGACCAACCTTTTCCGGCTTACTCTCATTCATGATAATCGCGGAACCGCCCCACCAACCCGCGTTCACAAAGACTTCGATTGTTCCAACCGTGGCAGAAGAATAGTCTTCCAATGCATACCCCACGATTGGACCCGCTTGAATCGCTTTCACCGCCACACCTGGCATTGGTGAAACCGTCAGTGGATCACCCACCTGAATGGCACCAGCTCCTGCCGAGACACGTGTTGGCACACGTCCCGCCAACGCGATTGGGAAGGTCGATGGCTCTGGTGCACCTGCCACGAACGCTGGCTTGGTTGAAACGATCCCAACCGGAACATCGCCTTGCTTCATCGAACGCTGTACATGGAAGCGACCACGCTGACTCAAAACCACGACATCACCTGGTTCAAGCGCGTCTGGCGAATAGTAACGTTCAGCAAAGTCATACGAGGTGTTCGCCTGCCATCCATCTGCATTCGTCGCAATGTAGGTAGAAGAGGCTGGTCCCGTGTCGTCCAAAAATATGTACTTATCGGTTTGCGCTGCGCTACGCGTAGCCGGGAAGAAGCGTCCACCTAAGAAGAAGTCGCCGGAGGTACGCATGACCCCTGACTCGTTCACCGACCAAACAGTCGATGTACCCGCTTTCAAAGCAAATGTCGCCGGACCACCAACCACTGGCTCGTTCAACAACTGGAAATCTTTATTAATAGCTTGAATGCCATCCCACAAACTCCCGCGCCACGTGATTCCCCAGGAGTTCGCGGCTGGCACTCCGACTGTAGCGGACTGCGTAGATCCAAAGACGAGAGATCCATTCGCCGTCGTCTGACCTTGAGCCGTTCGCAAAAAGGCACTGGCGTCATACCCAACTTTTACAAAAACTTCGATCGTTCCTGTTGCTGACGCTGGCTGCAACGCGTACCCAAGAATCTGTCTGGGAGACGTTGCCTTCATAGCCATACCGGGAACAGGCGCAGCCGTCAGTGCATCACCAACCGCGATCGGACCATTCGCTATGGAAACATGTGTTGGCACACGTCCCGCCAAGGCCACGCGCACCCCTTCCTCTAAATCGCCGAGCAACAACCCCGGACGAGTAGAGACGATTCCCACCAAGCGCTCGTCAGTTGCACCCGTGCTTTTACGTACAAACATCGGATTACTCTCATCCAGCACCAAAACGTCACCCGGCGCTGCTTCGCCCGTGATTTCGTACTGCTCTGCCAAGTCAAAAGCCGAGGCATTAATTGTCCCATCTGCAATTAAACTCGCCCCTGCGACAAAGCCACACGTGTCATTCGTTTCCGCATTATCTAAACACAACGCATTTTCATGACTCCCTTCATAACGCATGACAGTCACCATATCTAGCGTCCCTGTCGCGGTTTCTGGTGACATTGTCCCAGCCAGCAATCTATTGAACGCTCCGCCCCACATATTCCCTTGGATCTTCTCACCAACATTGAGACCGGTAACTATCGCCCCTGTGGTCGAAGCCATCGCATATAACCGCTTAGCTGTCGTATACCCATCGTTACGAATACTAAACTGAGCGATATCCCCCGTCCCAGAGAAGAACCGAGCAATGTAATCTTTCGTATCCGAAATGCCTTGCGTTCGAACGTCCAACGCACTGCGATCCACCTTGGCAGCCGTTTGGCTGGTTTGATGGACTGAAAATACGCTCTGTCCATCTCCCGCCGTACTGGAGGCATACATGCCCTGCAACTGCATCGCATTAAACGCCTGTGGAACGGCACCCAGTCGTTTGCGCGGAGTCATTTCCGCGTCTGCTCCAATTGTCACGCCTAAGTACATCGTGTCATTGTTCCAATCGATATCATCTAACGGCGCTTGCGTTCCACCTGACGCAGAAGTATCTCCTAGCATGACCGTGAATAGACCATTGCTCACCGTCACAGGGATTTTCTCTGGTGCAGCCGTGGTACCAGTCGCCGTCCAAAAGGGCGTCCCGCCCGACGCCACATCATATAAACTGAACTCCATCTGATAAGTTCCGTCCGCTACGTCCGACCCCCCACTGTCCATCAGTCGTCCTTGATAGTTGATCTGCCGCGTGATCACACCGCTAGCCGCTTGGGCCATTGATGCCGATCCCCAGACACAGCTAATCACTCCTACCAAGCACAGAAGCTTTAGGCACTGCCATGACCCGCGAACGAGCCACGATCGGAAGGAACGTGAAACCATCCCCCTTATTGTAGTCTGTCTTGGCTAAACGCCATTTTTCTTTTAGTCTTAGCCAAGAACGAAACTCATACACATGTGGATAACCTGTGTTATACACATATATGTGCATAACTTGTGTCTAGGCTGTGGACGTTATTTTGGGGCAACGGTCGCTTGTTTTAGAGCGAATCGATGATCGATATAGGTATCTTTTGCCTGTGTCAGATCCAAGTCTGCTGAGAGATAGCGCTCGTACCCCGGTTTCTCCGCCGTCAGGTAGTAACGGCCCTTCGCCACAAAGAATCCATAGGTACCGTCTTTGGAGGTAATCTGAGTTTCCAACAACTTATTGAACTTCTTATCAAAGATACGCACGACCGCTTTCGCGAGCGGGTGTTTACCGTCTGAGTCATACACAATTCCCCAGCGCTTCGGTGCTGGCGGGATCGCCAACCGACGGAAGACCGCGTAACTCGCCACCTGGAACAGCGCGAATCCGATCATCGGCAACGTTGGACTGATCACAATGGCGCCCAGGGAAACAAAGATTCCTCCGACACCTAAGATAGACTGCATTTTCCGCCAGTACCGCTTTCGCGTGATCGCTTTTGGCGTTTCCTCTTTCAACACTGGATCGAGTGGGATATTTGGCGAGATCGTCGCGATCTGTGTCACCTTTAGCTCTTCCCCATGATAGAGATCAACAAAATCAACATCCGTTCGCTCATCCTTGAGGTAGGTCGTTGGATAGGTATAACCCGGCTTCTGGACCTGAATCGTATAGGAACCCGGTGGAACAAAGAACGAGAATCGTCCCTGTGCATCCGTAATACGAGTTTGAATCGCAAAACTCGTACCCGCTTTCAATAAGCGAACGATCGCGAGCTCAACCGGTTGTTTGGAAAGAGCGTTGTAAACAACCCCCCACGACTTGCGCTTCCGACGTCGAATCAAAAGGAGTGGCTGCGTAAACAAGAAGCGAAGATAGTTTGCCAGTGTAAACCCGCTGACCGCCGTCGCTGTAGTTCCAACAGTCGCAACCACCACGACTGGAGCAACCACTTCACGCGTCACCCCTTGAACTTCTGGACTACGCGCGATTTCCAAACCGATCTCTGCAGCAAGTACTGCTTCCGAGGCGAGAGCGGCAACATTTTCTCTCAGTGGTGCTTCTGGGTTAATGATCTCCGCGATCGAACGCACAGTGCGACGGAGCTCAATATCCCGAGCCAAAATGCCATTCTCAATTTGAATAGTTTGTTCGTATGGACGGAATCCATCTTTCGTTACACGCAACCGATACCGGCCATTCGCCAACACACCCGCATACCGACCATCCGTATCTGCAGTAAACCGCGCAACAACACTCGCTGAATCAACCGAGAGAGCCTCAATCACCGCTCCTGCCACGATCGCTACACGTGACCGCTCACTCACATCAGTAACCCGAGCCGGCAGAATCACCCGAAAGGGAAAGCGCCCTACCCAACGACGGCCATCTGCTGCCACTGCTTGAATCTGAACAAATTGATCCATGCCTTGCGCAGCTTCAAGCGTAAAATCCGAAACAAACGCACCAAGTGGCTCACGATACGCGAACTGGTAAATAAACCCTCCGCTCGTTTGAAGCTGTGCTTGCGTCAGCGAGGTTGGCAGTTCCGTGACAGGAATCTGTACTTGAATCGAGCGACCCACCAAGGCCGATCTCACGCCCGCTCGATCTGGAGTAGCAGGAACAGTGGCTGACAAGAAAAAACGTGGTGCGAGCTCGAGACGCTCCTCGCCCGACAAGGAACCGGGATCAGTCGCCTCGTCTGGAGTTGCGCCCGGTATAATGATTGGATCAGTCGAAGTCACACCTCCGTTCGTTTCTTCGATTGGCACCGTACTCGAAGCTACGGTTCCTGCTCCAGATCCAGCATCCGGCGTTGGCCGCGGCGTCAAAATGGGTGGCAATGAACCTTCGGTGTCACCCCCTCCTGGGCGCGGTGGAGTTGGTGGAATTATCGGTGTCGGCTCATCGTCAGATCTTGGAACCGCTGGTTCGCCAACAACCAGCTCGTCGGCAGCTGTAAGCGTGACGCGGACCAAGGCACCGGTTGAAGGATTTCCGCTCGCATCAAAGGCCACCGCTCGATACAAAAAGGATGTTTCTCCGGCTGGCGGTGTATCCGTACACCGCGTTTCCGGCGTGAGACAGATAAATACATCGCTCCCAGCGGCATCGCTGGACATACGTGTAATTTGCGTCTTACTAAAATCTGGATCCTCTGGATTCACCCAGGTCAATTCAATGC
>CAYUCP010000026.1:0-11031 GCA_964443315.1 uncultured Gammaproteobacteria bacterium
GCGTCACTATCCCTAATTGTTAGATTATCCTAACGACGTGGGAATCCGATGGAGCTCCATTTTCGACGAAGTGCGAAAAAACGCAATGGCTCTCTGACTTGAGCCATCAAAGTCTACCACCTTCCCAGGAAAGCTAGAGATCACACCTAATAATTTCGAGATTTTGCGTTACCTAATTCCAAAAATTCCTTTTAGGGGTCAAAAAACTCTTTTAGGGGCGCGGAAACTTCCCCTTGTATAATTATTCCCGATTTCCTGGAGATGTGCGTCCCGCGGGCTTCTTAAAAGATCTCTTATTGTTTTTCCTTTCACGTTTGTGGTTGTTTTTATTGTTCTTTTGACTGGAACCTCTTTTGGCTTTCTTTTTTATGGGAGAATCCCCGCTGCATTTCAAGATGCACACTTCTACTCCGGGAATATCCTTCATAAGCTTGGTAACTGGCTCTAACTTACTCTTTTCCTGATCGTTGATTATGAGAAAGATGCCTCGGGATGCGTTGTAGCCTGCCATGTACTGCTTCATGTTTGTATATGACTTCGATTTCTTTAAAGTGGCCTCAGTCCCACGTATCTGGCTATTCGATGCCAACTTAACCTCCAATACCACTGGTCCTACGAATCCTGAGAAGATAGTGAAATCTACCTTCTTACCATCATGCAGCTCTGATTCACGGATAACCTCACATTGAAATCCTCTTTTTTGCAGTTGGAAACGAATTTCACTCTTAAGTGATCGCTGAACGATTCTTTCGTAATGATTCCTTTTCGTTTTCTCCCCAGTTTTATCCAGGATCACGGCATATCCGCCCTCATCCTCTACCCAACTTTTGATCTCCTTCTCGATGCAATCCAACGTGTGCCTAACAAGATCATCAGAGTTCAAGATTTTGTGTTCCGAAAATTCCAGAGCGGCATTGTATTTTTGTATAGATCCTGGCCAGTCACCAGGCTTACCCAGGTGACCCATGTAGGAACCCCTCAGACGTGTTAATTCATTGAGGAACCAATTTGCTCCACGTTTTCCCTGTAGGGCCAGGAGCTTTTCTCCTAGTCGGCTCAGCGGCTCGTAAGAGCCATATTTTTTGAGATTATCGAAGTATGCGTAAACAATCTTCCATATGTAGCCTCCATAGCTCAAGAAATCCTCTTGTCTCTCATTTATATCCACTGCTTGTTCGACCAATCGTAGGTAGTCTTCTTGGAAGTCAGCTCTGTCCAGGCCCTCCAGTACTGCACTAAAGGTTTTGTTATCCATCTCGTTTTCTAGCTTGCTTGGAGTGTAGACACCCTCTCTCCTTTTGACCGGACCAGCCCTTTTTATGAGTTCCTCCATTCTCCAATCAAATGCAGTTTTATTTTGGTACATCTGGATCAATAGTTCATTTGCCTTCAGGGCAATCTCCTTACTCGCAGCGTCTTGGCTCTTAATGTATTTCTCAAATATTTCCTCCAAGAACCTGACATTCCTCTCTATTTCTCTGGCCGGAGAGAGCTTCATCACTACCCTAAGCGCTTCAACACGTTCATGAACGTACAGTCGAGGTTCTTGAATGAAGCTCTTAAGTACGCCAACTGCACCCCTCAAGTCGTATTTTTCCGCGGCTTCTATGAAATTACCGGGCTGATGGAGCCAGAGATCAGATTCTTGTTTTCCATAGATCTCCAGGACTGGTTGAATTTCATCTGGCCTCACATTAGTGATCTCTTTGAAAATCACCGCCAGGTGTTCGTTGTAGGCAAAAGGAATGTAATGGATCAGCTTTGATCTATACGGTTCCAGGTCGAATCCCAGTTTATCCGCTACCATTAGTGCATCACCGAATATTTTCACTCCTTGGCTCGTAGTGTAGGTTTTGGAGTTTCCTTCCTGTTTAGTTACTTTAAAGCTCCAGTTCTTTGGCTCATATACGCCAAATACTGTTCCTTTCAAGATATATAGCATACGCTCCTTGTCCTTCTTTTTCAGGAGTGGGTCTAGCCTGGAAAAGGAATGGCCGTAGGTTTCAAATACATTGCCTGAGAACTGTCCTGGTGAAGGCTGTAGCAGGATGCGAAAATCTTTAAGAAGCTTCTGATCGGCAATGTTTTCAGAAGACTCTTTCGATCGGCTAGCCAATCTCTTATAGGAGGATTCTTCTTTGGAGAACTTAGTTTTGATTAGTTTCGATATCACACTTCCCTTCCAAGATCCCGTGCTTTCCATTTCTTTAATCAGGCGGAAGGCCATATCCTTTTCGCCAAATTCGATCATATTCTCTGCATATAATGGGAGATCCTTCTCCGTCATGACATGCTTTAACAGTCTCTGGGCGAAGTAGAGATCACTCTTACCTTCGCTTTTATGGAGCACTTTTAAAATATTGGGAATGAAGTTGGGCAATTTCTTTTTACAGAGTTTCCATATGCCCAGTACGAGCTCCGATTTCTGGCTTTTATGCGATAAGACAGGTTCGACGGTCTTCAAAATTGCCTCTTTGCATAAGATCCCTATCTCCTTGTCCCATACCTTCTCCAGGTGCTCTATCAACTTCTTCTCGTGTCTTTCAAAGGTCCAGCTGTGGTCTAAGAGCTCATCTCTGAATCGCTCATCTTGATTGAAGGCCTTCAATAAAGCCTTTAGAGCTGTGGGGTCAACGATTTCTCCAAGGGCGTACCTTGAGCGCCAATTGTTCCTTCCGATGTCTTCTACTAAGTAGGAGATACTCTTAGGATGATTGGGGGCTATAGTGGTGCAAAGTTCCACGAAGCGTTCTGCTACCAGACCTCCTTCCTCCATGACGGATCTGGGCAACTTGTCGACTACGTCCTGATCGTTGAGATTTTCTAATGCAGATAACGCGTGGCGACGTACAACTTCGTTTTCATTAGAGTCCGAGGCCAAAGCTACAAGCTTATCTTTCCAGAATTTCCTATCGATTTCACCTCCGCCTTCTAGGATGGAGCCCACAGCGTGAACGACATTGGTCAGTGGAACAAAGTGCTGGTCTCCAATTTTTCTTTCTGATTCTTGAAGGGCTTTCCTAAGGAACTCCTCGCAGCCAGGAGAGAATAAGCTTCCAATGAGGTATCCCAATTCCCCAGGCATCCATTGAAGGCGAGTGGAATAGTAGGTAATCAGGTTTTCAAAAAGTTCTTCTCGACGGTGTTCTGGTACTACTCTCGGATTGATCTTTGACATGAACCCGGCCAGTGCTTCGTCTGGCGGTGTATGGCCTTCGCCTTTGATTGCGAAGAATTCAATGACCGCCTCCAGGAGCTCGGGTCGCATGTCTACCAAGAATGCCAAGGTATTTGTCCAACTCGGATATAGGATTCTCAAGTTTGGCTCGATCATGAAACTGAAAAGCGCTCGTTGGATGTCCGAGAACCGTGTCGTTGCCTTGGCTGCAAGGTATTCCTGAAATTCTGGATTTTCGAATTCGATCTTTCCTGTGCCCTCTCCGTCGCAGTCTAGAAGGGATTTTTTGAAGAAGCCCCCCAACGTCACCATTGATAATGCACTCAGTTTTAAATCTGATCTAACATTGTCGAAAAAGGTGATGAAGTCATCGTAACTTATTGAGTTAGTTTGGTGGATCTCCATCACCAAGGCCAGTTTCTCCAAAATTCTTACCTTGAGGGGGTAATGCACATCCTCTGTCTTCTTGTCCTCATTCTTTAGAGTTGTTTCTATGAAGTATTCGAATAAATCATTTCTCGAAATTTCAGCTGCCTTCTTAATACCCTTGTCTTGGATAAATCTTGCTAGGTAGGCAAGGTACCGGGGGATCTCAATGACCATCTTTCCATGCCCTGAGATCATTGCTCCTTTCCAAAGAGCTCGTACGTCACGAGCTGAAAGGCCATTAGATTGGCCGAGGAATTCTTCTATCTGTTGGTAGGAAAACCTTCTTATTAAGCCAAAAGAGTACCCTGAAAAAAATTCAGGATGCTCCAAGACGAAACTCCACCTAGAAGAAAGGTATAGGTTACATTCTTCATTTTTCCGGGCAACTTCTTGGATTTGCATTACGACTGTCTGGAGTTTCTCGAGCGAAATCTCATCCATGCCATCTAGAAGAATGGCTTCGTATCTGATTTTTCCACCTCGGATACTCTCAAGAGTTTTTGTGATCTCTGGATCCCTTAGCGGAATAAGTAAAGTTCGGCCTCCTCTCTCCTTCCACTTAGAAGCCAAACGTTCCATTAGTTCCGTTTTTCCTATTCCCGGCTCGCCTACAATAACGGTGCGCTTTCTGCTGAAGAGTTCTTCAAAGATGTCGACCGACTCATCTTTAAACCATGAAGAGCTATACGACTCCTTCGCTCTTTCAAGGGTAGGAAAGAATTGGACTCGTGGGATGATGTAGCTGATCGATATTTGTTTCGTCGAATCCATAGTGTAAGGATACAGCTGATAGCATACGACGAAACTTCCCGATGACTATCTTTTTCAGGTGCCCTCAGCTCAGTCTGGTTGCCCGGGCCAGTGATGGGGAAATACCTGCTTATTGATCCTGTTTACTCGACGTTCCATTCCATCCATACCTGGTTTTAACTCCTTGAGGATATCGATCAGGGTAATCACTTCAATGATGAGCCAAAGAACTATGACAAACAGTAAGCCTAAGGCTATCCAGATCCAGAGCATAAAAGGGAGAGGTAAGATATAACGCAAAAAGGGGCAACCCAGATGGTTGACCCTACACAACTGGATGCTTGCGCACCGCAATCTGTAGACCAGAGCTGAGTCACCCCAGCTTTGCGAGATTGCGGTTTTGGCACTGTACTTCAGTACAGTTAGATTCAGATGTGTAGGGTCACCAATATTCTATGCCCTCGCACACCCAAAACAAGTCCATCCTATGAAGCCTACCTTTCATCAATTCCCCCGAAGTTTCCAATTTGCATCGATTTCAGGGGCGTAACTGCTTGGAAATAGTTGCTGCCAAAGAAGCGGTGTAGGAGAAGTTGGCGTACGATATCCTTCATACCGAGTGAGAGGTTCAGCAAAGCGCTGGAGTCGTGGCTCTCCTGCTGATAGTCACGTATATCATAGGTTTTGGTGCCACTCTTGGTTTGCCATTGATGCTCAGCGCTATCCTGGGCAGCCATATGAAAAGTGCTGTTCCTGATCCTGTGCGCAACATTGATATAGTCAAGGTAGTTTTCGGCCACATCCGCGCTAATTGGTAATTTTCTAAGCTCTTCCTCCAATGCCTGTCGACCGGATTTAGCTTCGTGTTGAATGTTTGTCCTACTGCACACCTCGCACGACATAGCCGGACTACTGCAAAACCTCCTCTTACCTTGGAGCAATGCCGCCTCCAGTACGGTGAAGTGGAGAGAGATCTGCAAGAAAGATGGCCTGTAGAAGGGTTTTGAGTTAATTTCCAGTTCGTCTTCTACTGGGAAAAGATATAAGCTCAGCAGGTTTATGTCCTCCTCAACGAGAGTGCGGAATTTCTCCCACCAGTCTCTTATTGATGGAGGGGTACCCTTGTCTACGGTCATGAAGTAAACCCATCGAAAGGCATCATCGTAATCGATCTTCTCTGAGGCCTCCTCAGGTTCTCCAAAGGATGAAACCAGTTCGGAAACGGATTTGAGTTCGCTATTCTGCAAGAGCAGTTTTCTTTTCTCGTATTGCCTCAAGCCCAGGCGCTCGTCGAATAGAATGGCAGAAAAAACGAGGAAATCTCGCAATGTAGTGCTAAAATCCGAGCCAGCCGTTTCGGCAATCAGGTAGGTGGAGTTAAGTTTCATACTAAAATTATCTCCACCTAGAGTCAGCCTTTCACCTGGATAAATGTAGAGTCCGGTCGAAAGCTGGTACAAATCTTTCGGTGCCCACTGTGAAGGGAATTTGCAGAACTGCATGAATCATGAATATAGGGTGGTGATGAGTGCATCATCCGTCCAACCTTCCTACAGGTCAAATTTGACCAACTGACCGCATTTGATAGGTGAAATCCTCGCCATGATGACCACCTCTACCCATAACAGGCACGCGGAAGGTATAAAACGCGCTATGGACCAACACCTTAAGCTGGTTATTGATTCTAAAGCCAATTTTATTCCTTCCTCCCAAGAATATTTCCTGGCAGCCAGCAAAGATCCCAGTATTCAAGTGATCCTGGCTGACTTTGAACGCCAAAGGCACCTCTTCGAGGCTCGGCATCCGAAAAAGCTGGAAGAGATTAGGCTTTACGAGATCTTGTCGGATGAAGAAGATTTCGTAGATGGCTCTCCTTCATGGCCCAGCCCGAAGATTAACTACATCCGCAAAGCGATTGCCGAGGATCTTGAGATGGACCAGGCTATGCCGTGGTATTTATGGGACGAACTAGTTTCGTACTTGGACCACTACGAAGTCTTTCATGAGCGTGGCACTCATTTCCCACAGGATCAATTCAAGAGCATGCTCCTAACCCTGCATCAATACTTGGTTAGCCGGCTAGATAGCCAAGATCTCGATCCCGCCAAGGTTCGATCTCGTTCCCTACTACCTCTTCCCCACAGAACCAAGTGGGAGGAAGTAACGATTAAGTTCATCAACCCGCAGGATATTTCCGTGGACCGGGGAAAAGAGCGGATCGGCATCTTTTCTTACAACGCCTTGGGGGACTTCGAGGATAAACGAGCAAAGCGTCCGAACAAGCAGTGGGAATTATTGCGTAAACTTGCGGAACTACATGGTGAGGGAACAACCCATGAACTAGCCACAACGGCTGAAGGCAAAAACAACCTGAGCAAGTGCAAGGGTGCCCTGTCAAAAGCCTTGCAAGCCGCATTCGGTATCCAAGACGACCCCTTCATGGATTATCGTAGGGAGAAACTGCACAAAGTAAGGTTCAACCTCATTCCCGAAACTCCAGATTATGGCGACGATACAACTTACATCAGTGCTGATCGGAGATTGGAGGGCATGGAGGAGCAGTTCCTAGGGTAGGAGTGGAGTTCGTGCCGTGATGAAATTCACAGCGCATGAATATTTTTTAGGAATCCCTTAGATAAGGGGTTTTTAGGTGAAATTCCGGATTGCACGATGAATTTTCACACATAAGGGGATAGCAACGTGCCGAAGTAAACAAACACCAATGACCCTCACTCCCGAATCAGTTCAGGAATTCATCACTACATACCGCGATGAGTACGACGTAGAGCTTCCCTATGCGGATGCCGAACTGATGGGTAGCGAACTCCTGGCTTTTTACCAGCTTATCCCCCCTTTACATCCTAATTCTTAACTCCATACACATATGGAAAACACAATTTCACTTCAAGAAGCGGCCTTGTCGTACTTGGAACAAGGCTTCTCCGTCATTCCGGTGGGCGCGGACAAGAAACCCCGCCTTAAGCAATGGAAAGCCTACCAGACACGTCTTCCTTCCCGGGAAGAGGTACTTGCATGGTTTCAAAGTTCGGATACCACGGGGGTAGCAATCGTGACAGGCAAGATTTCGGACGGACTCGTGGTCTTGGATGTAGAGAAAAACGGGGATTGGGAAGGGTTGGATATTCCCCCAACGTCTACGGTAGCCACAGGTGGCGGGGGACGGCATTTCTATTTCCGTGGAGATCAAACAAATATGCCCCGCAACAGCGTCCGTTTCCGTGACAAAATGGACATACGCGGAGAAGGCGGCTATGTGTTGGCGCCCCCATCCTTACACCAATCCGGGCAGCGCTATGAGTGGATTGGAGATTTTGAAAAAATTTCACCCACCCCCCTCCCTCCTTGGCTCATGGTTGAAATTGGAGGGTCGAAGCGACGAGGTGCTCGGAGTGTGGCGCGCGGCGTCGCTGAAGGGCAGAGGAACGATGCATCAGCCGTATATGCGGGGAGTCTCCTTGCCAAGTACTCCACGGAGGAATGGGAAACGAAGGCATGGACGGAATTATGCGAGTGGAATCGCCAGAATATTCCGCCCTTGGAGGAGGACGAGCTGAGGGGGGTTTACGAATCCATCATGCAACGCGAACTGGCCGCCCGGGGTGGAGTTTCTGTCCCACCACCGACACAAACTCCCGAAGTGGAGCTGATCACTGAACCTCTGACCCTAGAGACGGTTTTGTCGAAGACTAGAAACATTGGGTTCGTGCATGATTATTGCGTAGAGGTAGCCATGGCCGTTTACCTATCGACGTTCATGGGGAAGGAGAAGAACCCGCTTTGGCTCCTGGTTGTAGGAAATCCCAGCGCAAACAAGACCACCTTGGTCTACCTGCTTCGCTATGCCCCGCAGACGTACCGCTTGGATACAATGACAGCTAATCCGTTCAGCTCAGGTCAGAAGGAGAACGACAAACCGAAGGATCTACTACCCCTGATCAACCAACGATGTTTCATCGTGAAAGATTATTCGACTTTGTTTGGCAGGAACGAGGAGATCGTTCGACAATTCGTAACCGATATGGTCTCCATTTACGATGGCGAATATACAAAGCATTCCCCTACACGAGGAACAATCCGGCATGAATCCTTGTTTTCCCATCTGGGCTGTATCACACCCATGGCGCTGAACAAGCGACAGCAGTACATGAACATGGTCGGTGCCCGGTTCCTCCAAATGGAGATCCCTCGCCTGACCGATGCACAACGTTCTCAGGGATTGATGTCAATCTGGCAGCAGACGGAATTTGCTCGAATGGAGCAGGAAGCCGCAATCGCGGTTTCAAGTTACTGCATGCAGCTGAAAGAACGGCTTCCTTCCATTACTCTGGAGGCGGAATCGGAAGATGTTATCGAGCAAATCAACGGTCTGGCTAATCTTATGGCCCATGCACGGGGAATCGTACTTACAGAAGCTCGAAAATTCATTACTGACGCGGGGAAAGAGCAAACTCACTACGAACCGATAGATATCCAGATCGAAGAGCCGTTCAGGGCACTCTTCCAGCTTCGTCGCTTATGTAGGGCGCTCGCCTTAGTCCGAGGGAAGGCAGGAGTGACTACTGAAGAAGTCCGTACTGCCCGCCGGATCGTCCTTTCTTCAATGCCGCCCCGTCGCTCGGAAGTTTTGCGAGCTTTCGGCGATGGTGCGAGTCGTACGGCCAAGGAGGTGGCGGAAAGCATGGGCAAGGACCAGAAAACGATAAAACGCCATCTCGACGAGCTTTGTTCGCTTGGTGTTCTGAAATCCAGAAAGGATCCTCGTGAGGCGGCCAGGTCGTATGAACCCGTAGAGACGTTCCGAGACGTGATATGCGAATCCGAACAAGCCTTGCAGGAAGCTAGCCCAAGCCTATAATTCCTACGCACTCCAACTTCCGGTCTCTACCTCCCGCAGGATTTGTTTTGTTGCCTCGACAGGGGCGACTGTGCCAACAAAGTTCCTCCGGGATTCCGAGTTGGAGTGCCACAGCCGTCCCTTTCGCGATACACCAGCCTCTCATCACGGATCAACATGAAATACGTCGTCTACGCTCGAAAATCCACTGAAGACCGCGAAGACCGTCAGGTGCTCTCTATCAACTCCCAGATCGAGGAGGTACAACGCAGGTTTCCTGAATTGGAGATAGTAGAAATCATCCGAGAATCGAAGAGTGCGTATAAACCTTACAATCGACCGGAGTTCCAAAGGATGGTCGAGATGTTCCAGGAGGGAAAGGTACAAGGACTCCTGGCATGGCACCCTGATCGACTTTCCCGTGAACCGATATCCGGTGGAATGGTGATGCACCTCTTGGACAAGGGCTTGATTGGCGATCTTAGGTTCGCCTCCTACCATTTTCACAATTCTCCCGAAGGAAAGATGATGCTGGCGATAACCCTCTCGCAGTCAAAATATTCTTCCGACAAGCAGAGCGTGGACGTGAAGCGGGGAATGGTGAAGAAATGCCAACTCGGTTCCATGCCGACCAAGCCTCCCTTGGGATATATGCCTGACCGATGGGCGGAGAAGGGCCACAAGAAGCATCTCCAGGATCCCGAACGCTTCGACTTGGTGCGTCGGATGTGGGATTTGATGCTCACCGGCCAGCACACCGTCGCCAGTATCGTCCGATCTGCCAATGAATGGGGGCTCACTACCCGTCCAACCAAACACCGCCCTGCCCAAGCGGTGTCTAAGAGCACTGTTCATGCAATTTTCAGAAACCCTTACTACACCGGGCAGTTCGAATGGAATGGTGAAACGTATTCAGGCGATTACCCTTCCATGGTAACCAGGGAAGAGTTTGAACGAATCCAGGAAATGTTGGGAGGGAGGCACATTCCCAGGCCGCAAAAATATGAATCCCTGACCTCTGGCCTCATAAAATGCCCGTGTGGGGGCTCCGTTACCGTGGATCACCAGAAACGTTTTGTAAAGATCACAGGAGCGCACGAGTTCTACGAATACGCCCGTTGCACTAGGCAAAAGAAGGGGCAAGCCTGTGACGAACCTGCTGCCAAGCTGGAAGACATCGAAGCACAGATGGAAGAACGGCTTCGAAACGTACGAGTCTCCCCTCGCTTCCATGACTGGGCAATGAAAAACCTCAAGCAGTTCGGAGTTCGCGAACAAAAGAATCGCTTAGCGGAACTGGCCTCCCTCCGAAAAGCCCACGACGAAGCCCAGCGCAGGCTTGATAATCTGCTGAACCTCAAGATTTCTCCGGAAAACAGCGATGGCAGCTTACTCAATGACCAGGAATTCAAGGAACGCAAGACGGTAGAAACCGTTCAGCGTGACAAGTTTGCCAAGGCTATTGAGGAGATCGACCAGCGGGCGGATAAAACCGCTGGAGTTATTCAAACCGTGTTCGATGTTGCCTTAACTGCTGCCAAGGAGTTCGCCGAAGGCAGTACTGAGAAGAAGAAGCAGATTATCTCGAAGGTTGGTGCGAATTTCCTTTTGAAAGGCGGGAAGCTTGAGTTTAACGCCAAACGGCAATATATCGCCTTTGAAGAGAAGCTACCGGAGGCTAGGGAACTTGAACAACGGTGCGAACAGGAAGAAACCAGCATACGGAAGCCAAAAGGGCGTACCTTGGACCGGCTAAATTCGGTTTGGAGCGGGTAACGGGAGTCGAACCCGTCTCTCAGCCTTGGGAAGGCCGCATAAT
>CAYUCP010000027.1:0-10427 GCA_964443315.1 uncultured Gammaproteobacteria bacterium
GGATCGGAAAAGGGCGTGGATACCGTCCAACGGAAGAGCGCTTGAAAGAAAAGCTTGAACTTGGAACCATCGCTGTGGATGCGCTGTATAGCCCAGTGGTGAATGTGTCCTACAAGGTTGAAGCGACACGTGTGGGAGACAAGACCGACTACGACAAGCTTGTCTTGAAGATCGAAACGGACGGAAGTCTTGATCCAATTGATGCCGTGAATCAAGGCGTTGGAATTCTCAATGATTATGTGAACGTTCTGAAGGATGTTTCCTACACGGAAGCCGCCTAAGACCTCCCCCTAACCTATTATGCGACATCGTCGAACAGGAAAAACTCTAGATCGCAAGGCCGGCCCCCGTCGCGCATTGTTGCGCAACTTGGCAACGTCCGTCTTGCTTCATGAGCACGTCAATACCACCCTCGCGAAAGCGAAAGCCGTGCGTCCCATGGTTGAAAAAATCATCACACGCGGTCGTGTGAAGTCTCTTATGAATCGCCGTCAGCTTTTGAAGGTCCTTATGACGGAGACCGCCGTAAACAAAGTTCTTGAAGAACTCGGTCCTCGTTACGCAACGCGTCCGGGAGGCTATACGCGTATTATTAAACTCGGCGTCCGCAAAGGGGATGGTGCGGAGATGGCCCAGATTCAACTCGTCGTCTAGTCTATGCCTGTTATTATCAAAAAAACCACAGCCGTAAAAAAGCTTACGCGTGAAGTTATCACGATTGATGCGACCGGACGTGTCGTCGGTCGTTTGGCATGCGAAATTGCCGAGCTTTTGATGGGAAAGAATAAGCCTGATTACACCCCTCACATCGATTCCGGGGCAACGATTCGTGTGACGAACGCAGATAAACTTGAATACACGGGAAAGAAGATGGAACAGAAAGTGTTGTTCCGCTCTTCAAACCGCCCAAGCGGTATCAAGCGTTTGCCGGTTGCGAAACTTCAGGTTGAAAAGCCGGGAGAAATTCTTCGCCACGCGGTAAAGTACATGCTTCCAAAGAACCGTACGCAAGCCGATCGGATGGCTCGTCTCATTATCGTCTAATCTTTTATGGAAACCACAGAAGTAAAGCCAAAAGCGCCTCGCGCTCCTCGTGCCAAGAAAGTGGCCGTAAAAGAGCCTGTCGAGAAAGTAAAGGCGGAGATCATCGCTCCAACGGGTGAATACATCTACGCGCTCGGTCGTCGCAAGACCTCCGTCTCGAAGGTGCGCTTGTTTAAAAAGGGGAATGGCCAGATCACGGTAAACGGCCGTACCCTCGAAGATTATTTCGGTCCGCTCGAACTCCGCAACCTCATCACAGGAACGCTTCAGGCCGTTGGCTTGGAAGGGGCTGTCGATGTATCCGCGGATGCGCAAGGTGGTGGTGTTCGCGGTCAGGCGGACGCGTTGCGTCTCGGTCTTTCTCGCGCCCTCATTGAGCTCAACCCGGTCTGGCGCAAGACGTTGAAAAAGATGGGAAATCTCACACGTGATCCACGTGCCAAAGAGCGTAAGAAGTTCGGTCTCAAGAAAGCGCGTCGCGCACCACAGTGGAGCAAGCGCTAAACGAGCAGATATACAAAAAAACACCCACGCATTGTGGGTGTTTTTTTTGTGTCTTATAGGGTATACTATGGGCGCTATGCATAAATACCTTCTTCTCGCCCTTCTTTTTGTGTTCGGAATAGCCTTTACGGGCACGGCACATGCAGCAACGTTAACAGTCTGTGATGACGGATGTGATCACTCCACGATCAATGCGGCCTTCGCTGCTGCAAATGAAGGGGACGTGATTGATGTTCAGGGAGGAGGATCCGGATATGATGCGAGTGGAGAAGATTTTGGTGTGTCCGGAATCACGTTTCCGCATGCGTCTATAACGCTCCAGTGTACAGGGGGTGCGAGCATTGGTCAGTCGGATCCTGCCGGTGTGAATACGCTCTTTCTATCAACGACCTCCACGATCACCGGATGTTTGTTTGAGAACATTAACCTCTCAACGCCAGAGTCTGTTTATACGTCTGGAATTAGAATTGTAAATAATAGCTTCACTCAAGGGGCGACGGGTACCATCGATTTCTTGGATGGACATGTTGCGTATGCGGAGATTTCCGGAAATGCAAATATTCGTTGGTTGCGATCTACAGCATCAAGTACCAACATGCTGATTAGCGGCAATACGTTTTATGGAGATAAGCCGATCGACGAAGCGGATACGCGTGGGACGATTCTCGGGTTGGTGGGTACCTCCACAATGCCAATCATTCAGAATAATACGTTTTTGATGGGGTATGACGCATCGGAGAAAGTGGCGCATAACTCCTCTTTTCTGTATGTCTATGCAGATGGGATGACGTTCACGACAAACACGGTTCGAGTTACTTCGCTTGCCTCTCCCGCTAATTTAAAGATGACACTCGATATTCGTACCGTTGGGGGGGTATTCTCTCTATCTGGAAATACGCTTACTTCGCCCTTGGACAGTGGATCGTGTCAGACGGTTAACATTCAGCCGGCTCTAGGGCTTAGCATGACACCCTCATTCACATTTACGAATAACACATTACGAACCCGGTGCGGTGGAACGGGAGATATTGTCAAGGTTCATAGCGCGGGAAAAGGGGCCGAGACCATGACAGCAACGCTCTTGTTTACGCGTAATCTCTTTTTCGGGGACGATTCTAGTGGATCGGTTTTGACGCTCAACGATCTGTCAGCGCCTTCTTCGGCTGATTTGACCTTCGTGAAGAATGGACGCTATGGGGTGCAACAAGCGATGGAGGGTGTGGGTAACACGGTGATATCCGATACCTGGAAAACGAATAACCCCCTTCTGAGAGGTGCTGATGTAGACTCGACGAACGATAGTCAGGTGGTTCCATTTAGTGATTATCTTGATATCGATGGAACAACCGATGACATAGGGGCTTGGCTGGGCACTCGTCGCTCGACGATTTACTTGGATGATGATGGAACGGTGGATTATGCTACGATCGATGTGAATCCGGGTGATCTTAGTAAAACGCTTCAAGATGGTTTACGGAGCGGCGATACGATACAGATGGCAGCGGGAACGTACGACTCAATCTTTATCAGTTCCGAGAGAGCGACCACAACCGTTTCTCTTATTGGTGCAGGTCCCAGTACAATCATTGACCCCTCGGGCTCTTCTGAGGCCTTGTATATTAGTGGAATAACAAATGCCACGGTTTCGGATCTTACGATACAGGGGGCGGATGGCGTATTGGAAACCGTGACATTAAGACATATGCTGTTCTCGTACGGAGGAAATGATTATGACGATGGGATGAGTTCTGCGAATGCCGGAGGATCTCCTTTTCCGCCAGAGTGGGGTATCCCGGCTCCGATGCTAATCATCCAAAATGATTGTAGCTGGATATATGGCACTTCTTGGGATGCAAGTCTTGCGGGTGTCCTGGGTACACCGCCCTTGAACGTGCATATCGTTCTTGGAACGACGAATGGTGGAACAGAATATGGAACGTTCGTTGTTCCGAAACAGGCCTTCGCTGACCAAGCCGCGTTCGCTACTGGCTGTCCCGCTATCAGCGTGGATGCCTTTATAGAAGATGCGTTTGTGTATAATCCAGCGACAGGTGATTACGCCTATGATGAGAGTGCTATTACATCAGCTGGCGCAACATTAATGGCTGGATTGGCCTCAGCACCGGATCTCGATCGTCAATTATCTTACTACGCAGGGCTTTCTTTGGCCGCGAGCGTGACATCCTCAACGTTTTCTAATCTGGTTATTAGCGGTAATGGATACGGTGTTTATTTTGCGGCGGATGCTGGTGGCGGCGGCGGAGGTGGTGGGGGCGCTCCATCCATTGCTCACGGTAATGTTATTCGTAATAGCGTCTTCACCGAAAACTTGCAGTACGATGTAAAAACAGACTCAAGCGGGCAGAATATTCTGGATAACACCTCGTTTACACGAACGTCCGCGAACGTGACGGATGTAGCCGGAAGTCTTCTCGTGAAGTATGACGCGCGTGTACGAACCCTTCGCGGTTCGGATAGTTCAACGGCGGTTGACGGCGTTGCGATTACATTTACGGATGATGCGGAGGCGGAAACATCCGGTGGCTCTACGAGCTCGGGTTATACCGGATACGTCTCTCTTCCCGCGCATACCATCACAAGTGTTGCAAATACGCTGACAACGGGAGGATATAACACCTACACCATTTCTTCGGCGGCGCTTTCGGGATTCCTCGCATCTTCTACGTCGGCGACGTTGAGCGAGAGAAATCAGACGATTGCGTTATATCTTCCATCGGATACGGTTGCCGCCGGAGCTCCTACGGTCACGGCGCTTTCCGGAACGACGGCGTCTATCACGATTGCTACAAATGGAAACGGAATCAGTTCTGAGTATGCCGTCTATAATTCGACCGCTTCAACCTATGTTGCGGCCGATGGAACCTCTTCCGGATCTCCCGTATGGCGATCGGCTGCTGCCTGGAACGCGACCACGATCAGTGGATTAACCTGTGCAACCGCCTATAACTTTGAAACGATTGCGCGCAGCGCCGTTGGAGAGCTGACCGCGACTTCAACAGCCGGAACCGTGACGACCTCAGCCTGTCCCGTTGTTTCGAGCGGTGGCGGCGGTGGCGGCGGAGGAGGGGGTGGCGGTAGCAGTGGAGGCGGCGGTGCGATTGGCGGTGGCGGCGGCGGAGGTTCAATCGTGAACTTCTTCAACGCGCCTACTATTACTCCTCCTCCAGTTTCCCCTGTAGTCCCAGTTCTTCCCCCAGCTCCACCCGTTTCTCCGGTAGCGGAAGTCCCTCTCACTGAGGTGGCGCAGCCGGTTGTAGCTCCTCCTGTGGTTCCGGCTGTGACGGTGGATGCATTTATCGAGAGTGGATCAAGCGCAGCGAGCCGTGCGCTTGGAAGCGGAGAGCGCGGGGCGGTTGTGCGTGACGCAGTCGAGACGATGGGTCGTGAGGCGGGTGCGATTCCGGTGGATGATCTTGAGCGCATCGCAAATGGAGAAATTCCTCGAACGCGTAATCTCTCTTACGAGCAGTCGATGGTTCCTCGTGCGTTGGCGACGTTCCGAACGATCTTTGGACGAACGCCAAACTTCCAGAATCCGATTGATAATCTTGCTTGGAATACGATGATGTACCGCATTCGATTCCCACGAAACTTAACGGAAGAGCGGCAAGGAATCGTTGAATTCCGTAGGCTATTCCGCATCGTCCCACAGTCGCCGTTTCAGTGGTCTGTGGTACGCGTCCTCGGATACGTTCGATAATCGGTAGAAGGTGTTTACACAAAACGTGGTCTTTTGACCACGTTTTGTGTAGGAACGAAAAGGGAGCTTCCATTTGTAGCAATCGTGATAGACGCCGTCGTTCCTGAAAGCGCCGTCACCGTAGGAGCTCCGGCAGCAACCGTATCCGATGGAAGATATAACGCAATCGTCTGATTTCTCTCACTCAACGTTGCGGACGTAGAAGATGCCAGGAATCCGGAGAGCGCCGCCGAAGAAATGATGTAGGCGTTATATCCCCCCGTTGTGAGCGTATTCGCAACACTTGTGATGGTATGCGCGGGAAGAGAGACGTATCCGGTATAACCCGAGCTCGTAGAGCCACCAGATGTTTCCGCCTCCGCATCATCCGTAAATGTAATCGCAACGCCGTTGTGTGGAGTCCAGTCCATTCTGGAACTCCTTCAAATCCTTTTGGGCAATACAAAACACAACAGAGCTTGAAGGAGTGCCAGAATCACTGGATAAGTAAGGTATATTTAGTGCTTGTCAGCCGTTTGCAGTAATCGGCGAGGTTGTCTATCGCGATAACTTCCTGTGAACCGGTTTTAAGATTGCGAACGATCACGTTATTAGCGTTGAGTTCTTCTGAAGCGAGGAGAATAACGGTCTCGATGTTCTTCTTTTGAGCTAGCTTCAACTGTGGGGAAAATCCATATGGTGGGAAACTCGTTGCAGTAATGATCCCGTTCGCCCGTAAGAGCGTTGCGATTTCTGATTGTTCTTGAGCCTCCACATCTGAAAAGGGGATGAGTATGACAGCTTTATCCTCTGTGTTCTCCAGCGTTTTATTTTGAGTAAGCAATAGTTCTTCCAAAGAGACATCGCTTACCCCAAATCCAATCGCTGAGACCGACGATCCGCCCAGCGCTTCAACCAGTCCGTCGTATCGGCCACCGCCAAAGATCGCCCGTCGGAATTCGCCGGATGTTTCATAGACCTCGAAGACGATACCCGTGTAATAAACGAAGCCACGGATGATACTTGCATCGACTTTGACATTATCCTGCCATCCAAGTTTTGCGAGCTGCTTTTGGGTCTCGCATAGGCGAGCTGCTTCTTCATCCATACGTAATGCTTCCGGTAACAAGTTGAGTTTCTGAATCAACGCATCAGCAGATTCGATTGAGCTAAGTTCAACAAGACGACTACGAAATACTTCTGGTTCAAGCTTACCTTTCTCATCTAACAACGAGAGAGTATTCGCCTGATTCTCTTGAGTGATTCCAGCGTCTGCTAACCATCCCTCTAACAAACGGCGATCATTGATCCGTACCTCGATTTTGGACATATCGATTCCAAGGTCACGAATCATTGAAAGAGCGAGATCAATAACCTCAACATCCGCTTCGATACTGTCCGATCCAATAAGATCAACGTTTGCTTGCAAGAAGTTCCGAAGACGACCTTTCTGGGGTCGTTCATAGCGCCAACATTCTGGAAAGGAATACCAGCGAAGAACGGATGGGAGTTCACGTTGTTTTGCGGCGATCATCCGTGCAATCGACGGAGTCATTTCGGGTCGTACGACGATTCGATCACCGCCACGATCTTCAAAGACGTAGGACTGTCGTTCTATGATTTCAGGACTTGATTTGGCCGCGTAAAGATCAAATGATTCAAGCAGCGGAGCGTCGTACTCATCGTATCCGTAGAGTTCGATGGTTTTGCGAAGGCTATTCAACAAAGAGCGTCGCTTTCGCATGTCTTCTGGATAAAAGTCACGCGTGCCCCTCAGGGCGGAGATAAGAGTGTTTTTCATAGGTAAGGATAGAGATAATCGGAATAAAGAAACGCCCCTCTTGGAGAAGGGCGTTTCTTGGGATCATCAAATCCTTAAGCGAGCCGCTTCTCTCAAGAGGGGGACGTATGATGCTGACGATCAAGCACGAGGCGGTAACCTTGTTTGCCGCACTTAAGCCAACGCGAAATGCGTGCGACGGTTGTCGAGCTGAGGCCGGTCTTTTCTTGAATCGTCGTATAGGGGATGCCCTCGTCGAGCATCCGGGCGACCCGCCAACGCTTCGAAAATTCTTCAATTTCCTCCTCCGTCAGAAGATCGCGAAAAAACCGCTTGGACTCATCCAGGGTTTTTAGGCTCAAAATGGCGGTATACAGCTCTTTTGAGAGAGGGGAGCTAGATTTCATAAAAAGCACTTTACTTTAATAAAGTGATACTGTCAAATAGTGTACGATTTGTCCGATTTCCAGCATGACCCACATGTGTCAAAACCCCTCCTGAAAGCTCCTACAACCCCTTGCAAAGCCGAGTCCTCAACCCGCCCGTCGAGCCATGAGCGACAGTGTCTGGCGACCCAGACACTGTCAATCAAAAAACCACCACGTTTGTGGTGGTTTTTTGTTGTTTGGCGAGTTGATTATAAAAATGATGGTCATCAACGAGTGGGGAGCCGGAGGTTTTGTGTATTCTCATGAAAAACACATCGCCCCACGAACCGCAGGACGACGTGCTGATCGCGCGTCGATGGTTCGTGGGGATGTTAGCGCCGAGCGTGGGCGCTAGTTCGGGTAGATCACGAACAGGTTGAGGGTCTCGGGTGAGGGCGTTACGGGGGACCACTCGGAGATGCCCTGTGGTTGTCGACCGTTATACTCGACCGTGAGCCTCATCATCTCGTACTGCCCCTCCCTGAGGTAGGAGTACGCGTGGTGCGTCTGCAGGTCGTAGAAGGTCACATTGCGGGGGTCGATACCCTCCGCTTCTGCGATCGCTTCGACAACATGTTCAGCCGCGTTGATCGTCGACATGAACTCGGTCGCCGGGGTCATGCCTGAGTAGATGCAGGTGTTACCCCGCAGAAGATACCGGATGCGTCCCCGACGCTCGTAGCAGGGAGCGTACCCATCAGCATATACCGTCTCCTTGAGAGTCATCACTATCCTCCGTGTGTGTCTACGTGGTCGATAGGCCACGTGTAATAAATTACACATAATTATAAAAAAGTCAATAAATATAAGCGAAATATAAAGCCAACACCCCACCACTAAAGTGTGATGGGGTGCAATTGGTTCAGCCTAGAAGATGACTCGCCTATACCCGCTCCTTCATCTCACGTGTGAGTTTCTCGGTGAGTTGTGCAAGCGAGATTTTTTCTTGTTTTTCCGTGTCGCGACTTTCCACGGTGAGTTCGTTTGATTCAATTTCTTTATCTCCAATGATCAGCAGGTAAGGAACCTTTTGGACCTTGCCAGCGCGAACCTTTTTACCCATCCCTTCGTCTGAATCATCAAACTGGACGCGGAGGCCGGCATCGAGAAGAGCGTCGGCAACGGTTTTTGCGTAGGCAGTATGCGTGTCGCGTACCGGAATGACCTTAATCTGAACCGGCGATAACCAAACAGGGAAGTTGCCGGCGAAGTGCTCAATCATCACGCTCATGAAGCGCTCAAGCGAACCACAGATGGCGCGGTGAATCACGACAGGTCGTTCTTTCTCTCCCTTTTCATTCGTAAAGGCAAGGTCGAAGCGTTCTGGAAGATTGAAGTCACATTGAATCGTTGCGAGCTGCCATTCACGACCGATGGCGTCTTTGAACATGAAGTCGAGCTTTGGTCCATAGAATGCCGCTTCACCTTCGACTCGTCGGTAGTTCAGGTCATTTTCCTTCGCTGCTTTTTCGAGTGCTGCCTCGGCACGTTCCCACACGTCGTCGCTTCCCAGGTACTGACTGCGATCCTCGCCACGCACGGAGAGGCGCACCCAGTACTCGTTCAGCATGTTCATGCGGGTGTAGAAGGTCTTGATGATCTGAACGATCGTTGTCACTTCTTCGGAGATCTGTGAAACGCGACAGAAGAGGTGGCCATCGTCTTGTGTGAGTGCACGAACGCGCGCGAGCCCTGAGAGTTGCCCCGCTTTTTCGTAGCGGTATACGGTGGCTGGTTCAAAGTATCGGACCGGCATATCGCGATAGGAGAATTGGTTGTCGCTGAAGATCTGCATGTGATGCGGACAGTTCATCGGCTTCATGAAGAACTCTTCATCACCCCCTTGGACGCGGAATAGCTCTTCTCCAAACTTGGCAGCATGACCGGATGTCTCGTAGAGACTGAGCTTGGTGATGTGTGGTGTCCAAACTCGGTTATACCCCTTTCGCTTGTGGAGATCCCACAAAAAGTCTTCTAATTCTTTGCGAATAATCATGCCATTCGGTTGCATGAGGGGGAGGCCTGGACCGATAAGATCGGAAATGGTGAACAGCTTGAGCTCTTTTCCGATTTTGCGATGATCACGCTTTCTGGCTTCTTCTTGCTGTGTCTCGTAGGCTTCTAATTCCGCTTGAGTCGCGAACGCGAGGCCGTAAATGCGGGTGAGCATTTTGTTTTTTTCGTCCCCACGCCAATACGCGCCTGCGAGTTTCAAGATCTTGAATCCACCCAAGTCGACTTCTTTCAGGGAGGAGACGTGAGGGCCGGAACACAGGTCGGAGAAATCACCAGAGCTATAGATCGAGACAGGCTCTTTGCTCTGTTCGATCTCGGCAATCAACTCGAGTTTGTAAGGATTGTCCTTGAACCGTTCGCGCGCTTCGTCGATCGAGATAAACGATTGGGTGTAAGTGTCCCAATGCTTCGCCTTCTCACGCATCTTTTTTTCGATGCGCGCGAGGTCTGTTTCGGAAATTGGTGTCGCGAAATCAAAATCGTAATAAAACCCGTTGTCGATGGCGGGGCCGATGGTTGCTTTTGAATCGGGCCACAACTCTTTAACGGCCGAGGCCATCAAATGGGCGAGCGAATGACGAACTTGTTCGATAGAATTCATAGATGAACGCGTGAGAACGAAAAACCCTAGAATAAATATGGGAGGCCGTATTTACTCTAGGGCGGGCTAACGGACAGCTCGCGGTTCCACCTAGATTCTCTCGGACGAGAGCGCTTATTTTGTACTAGATTAGCCTTTCGGTCAGAGGAGATCTTCTCTCTGATGACGCTTGGTAGGCGTCACAATCTCTATTGCTTCAATCGTAATCAAGCAAAAATGCTCTGTCAATAAAAGCGGCTTGTCTCTTGTGGTCTTTTTTTGAAGGTGGGACACTCGTAGTCTATGGATCTATATCAATCAACATTAAAAGAGGTCACAGACATGTTTGAGTCTTGTGGTTGTAACACCGAAGTA